>DASSZD010000024.1:0-2227 GCA_035702985.1 Acidimicrobiales bacterium
GACCTGCCACTGCGTCTCGAACGGACCGAGGCAGGACAGGGCCCGCTGGGCCCGCTGCTCGAGGGCACTTTCGGCCCGGCCCTCGCCGCCCGGCCCGGATCCCTCCAGGACCCGGTCCAGCCAGGGGCGCGTCCGACCGCCGGCCCGGGACGCGCTGGCGCGGAGCTCGGCCTCGGTCCAGAGGCCGGCGACCAGACCCTCGTCCACCACCCGGGCCAGCAGCCGGGGCACGAGCCGCCCGCCGAGGTCGACGAGGGTCCGGGCCGGCCTGGTGACGGTGAGACCGCGGTAGCCGGTGAAGTCGTCGACCGGCAGATCGCGCACCCGGTGGACAGTGACACCCGCCAGCTCGGGATGGCGGCCCCCGGCCGCGGTCAACTCGATCGACGGCGACGGCACGAGGGCCGGGAACCGGTGCACGGTCGCCGCCGTGGCATGGGACACCACCACGTCCGGGCCGGCCAGCAGCCCGGCGGCGACCACCCGCTGCCAGTCGGTCGCCGGCCCGCCGACGGTGTAGGCGCCGGTCCGCACCGCGATCAGCCACCCGTCCTTCACCAGCCGGTGGATGACCTCGCTGCTCAGTCCGGATCGGCGGATCTGGCGCGACAGGACCACGCCGTGCTGACGGCCGGCGTGGCCGTGCAGCTCGGCGAGGGCCCGGCGACGGCGTTCGGCATCCATGAGCTTCGAAAATACATCGGAGGATGTGACACTTATGGAAGTACTCCGTTGCCGATTGAGGGGGACCTCTTCGCGGGTGCAGGGGAGGATCCGGGCGGTTGGGGGGCGAATTACGACAGAACGGACACGAGTGTCGGAAGCGCACTGCCGGGCGGCGGAGGCCGGCCGTCGGAGAGGGAGAGGGGACCATCGGCATGAGGCGGCTATCGGATCTCAGGAGACGGACCGGGCGGACCGCGGCGGTGACCACGGCCGGGCTGACCGCGCTGGCGGTGGGGCTGGGCGTACCGGCCATGGCGACGGTGCCCAGCCCGCCTCCCGGATCCCTGGCCGTGACCTCGGCGCCGGCCAGTCTGACCGGCCTGACCCCCCAGCTGCCGCCGGACGTGATCGCCGCCAGCGCCGCCCCCGGGAGTCGCTGGAAGCCGGAGAACGCCACGTACGGCACCGCGTCGATCAACGACATCGCCATCGCCGGCGCCGGCGGCACGACCATCCGGGTCAACGAGATCTATCCGACCACCGCGGCCGGGACCCCCGCCCCGGGCCGGTTCCCGGTCCTGCTGACCATGACCCCCTACGGCAAGGGTCAGGGCGGCTCGAGCGCCCCCGGCTCGGCTCAGGCGCCCGGGGGCGGGTCGCCCACCGGCGGCGCCGACAACTACCTCGTGCAGCGGGGCTACATCGAGGTGGTCATGGACGTGCGGGGCACCGGCGATTCCAACGGGCAGTGGGGCCTGTTCGACCCGATCCAGCAGCAGGACGCCATCGACGTGGTCAACTGGGCCGCCCACCTGCCCAACTCGACCGGCAAGGTCGGGACCTACGGACCTTCGTACCTGGGCATCGACCAGCTCCTGCTGGCGGGGGCCATCGGCAGGAACTCCCCCCTCAAGGCCATCTTCCCGATGGTGCCCTCCAACGACACCTACCGCGACACCGCCTTCATGGGCGGCCTGGTGGACTTCGAGTTCTCCGAGGCCTACCTGGGCCTCACCGCCGAGGGCAACATGCTCAACCCGGTCCAGGACACCGCCAGCGACCCGCAGCTGCTCTCACAGCTGGCCGGCATCGAGGCCGATCACGCCGACGGGCTGGCCTCCTACCACGCGTCCACCCAGGCCAACGTGCTGGCCGGCGGGGACGAGGCCTACGACGGCACCTACTGGCAGCAGCGCAACCCCCGCAACGTCCTCGCCGACATCGTCGCCAACGGCATCCCGGCCTATCTCGTCGGCGGCGAGTTCGACATCTTCCAGAACGGGGAGCCGCTCGACTACGCCGGCCTGCAGAACGCCTGGGCCGGCCGCCCGGTGTCGGCCCCCATGCTGCCCGGCCAGCGGACGACCGGCCGCTACCAGCTCATCGACGGCCCTTGGGAGCACATCAACGGATCCAGCGTCGTGGTCGATCCCCTCGAGCTCGAGTGGTTCGACACCTGGCTGAAGGGTGAGGCCACCGGGATGGCTGCCACCCCGACACCCCTGCACTACTACGACCTCGGCACCGGGCGCTTCGACGAGACGACGACCTACCCCTTCAG
>DASSZD010000182.1:0-24435 GCA_035702985.1 Acidimicrobiales bacterium
GGTCGAAGGGTGGGTTGTTGCCGCCTGAGGGCAGAAAACACCCCTCTCGACACCCGGCCGCCGGTCCCGCCGCCATTTGCCGCCGGTCACCGCCGCCTGCCGCCGGTCTGGCGCCGGTCAGGCGCCGGTCAGGCGCCGGTCAGGCGCCGGTCGAAGGGTGGGTTGTTGCCGCCTGAGGGCAGAAAGCACCCCTCTCGACACCCGGGCCGCCGGTCCCCGCCGCGCCTGCGACCGCCGGCCGCCGGCCGCCGGCTGCCGCCGGCCGCCGGGTCATCCGCCTGCGGCCGCCGGCTAGTGGCGGCGGCCCTTCTTGCGGGGCCGGGGCGGCGGGCGGTTGCCGGGCCGGGCCGGGATCTCGGTGCGCAGGGGTATGGAGCCGGTCTGGCCGGTCCCGGCCCGCTCCCCCTCGGGTCGGCCGTACTCCACCTCGTCGGGCAGGGCGTCGGCCCGGCGCCGGCCGCCGTCGCGGGTGGCAGTGGCGGTGGCAGCCACGGGTGGCGTCTCGAGGTCCCCGTCCGACAACTGGCCGTGGGCCGCCGCGGCGGGGGTGATCCGGCGGCGGGTGGACTGCTCGAGTCGCCGGCGGATCTCGGCGTAGCGGGGCTCGCGTTCCTTGAGCAGGGCCAGCAGCGGGGAGGCGATGAAGATCGACGAGTACGCACCGGTGGTGAGACCGACGAACAGGGCCAGCCCGAAGTCCTCCAGGGCCGTGGCCCCGAGCACCCACGCCCCGATGACCAGGATGGACAGGATGGGCAGGATGGCCACCAGCGAGGTGTTGAGCGACCGGGCCAGCACCTGGTTCATCGACAGGTTGACCGTGTCGGTGTAGGTGAGACGGTTGGTCGACGCCAGCCCCCGGGTGTTCTCCTGCACCCGGTCGAACACCACGATGGTGTCGTAGAGGGAGTAGCCGAGGATGGTCAGGAAGGCGATGACGGTGTCGGGGCTGACCTGCAGGCCGGACAGGGAGTAGATCCCCATGGTGATCAGGATGTCGTGCACCAGGGCCACCAGGGCGGCCAGGGCCATCTTCGCCTCGAAGCGCAGCCAGATGTAAATCGACACGATGACCAGGAAGATGATCACCGCCTCGATTGCCTTGTCGGTGATCGAGGATCCCCACGACGGGCCGATGTCGTTGAGCTGCACCTCGTCGGGCGAGACGTGGGCCATCTTGGCCAGGGCCTCGGTCACCTTGGCGACCTCGGCGGAGTTGCCGGTGACCTTGGCCGCCGCCTCGACCTCGATGGTGCGCTGGTGGGTGAGGCTGTTGGTCAGGACCTGGATGGTCGACTGGCCGAACCCGGGCACGGCCCCGCCGACCACGGAGCGGACCTCCGACACCGACGCCGTGGACGGGACCTGCCAGACCGTCCCGCCCTTGAAGTCGATGGAGAAATTGAGGCCGCGGGTGGCCAGCGAGATGATCCCGACCAAGATGATGATCCCGGAGATGGCGAACCAGCGCCGCCACCGGCCGGCGAAGTCGAACGAGGTCTCGCCCCGGAACAGCCGGACGAAGGCGTTGGGTCGGGCCATCTACACCTCCCCCGTACGGGTGCGGGCGCCCAGGCCGCGGGCGATCCCGAAGATGGGGTTGTCCGTGAAGGCCCGTCGGCGGCCCACCAGGATGGTAGCGGGGCGGATGAAGAAGTAGGCGGTGAACACGTCCAGCAGGGTGGACAGGCCCAGGGTGAAGGCGAAGCCCCGCACGTCGCCGACGGTCAGGATGTAGAGGATCAGGGCCGCCATGAACGACACCAGGTCGGCGGTCAGCACGGTGCGGAACGCCCGGGTGAAGCTGCGCTCCACCGACTGGCGCACCGAACGCCCGGCGCGCACCTCGTCCTTCAACCTCTCGAAGTACACCACGTAGGAGTCCACCGTGATGCCGACGGCCACGATGATGCCGGTCACCCCGGCCAGGGTCAGGGTGAGGCCGCTGCTGTAGCTGAGCTCGGTGAGGATCGAGTACAGGAGGGCCCCGCCCAGGCCCAGACCGACCAGGACGATGAGGCCCAGCGCCCGGTAGTACAGCAGCATGTAGATCATCACCACGGCGATGCCGCCGATGCCGGCCAGGAGGCCGGCCCGCAGCGAGTCCTTGCCGATGGTGGCGGACACGGTCTGGACCGACTGGGGCACGAAGCGCACCGGCAGCGACCCGTACTTGAGCTCGTTGGCCAGGGCGCTGGCCTGGGACTGGGTGAACGGCGAGGCCGATGACCCGCTGATCACCGCGCTGCCGTGGAAGCTCTGCGCCTGGATGGTCGGCGCCGATTCCACCAGGCCGTCCAGCTCGAACGCCTCGAGGCTGCACGGGGGCGGGTTGGCCGGGTTCTGCTGGTAACAGGCGTAGCGGGTGGCGGCGATGTTGTCGAACTCGGTGGCACCTTTGCTGGTGAAGGTGAGCAGCACCGAGTACTGGCCGGTGTTGGGATCGACCTGCACGGCGGCGTTCGACACCGCCGAACCGGACATGTCCGCCGGGCCGAGCACGTAGCGGACCTGGCCGGACCGGTCCGGAAGGATCACCGTCGACTTGGCGGTGTCCTGTCCCGCCGGGGTGGAGGGGATCTGGGCCGAGTTCGAGGCGCTGCACGCCGACGACGCGGCGGACGACGCCGGCACCGTGGTGGTGGTGCTCTGGCCGGCCGGCGCCGCGGTGGTGGGCGGGGCCGGCGTGGTGGTGGCGGTGGACCCGGCGGCCGGCAGCGGGGCCGAGGTGAGGCGGATCTGCGGAGTGGCGGCACCGAGCGACTTGGCGGTGGTCGCCGGGGTCGAGGCCGGGGCGGTGGTGCCGGGGGTGGCGGCCGGGGCGGTCGTCGAGGGCGTGGCCTGGCTCGCCGGCGAGTAGGGGGCGATCTCGCACAGCACCGGCCGGAAGTACAGGACGGCGGTCTTGCCCAGCTCGGCCAGGGCCTGCTGGGAGTTCCTGATCCCGGGCAGGTTGATGACCACGTCCTTGCCCTGGCGGGCCACGTCGGAGTTGCTGACCCCGAGCCCGTTGACCCGGCGGTCGATGATGCTGACCGCTTCCTGGAGGGTGCCGTTGTTGACGGTCCCCTGGGGCTGCAGGACGACGGATACGCCGCCCCTGAGGTCAAGTCCCAGCAGCGGGGTGTGGCCCAGACCGATCGTGGCTCCGAGTGCTCCGACTGCCACCACGATGAAGAACATCAGGGACCAGACGAGACCTCGTCTCACCGGTCAGTCCCGCCGGCCGGTCGGTCCCGCCGGGGGTTCGTCGTGGGGCGGCTCCTCGTGCGGCGGGATCCCGCCCGGTGGCGCCTCGGCGCCCGGCTCCACCGGCCAGGGCTCGTCGACCGGCTCGGGCTCAGGCGGGGCGGGGGTGGCGCTCTGCGGTCGGGCGCTGACGGCCCGGCGCAGGAAGGTCATCACCACCCCGGGGGCCACCTCCACGTCGACCTGGTCGCCCTCCATGGACACCACCCGGCCGAAGATGCCCCCGGCCGACACCACCTCGTCGCCCACCGAGATCTGGCGGGAGGCGGTCTGCTGCTGGCGCATGCGCTGCTGGCGGGGCCGGATGAAGAGGAGGTAGACCGCGGCGAAGATCGCGATGATCACGATCAAAGGGACGACGGAGCCGGAGGACTTGCTGCTCTTGGCTGCCGTGGTGGCGGTGGTCTGGGCGAGAAGAATCAGGTGTGGATACATGAGTGAAGAGGGGGTCCCGCTGTCGGGGACCGGAGGACATTAGCGCAGAGGTCAACCGTTCCAGGCTTCAGCCACCTCCGAGCGCAGCCGGTCGAGCGTCCCGCCCCGGACGGCGCAGGCGATCCGCTCGACCAGGTCCGCCATCCAGGTCAGGTTGTGCACGCTGAGCAACCGGCCGGCGGTCGGTTCGCCGACCATCAGCAGGTGGCGGATGTAGCCGGCGCTGTAGCGGCGGCAGACCGGGCACCGGCAGCCCGGGTCGACCGGCCCGCACTCCCGGGCGAAGCGGGCGGCTTTCATCTGCACCCGGCCGGTGGAGGTCAGCACGGTGCCGTGGCGGGCCAGCCGGGTGGGCAGCACGCAGTCGAACATGTCGACGCCGCGGCATACCGCCTCCACCATCGAAACCGGGTCGCCGACCCCCATCAGGTAGCGGGGCCGGTCGGCCGGCAGCACCGACATCGCGGCCTCCAGGGCCGGCAGCATCTGCTCCAGCGGCTCGCCCACCGACAGGCCGCCGATGGCGTAGCCGTCGAAGCCGATCTCCACGATCCGCCCGGCGCACTCCGCCCGCAGTTCCGGGGACACCCCGCCCTGGACGATCCCGAACAGGCTCTGGTCGTCCCGGCGGTGGGACCGGCGGGCCCGTTCGGCCCACGCCAGGGTCCGGTCGGCGGCCAGGCGCACCTCGCCGGCCGGGGCGGGCAGCCCGCAGCACACGTCGAGCGCCATCTGGATGTCGGCGCCGAGAGCCTCCTGCACCGCCACCGCGCCCTCCGGGGTGAGCCGGTGCCGGGAACCGTCGTAGACGGAGCGGAAGGTGACCCCGTCGTCGTCGACGGCCGGATTGAGCGAGAACACCTGAAACCCGCCGGAGTCGGTCAGCATGTGGCCGTCCCAGCCGGTGAAGTGGTGCAGGCCGCCCAGCGCGGCGACCACGTCGGAGCCGGGCCGGAGCATCAGGTGGTAGGTGTTGGCCAGGACGACCTGCGGCCCGAGAGCGTCGAGATCGCCGGCGTCGAGCAGCTTCACCGCCCCCCGGGTCCCGACCGGCATGAAGCACGGGGTGCGGAAGGACCCCCGGGCGGTGAGGACGGTCCCGGTGCGGGCCGCCCCGCTGGAGGCTTCGGTCTCGAACCGGGCCGGGATCACGGCCGGCCCACGATCATGGCGTCACCGAAGGACAGGAACCGGTAGCCGGCGTTGAGGGCCACCCGGTAGATGTCCCGCCAGCGGGGGCCGGCGAAGGCCTCGAGCAGGAGCAGCAGCGTGGAGCGGGGCATGTGGAAGTTGGTGAGGAGGACGTCGATGACGGAAAAAGTGAAACCCGGGCGTATGAACAGCCGGCTCTCCCCCTCCAGCCGGTCTGTGGCGGCGGCCGTCTCCAGGGCCCGGACGGTCGTGGTACCGATGGCTATCACCCGGTCGGCTTCCCGGCAGGCCTGCCAGGTGGCGGCCGGTACCCGGTACCGCTCCGAGTGCATCTCGTGCTCCTCGGCCCGCTCGGAGGACACCGGACGGAAGGTGCCCAGTCCCACCGCCAGGTCGACGGTGTGCACGGCGGCGCCCCGGGCCCGGACCCGGTCCAGGAGCTCGCCGGTGAGGTGCAGGCCGGCGGTCGGGGCGGCGACCGAGCCGGGGCGGTCGGCGTAGACCGTCTGGTAGCGCTGGGGGTCCTCCAGCCGGGTGGTGATGTAGGGAGGCAGGGCCATCTCCCCCACCGAGGCCAGCACCTCGGCCGGTTCGGCCAGCAGCCGCACCCGGCGCCGGCCGTCGCCCAGCCGTTCGCCGATCTCGACCACCGGGGGTCGCCCGGGGATGCCCAGCCTGGTTCCGGGTGGCAGGCGCCGGCCGGGGCGGACCAGAGCCGTCCAGGCCCCCTCCGGCCCCGGTTCGGGCTCGAGCAGCATGACCTCGGCGGCCCCGCCGGTCGACTTCACCAGGCGCAGCCGGGCCGGTATGACCCGCGAGTCGTTGACCACCACCACGTCGCCGGGCCCGACCATCTCGGGCAGGTCGGACACGGCCCGGTGGACGATCCGGCCGCCCGGGTCGACGGCGTCGAGCAGCCGGGCGGAGTCGCGCGGCTCCACCGGGGTCTGGGCGATGGCCGCCTCGGGCAGGTCGTAGTCGGGGACTTCCACGGCCCACCGGGTCTAGTCGATCGGGCGGGACGGCATCCCTGCGGGCCCGGCTCAGAACAGGCCGGGGTCCTCCGCGGCGCGGGGCCCGGCGGCCGGCGGCGGGGTCAGCCCGAGGTGCTGCCAGGCCTGCGGGGTGGCTACCCGGCCCCGGGGGGTGCGCATGAGCAGCCCCAGCTGCAGCAGGAACGGCTCGTAGACGTCCTCCACGCTGTCGGTCTCCTCCCCCACGCTGACAGCCAGGGTGGACAGCCCCACCGGTCCCCCCCCGAAGCGCACGCAGACCGCCTCCAGGATGGATCGGTCGACCTTGTCCAGGCCCAGTTCGTCCACCCCGAACAGCTCCAGGCCCCGGCGGGCCACCGTCAGGTCGACCCGGCCGTCGCCGCGCACCTCGGCGTAGTCGCGCACCCGCTTGAGGAGGCGGTTGGCGATGCGGGGGGTGCCCCGGGACCGGCGGGCGATCTCGGCCGCCCCGGCATGGTCCATGTCGGTGTCCAGGATGCGGGCCGAGCGGTCGATGATGGACTGCAGGTCGGACGGCTCGTAGTAGTCCAGGCGGGCCACGAAGCCGAAACGGTCACGCAGCGGCCCGGTGATGAGCCCGGTGCGGGTGGTCGCCCCTACCAGGGTGAAGCGGGGCAGGTCCAGGCGGATGGTGCGGGCGCTCGGCCCCTTGCCCAGCACGATGTCCAGCTGGAAGTCCTCCATGGCCGGGTACAGGATCTCCTCCACCGCCCGGCCCAGCCGGTGGATCTCGTCCACGAACAGCACGTCGCCCTCGACCAGGTTGGTGAGGATGGCGGCCAGGTCCCCGGCCCGGACCAGGGCCGGGCCGGAGGTGATCCGCAGGCCGGCGCCGACCTCGTTGGCCACGATCCCGGCCAGGCTGGTCTTGCCCAGCCCCGGGGGGCCGGCGAACAGCAGGTGGTCCACCGGCTGGTCCCGCCGGCGGGCCGCCTCCAGCATGATCTCCAGGTGCTCCTTGAGCTGGGCCTGGCCCACGAACTCGGCCAGCCGCCGGGGCCGCAGGCTGATCTCCTCGGCCGATTCGACCGGATCGGCGGCCGGGCTCACCGGCCGGCTCAGACCCTCTTCCCTCACCGGCTGCTCGCCAGCTCCCGCAGCGCCAGGCGCAGCTGCTCCTCGGTGGACCCGTCGGCGGGCAGGGCGGCGAGGGCGTGGCGGATCTCGTCGGCGCCGTAGCCCAGGGCGGACAGGGCGGTGCGGACGTCGGCCCGGGTGATGGCGGCGACGCCGTCGCCGGTGGGGCCGGTCGCCGCCCCGACCAGGGCCAGATCGGATTCGTCGCCGTCCAGTTCCAGCCGGGACTTGAGCTCGACGACCAGGCGGGCGGCGGTCTTGCGGCCGATCCCCGGGACCAGCATCAGCGCGTCGAGGTCTTCGGCGTGCACGGCCCGGCGCAGGGCCGCCGGGGAGTGCACCGACAGCAGGGCCAGGGCGACCGACGGGCCCACCCCGTGGGCGCCGATGAGCGCTTCGAAGCAGACCCTCTCCTCCCGGCTCGGGAACCCGAAGAGCACGATGGCGTCCTCGCGCACATGGGTGTGGACGTGCAGGAACACGGTGCTGCCCAGCGGGCCCAGCCCGGCCGCCGGACCGGTCGGCACGACCGTCCGGTAGCCGACCCCGCCCACCTCGACCAGAACCTCGGCCCCACCGGTGGCCCGGGGCCGGCGGTCCAGCAGGCTGCCCCGCAGAGACCCGATCACCGCAGCGCCGCCGCCCGCAGGCCGGCCCCGGACAGGTGGGTGATGGCCAGGGCCAGGGCGTCCGCCCGGTCCGCCGGCCGGGGCCGCTCGTCCAGTCCCAGCAGGACGGCCACCATGGCCTGGACCTGCTCCTTGGTGGCCGAGCCGTAACCGGCCACGGCCATCTTCACCTCGTTGGGGCTGTACTGCACCACCGGGCAGGACCGGCGGGCGGCCAGGGCCAGGGCCAGGCCGCTGGCCTGCCCGACCGACATGGCGGTCCGGGCGTTGACCTGGAACAGCACCCGCTCCACCACCACCACCTCGGGTCGCAGGTCGGAGAAGAGGTCGTCCAGGTCCTGCCACAGCGTGGCCAGCCGCTCGGCCAACGGCCGGTCGGTGGGCGTGGTGAGGTGACCGAAGGCCACCGCCCTCAGCTGGCCGCCCGCGCCTTCCACCGCTCCGTAGCCGCAGCGTGACAGCCCGGGATCGATACCTAGGGCGAACACCCGTTCGACGTTAGCAGCGCCGGCCCGGCAGCTGGTGGATGTGGGGCCCGATCAGATCTCGCCGTACACGTTGAACGAACCGGGATGCTGCTTGGCCAGCTTCTTCATGTGCCGGTACTCGCTGACGGTTATGGCCCGGTTCTTGTCGTTCTTGCCGGACTTGCTCATCTTCTCCAGGCCCTTGTCCTTCCACTGCGGCCCGAGGAGCGGCTTGTAGTCGGGGTCGGCCACGGTGTTGAAGTGGACCATGCCGCCGAGCACCTTGACCGTGAAGTCCTGGCCCAGCTTGCTGGTGCGGCGGAAGAAGGCCCGGTACACCCATTCGTTGAGGGCGGCCTGCTTGGCCGGGCTCATGGCGTCGTAGACGTTCTGCGCCGTGGTCTTGGTGTGGGTGGGGGCCAGGAAGTCGCGGGTTTCCGACGGGGTGAGCCGGTCCGCCTTGGGCTGGTTCGCCTGAGACTCCTTGCGGTTCTTCTTGAACCGGTCCTTGGTGTTGATCTTGTCCCGGACGAGAGGCCCCGACCTGCTTCCCAGGTCCTCCAGGCCGATGTGGGCGGCGTGGGCCCTCAGGTAGTCGATCCACAGCTGGATGGAACCCTGGTTGTCGACGGTGTTGAGGGTGGCGTCCATGGTCAGCCCCCAGGCGCCGGTGGACGCCAGCTGGGCCCGCACGTCGTAGAGCGCCATGGCCGCCGTCGTGCCCTTGATGATGGCGTTGATGCCGATGGCCCGGTTGTAGTCGTCGATGGTCCGCAGCCGCTTCCGCTGGTCGTCGCTCAGCCGGCCCTTCGTCTGAGCCCGCGGGATGTTGATGCCGTACAGCAGGTCCGGACTGTCCTCGGCGATGCCGGTCTGGGGGTCGTTGCCGTACCGCAGGTCCCGCTGCACGACGACGGCTCCCGACGTGACCAGGTTGCAGACCGCCCGGTTGCCGATGGAGCGCTGCAGCTGCTGCAGGCCCGGGGCACCCCGGGCCGGGGCCTGCCGGTCGGCGGCCGGACGGCGCGCCACCTGCCTGTCGGGCCGGTCGCCGGCCTCCACTTCCGCCCGCCCGCTGCCCACGGCGGCACGCTACCACCGGGGGTCACGGCGAGGAAGGCCCGGGTGGGCGGGCCGCCCGCTCAGGCCTCGACCAGCTCCAGGATGCTGTCGGGGATGTCGAAGTTGGCGTACACGTTCTGCACGTCGTCGTGATCCTCGAGCAGGTCGACCAGGTGCAGCACCTTCTTGGCATCCGACTCGCTCTGAAGCTCCACGGTGGTCGACGACAGCAGGGTCACCTCGGCCGACTCGACCGGCATCCCGGCCTCGTCCAGGGCCGACCGCACCGCCGGCAGGTCGCTGGGCGGGGTGGTCACCTGCCACTGCTCCCCCGAATCGGAGATGTCCTCGGCGCCGGCGTCGAGAGCCACCAGCATCAGGTCGTCCTCGGCCACGCTCTTGGGGACCAGGATCACCCCCTTGCGCTCGAACTGCCAGGACACCGCCCCCGGCTCGGCCATCGACCCCCCGTTCTTGGAGAAGGTGGAGCGGATGTCGGCGCCGGTGCGGTTGCGGTTGTCGGTGAGGCACTCGACGATCACGGCCACCCCGCTCGGGGCGTAACCCTCGTAGGCCACCTGCTCGTAGCGGACGCCCTCCAGCTCGCCGGTGCCCCGCTTGATGGCCCGCTCGATGGTGTCGAGCGGTACGGACGCCTCCCGGGCCTTGGCGAACATGGTCCGCAGCGTGGGGTTGGAGTCCGGGTCGCCCCCGCCCTCCCTGGCCGCCACCTCCACCTGGCGGATGAGCTTGGCGAACAGCTTGCCCCGCGCCTTGTCGGCGGCGCCCTTCTTGTGCTTGATGGTCGCCCACTTGCTGTGGCCGGACATTGGCTCCTCCTCTTGGGTTCGGGCTAGGACTCGGGGGCGGCGGCGACCGGCTCGGGGCGGGCCGCGCCTTCCAGGAACATACGGTGCAGGCGGTTGTCGCCGGACAGCTCGGGGTGGAAGGCGGAGACCAGGATGGGCCCCCGCCGGCACAGCACCGGTCGTTCCCGGCCGTCGGAGCCCTCGACGGTGGCCAGCACCTCCACTCCGGGGCCGGCCCGCTCGACGACGGGGGCCCGGATGAACACGGCGTGGAACGGCCGGTCCAGCCCCCCCACCTCGAGGTCGGTCTCGAACGAGTCGATCTGGCGGCCGAAGGCGTTGCGCCGGACGCTTATGTCGATGGCCGACAGGTGGTGCTGGTCGGGGCGGCCGTCGAACACCTCGTCGGCCAGGAGGATCATGCCGGCGCAGGTGCCGAAGGCCGGCATCCCGGCCCGGAGCCGTTCGGCCACCGGTGCGAGCAGGCCGGAGCTCTCGAGCAGGAGCGACATGGTGGTCGACTCCCCGCCGGGCAGGACGAGCATGTCCACCCCGTCGAGATCGGACGGGACCCGGACGGCTACCGCCTCCACGCCGAGGGAGGCGAGAGCCTCAGCGTGCTGCCGGACCGCCCCCTGCAGGGCGAGTATGCCGACTTTCGGACCTGACCCGGGCCTCACCTGGCGGAATCCTTCCCACGGCGCCCCATCCTACCGGCCGCTGAGGATCGGCCGGACCTACCAGCCCCGGTCGGCCAGCCTGGTCTCCACCTGGCTGGACTCCTGGCCCCGCATGGCCTCACCCAGGCCGCGGCTGACCTTGGCCACGATCTCGGGATCCTTGTAGTGGGTCGTGGCCTCCACGATGGCCCGGGCGAAACGGGCCGGGTCGGTGCTCTTGAAGATGCCGCTGCCCACGAAGCAGGCCTCCGCCCCGAGCTGCATGACCAGGGCCGCGTCAGCCGGGGTGGCGATCCCGCCGGCGCAGAACAACGGCACCGGCAGCTCCCCGGTCTCGGCCAGCTCCTTGACCAGGGTCACGGGGGCCTGGAGCTGCTTCGCCCACTGGTACACCTCGGCCGAGTCGGCCTGGGTGATCCTGGCGATGTCACCCCGGATGGACCGCAGGTGACGGACGGCCTCCTTGATGTCGCCGGTGCCGGCCTCGCCCTTGGAGCGGATCATGGCGGCGCCCTCCGAGATACGCCGCAGAGCCTCGCCCAGGTTGGTGGCCCCGCACACGAAGGGGATGGTGAACGCCCACTTGTCGATGTGGTGCAGCTCGTCGGCGGGGGTCAACACCTCGCTCTCGTCGATGTAGTCGACGCCCAGGGCCTGCAGGACCTGGGCCTCGGCGAAATGCCCGATCCGGGCCTTGGCCATCACCGGGATGGACACGACCGCCTTGATCCCCTCGATGAGGGCCGGGTCGCTCATCCGGGCCACCCCGCCGTCGCGGCGGATGTCGGCGGGCACCCGCTCCAGGGCCATGACCGCCACCGCTCCCGAGTCCTCGGCGATCCGGGCCTGCTCGGCGGTGACGACGTCCATGATCACGCCGCCTTTGAGCATGTCGGCCATACCCCGCTTGACGAGGTCTGTGCCGGTGACGCGGGGGTTCTCGGGGGTAGCCATACCGACATTGTACGGTCGGGCGGCCCGGGCGGATCGGGGGTTATCCGGCCCTCCCGGGGCTCACAGCTCCCGCAGCGCCTCCACCCGGTCGTGGAGGGCCAGGCGGCCCGGGCCGGGGGCGGACGGCGCCGGCCGGGGGTCGGCCAGCCACAGGTGGGCCATCCAGTCCGGCTGGCCGGCCACCGCCGGGCCTTTGCGCTCGATCTTCTCGAGGGCCGCCGCCAGCCCCGGCGGGTAGCGGGTCAGCGACACCGCCCCCTGGTCGGCGCAGGCGTCGTGGTCGGCCCGGACGGCCAGCGACCGGCCCACCCCGAAGGTGGCGGCCAGGACCGTCGCCGGGGCGGTCTCCTGGTGGCGGATCAGGTAGATCTCCTCGGCCAGGACCGCTTCCAGCTCGATGCGGTCCAGTTCGGCCAGGAGGCCGGACGTGACGGCCAGCACCGCGTTCGAGGCCGAGGTGCCGAACGCCGCGGCGTTGAGCCCGGGGCTGTCCACCACGACCACCCGGGGGTGGCGTACGCCGGCGGCGGTGATCAGCCCGTCGACCAGGTTGAGCAGCCGGGCGTCGGTGCGGGGATCAGCCGGGCGGCCGGCCAGCCGGGCCAGGATGCGCCGCTCGCCGTCCAGGCGGGCCCAGCCGGCCAGCGCCGCCCCGACGGCCACGAAAACCACCAGCCCGGCGATCCAGCCGACGCTGAACAGCAGGATCAGCCCGATCACCACTGCGGGCGCGCCGGCGAAGACGGCAAGGGTGACCAGAGCGCGATAGGTGGGCGTCATCGGCGGCCGGGGAGGTCCATCAGGGACGAGAAGCTACTTCCTCGGACCGGGGGGCCGGAAGTCCGCCCGGCTCACGCCCGGTGCACACGGCGGGCCCGGTCGTACAGCTCCAGGTACCTGGAGGCCAGGCTGTCCATCGAGAAGGTGGCGGCCCTGGCCGCGCCCCGCTCGATCATCTCCTGCTCCTCGGCCCCGCCGGCGAGGGCGGCGTCCAGGGCCTTGGCCAGAGCGTCGGAGTCGCCGGGGGGCACCATGCGGGCCTCGGCGCCGGGGCGGGCCACGTGGCGGTAGCCGGTGATGTCGGACGCCACCACCGGGGTGCGGGCGGCCATCCCCTCGAGCAGGACCACCCCGAAGCTCTCGCCGTGCAGTGACGGCACGCACAGCACGTGGCAGCCCCGGATCCGGCGGACCTTCTCGTCCTCGGTGATCGGCCCCAGCCACTGCACCCTGGGGTCGGCGGCCGTGGACCGCTTCAGGCGGTCGGTCTCCGGGCCTTGCCCAGCCACCCAGAGCCGCACGTCCGATCCCAGCAGGTCCATGGCGTCGAGCAGCACGCTCAATCCCTTGCGGGGTTCGTGGCGGCCCACGAACAGGATGGTGGGCCGGTCGGTGGGCCACGGGTCGCCGCGCTGGTAGCGCTCGATGTCGATCCCGTTCCACACCAGCTCGTACTCCCCGCCGAGGGCTTCGGCGGCGGTGGCCCGGGCCTCCTCGGACACGGCGGCCCGGACGTCGAGGTTGCCGGCCCCCCAGCGGACCAGGGGTCCCAGCACCCGCAGCCAGGTGCTGTGACCGGAGCGGTGGAACGTGCCGACCTCGGGTCCGCCGCCGGCGACCAGGGCGGTGAGCGACGGGCCCGGGGCGAACGGTTCGTGGACGTGGATGACGTCGAAGTCCTCGTCGCGCAGGGCCCGGATGGTCCGCAGGGAGGCTGACGGGTCGGGGGCGATGGCCGCCACCGAGCCGTTGTTGGCCGTGGGGATGGAGTTGCCCAGCGGGATCACCGACGGGTCGGGGGGCGGGCCGTCGCAGGGGCCGAGGATGCGGGCGTCGACCCGCTGGCGCTGCAGGGCCCGCCCCAGGCCCAGCACCTGTCCCTGGACCCCACCTGGGAGGGTCAGACTGTAGGGGCACACGATTCCCACCCGCACTCCTACAGGCTACTGCGCTCCCCCGGCGATCCCGGCGGGCCGAGGTCGCTCGGCCAGTTCGGTTGCATCAGGTGCCACTGGGTCGGGGCCCGGATGACCAGCGTCTCGAACGCCCGGGCCAGGTCCTGGGTGACCCGTTGCACGTCCTCGCGCAGGCCGTCGGTGCGGGTGGTGTCGATCGGGGGGAGGACCAGCCCGTGATGGGCGTCGGTGGCCGGTTCGAAGTACACCGCCGCCGGCAGCAGGGTGGCCCCGGTCCGCAGGGCCAGCATGGCCGGCCCGGCCGGCAGCCCGGTGCGCTCGGCGAAGAACTCCACGTCCACCCCCGACGTGCCCGGCAGGAGCCGGTCGGACAGGAGGCACAGCACGTGGTTGTCGGCCAGAGCGGCCCGGCACCGGGTGGCGGCGTCCGGGCCGGCGGGGATCACCTGCATGCCGAGCTGCTCCCGGAACCCGACGAACCAGTCGAACAGGTCGGGCGGCTCGAGGCGCTCCACCACCACGCTCATCTTGTGCCCGGTGAGGGCCAGGTGGGTCCCGGCCCACTCCCAGCCGCCCAGATGGGGCAGGGCCAGGATGGTCCCCCGGCCGGCCGCCTCGGACTGCTCGATGTAGCCGAAGTTCTCGTAGCGGATACCCGCCGCGATCTCCCCGGTGGACAGGGCGGGCAGGCGCAGGCTCTCGGCCCAGTAGCGGGCGTAGGAGGCGAAGGTCTGGTCGACCAGCCGGCCCAGGGTGGCGCGGTCCGGACGCGATCCGAGGACCCGGGTCAGGTGGCGGCCCACCAGGCGGCGCCGTTCGGCCCACGAACCCCGCCCCGGGAGGTGGGGCTGGCGGGAGATCAGTACCGCCGCTCCCTCCGCCACCCCCCGGGCCATGGGCGCCGGGAGGTGGGTGGCGGCGGACCGGCCCAGGCGCATGGCCAGAAGGGCGGTCGAGGGCCGGCCCGGCCCGGAGATGCTCAGCACCGGCTGTCAGGGCTCCCGGGCAGGCGATACCGCCCGGTCAGGGCCGGCGCGACCCGGACCGCCGGCGGGGGGCGCCGGACTCGTGGTCGGCCAGGCGGGCCCGGCGCCGTTCCTGCCAGCGGGCGGCGGCCGAGGCGGGCCGGGCCCGCTCCCCGTAGCCCTCGCGCGGGGGCAACCAGCCGTTCGTCTCCCGCCAGGCCCGCCACCGGGCGGAAACCGGCCCGGCCTCGTAGCCGGCCCGGCGGACGAAGATCCTCCGCTCGGCCGGCGGGGGCCGGTGGCCGGCCGCGTTCGCCTGCTTCCAGACCTTGACGAAGCGCTGCACCGCGGTGACGGCGGTGAGAGTCAGCATCAGCCACAGCAGCGGGATCATCATGAAGCTGAAGGCGATGGAGGCGCAGATCACCACGATGCGCTCGGCCCGCTCCATCAGGCCGCCCTTGGCGTCGAAGCCCAGGGACTCGGCCTTCGCCCGCTCGTAGGAGATGATGAGCGACAGGCCCAGCACGGCCACCGGCAGCATGAAGACGTGGCCCCGGTGGGTGTCCTGCAGGTACCACGCCAGGGCTCCCAGGATCAGGGTGTCGGTCACCCGGTCGGCCACCGAGTCGAAGAAGGCGCCGCGTACGCTGGCCCGGCCCGAGGCCTTGGCCAGCGCCCCGTCCAGCAGGTCGGGCACGGCCGAGCCGATCAGCAGCGCCAGGCCGAGCCCGAGGCGGCCCGTGGCGATGGCCCAGGCGGCCGGTACGGCCAGCACCAACCCCAGTCCGGTCAGGTGGTCCGGGGCCAGGCCTGTGGATCGCAGGGCGCCTGCCACGGGCTTGGTTATCCGGTCCACGCCCGCCCGAAAACGTCCGTCAAACAATGGCTAGCTGCTCCTCGCGGCGGTCACATTGGGGTGTACGACCCACAGCCTGCATCGGCCCAACCGCATCCAACTAGAGGACTAGGGTACCACCGGGAGCCGCGTCGACGGTGATCATGGGGGATCCGGCCAGGCCGGGACCGGGGAGGAGAACACGTGACCTGGGAGTTCAGGCGGTGAAGGCTTACTCGCCAGCGAAGATCCGCAACGTCGCTCTGGTCGGCCACGGGGGCGCCGGCAAGACCACCCTCACCGAGGCCCTCCTGCAGCGGGCCGGGGTCATCGGCCGGGCCGGGCGGGTGGAGGACGGCTCCACCGTCACCGATTTCGACGCCGAGGAGCAGAAGCGGGGCCTGTCGGTGTCCGCCGCCCTGGCCCCGTTCGAGTGGGAGGACCACAAGATCAACATCCTCGACTGCCCCGGCTACGCCGACTTCGCCCCCGAGGCGATCGCCGCGCTGCGGGTGGCCGACATGGCGGTGTTCGTGGTCAGCGCGGTCGAAGGCGTCGAGGTGCAGACCGAGATCATGTGGAAGGCCGCCGCCGAGCTGCAGCTTCCCCGCCTGGTGTTCGTCAACAAGCTGGACCGGGAGCGGGCGTCTTTCGAGAGGACCCTCGAGCAGTTGCAGTCGACGTTCGGGGCGGGCATCGCGCCTCTCGAGCTGCCCATCGGCGAGGAGTCGTCGTTCCGGGGGGTGGCGGACCTGCTGTCGGACACCGCCATCACCTACGAGGGGGGCCGGGCCACCACCGGGCCCATACCGGACGAGATGGCGGTGAAGGAGCACTCGGTCCACGACTCGCTGGTGGAGGGCATCGTGGTGGCCGACGACGACCTGATGGAGCGCTACCTGGAGGGGGACATCCCCTCGGTGAAGCAGCTGGAGGAGACCCTGGCCCACGGGGTGGCCTCGGCCCAGGTGTTCCCGGTGCTGTGCGGGTCGGCCACCAGGCAGGTGGCCATCGACCGGCTGGCCACGTTCATCTGCGAGATCGGCCCGTCCCCGGTGGACCGCCCCCCGCTGGTGGTGGAGGCGGGCGCCACCACCAGCGACATCCCTCCCGACCCGGCCGGGCCGCCCCTGGCGTGGGTGTGGAAGACGGTGGTGGACCGCCACGTGGGCAAGATCAGCCTGTTCAAGGTGTACTCGGGCTCGCTGAAGGCGGACGACGTGCTGGTCAACTCCCGGACCCACACCGACGAGCGCATGCACGGTCTGTTCAGCCTGCGCGGCAAGGAGCAGATCCCGGTGGACGCCTTCCCGGTGGGCGACCTGGGGGCGGTGGCCAAGCTGGCGGACGTGCTCACCGGGGACACCCTGGCACCGAAGGGCACCCCGGTGGCGGTGCCCGCCCCCCCGGTGCCCGAGCCGGCCCTCACCATCGGTATCCGGCCCCGCTCCAAGGGCGACGAGGACAAGCTGATGACCGCCCTGCACCGGCTCCAGGACGAGGACCCGGTGCTCACCGTGCGTCGCGACGACGAGACCCACCAGACCCTGCTGGGCGGCAGCGGCGAGACCCACCTGGCCATCGTCACCGAGCGGCTGTCGCGCAAGTTCGGGGTGGAGGTGGAGACCGAACCGGTGGTCGTCCCCTACCGGGAGACCATCACCGGCTCCGCCGAGGCGGAAGGCAAGTACAAGAAGCAGACCGGTGGCCACGGCCAGTTCGGGGTGGCCAACGTCCGGATGGCCCCCCTGGACCGGGGCGCCGGATTCGAGTTCGTGGACCAGATCGTGGGCGGGGCCATCCCCCGCCAGTTCATCCCGGCGGTGCAGAAGGGCATCGAGGAGGCCATGGCCGGCGGCGGGGTGCACGGCTGGCCGGTGGTCGACGTGTCGGTCACGCTGTTCGACGGCAAGTTCCACAGCGTCGACTCGTCCGAGATGAGCTTCAAGATGGCCGGTTCGCTGGCCTTCCGGGAGGCCATGGAAAAAGCCGGACCGATCCTGCTGGAGCCCATCTCCCGGATCGAGGTCACGGTGCCGTCGGCCTACCAGGGGGACGTGATGGGCGACCTCAACAGCCGCCGGGGCCGGGTGCAGGGCACCGAGTCCGGCAACGACGGGGAGTCCGTCATCGCGGCCCTGGTCCCGACCTCGGAGATCCTCCGCTACGCCATCGACCTGCGCTCCATGACCGGCGGCCGGGGCCGCTTCAACGCCTGGCACGATCACTACGACCCCCTGCCCCAGCACCTGTGGGGCGCGGTGTCACGGGCGTCGGCGTAGCGGCCGCCCCGGCGGTCAGCCCCAGGCCTTGCGGATCTTCTGCGCCGACGTGGACAGCGTCTCGGGCAGCACCCGGGTCTCGGCCACCGCGGTCATGAAGTTGGTGTCGCCGGACCAGCGGGGCAGCACGTGGACGTGGAAGTGGCCGGGCACGCCGGCGCCGGCCGCCCGCCCCAGGTTGGCGCCGATGTTCAGACCGTCCGGCCGGTAGGCGTCGCGCAGGGCGGCGACCGCCCGGGACACCCCTTCCCAGATCTGGCTGCCCTCCTCGGCGGTGAGATCCTCCGGTGAGGCGGCGTGGCGGAGCGGCATCACCATGAGATGGCCGCTGCCGTACGGGAAGGCGTTGAGGATGGCCAGGGCCCCGCCTCCGGGGTGGCGCCAGAGGATGTGGGTCTCCTCGTCGTCGAGGCCGCTGCCCAGGATGGAGCAGAACACGCAGTCCCCGCTCCCCTCCGGGCCGGCGGTCACCCCCTCTATGTACTCGCTGCGCCACCCGGCCCACAGCCGGTCCAGGCCGCTCACGCGTGCGTCTCTATCTCCGTGGCCACCCGGCCCACGAAGTCGCCGAGGGGGACGCCCCGGTCGGGCCGCTCTTTGTCCCTGGAGTTGACACCGACGGTGCGGGCGGCCACGTCGTCGTCGCCGACCACCAGCACGTAGGGGACCTTGTCCATCTTGGCCCGGCGGACCCGGGCGCCCAGCTGCTCGTCGGCGGCCAGCACCTCGACCCGGGCGCCGGCGGCACGCAGCTGGGCGGCCACCTCCTCGGCGTAGGGCTGATGGTCGGAGCGGACCGGCAGCACGCTCACCTGCACCGGCGACAGCCAGGTCGGCAGCGCCCCGGCGTAGTGCTCGATGAGGATGCCGAAGAACCGCTCGATGGAGCCGAACAGGGCCCGGTGGATCATGTACGGGCGGTGGCGGGCGTTGTCGGAGCCCACGAACTCCATGTCGAAGCGCTGGGGCTCCTGGAAGTCGACCTGCAGGGTGGACACCTGCCAGCGCCGGCCGATGGCGTCCCTCACGTGGACGTCGATCTTGGGGGCGTAGAAGGCCCCCTCGCCGTCGGCCACCACATAGGGGAGCTCGGCGGCCTCCAGCGCCCGGCGCAGGGCGTCGGTGGCCACGTCCCACTCGGCCGGGTCCCCCACGAACTTGTCCGGCCGGGTGGCCAGCTCGGCCTCGAAATCCTCGAGCCCGAACGCCCGCAGCAGGCGCAGCACGAAGGCCAGCAGATCGGCCAGCTCCGGGGCCAGCTGCTCGGGGGTGCAGAAGATGTGGGAGTCGTCCTGGGTGAACCCCCGGGCCCGGAGCAGACCGTTGAGCACCCCGGAGCGCTCGAAGCGGTACACCGTGCCGAACTCGAACAGCCGCAGCGGCAGCTCCCGGTAGGACCGTTGCCGGCTCTTGTACACCAGGATGTGCATCGGGCAGTTCATCGGCTTCGGGTAGTAGACGCCGCCCTCGAGCTCCATCGGGGGGTACATGCCCTCCGCGTACCATTCCAGGTGGCCGGATATCTCGAACAGGGTCGACTTGGCCAGGTGGGGGGTGAACACGAACTCGTAGCCGGCCCGCTCGTGCTCGGCCCGGGAGTAGTCCTCCATCACCTTGCGGATCAGCCCACCCCGGGGGTGGAACACCACCAGCCCGCCGCCCAGCTCGGGCGGGAAGTGGAACAAGTCCAGCTCCGCCCCCAGCTTGCGGTGGTCCCGCTTCTCCGCCTCCTCCAGGCGGTGCAGGTGCTCGTCGAGAGCGGCCTTGGACTCCCAGGCCGTCCCGTAGATCCGCTGCAGCTGGGGCCGGCGCTCGTCACCGCGCCAGTAGGCGGCCGCCACCTTCATCAGCTTGAAGTGGCCCAGCCGGGCGGTGGACGGCACGTGGGGGCCGCGGCACAGGTCCACGAAACCGTCGGTGTTGCGGTAGGTGCTGACCGCTCCCCCGCCCACCCCCTCGGCCTCGTCGGACTCGGCTGCGTCGACACCCTCGATGATCTCGACCTTGTACGGCTGGTCGGCGAACAGCTCGAGGCCCTCGGCGACGCTGTGCTCCTCCCGCACGAACGGCTGATCCTCGGCGATGATCTGGCGCATGCGGGACTCGATCCGGCCCAGGTCGTCGTCGCTGAAGTGGGCCCCGCCGGGCAGCTCGAAGTCGTAGTAGAAGCCGTTCTCGATCGGCGGGCCGATGGCGTAGCGGGCGCCGGGCCACAGGTCGGTCACGGCCTGGGCCATCACGTGGGCGGTGGAGTGGCGCAGCACGTGGCGGCCGGCGGTGCTGTCGGCGGTGACGACGGCCACGGTGGCGCCGTCGGGGAGCGGCGACGTGAGGTCGGTCTCCCGGCCGTCCACGGTGGCGGCCACGGCCGCCCGGGCCAGCCCCCGGCCGATGGAGGCGGCCAGGTCGGCTCCGGTCGAGCCGGCCGGCAGCTCGCGGGCCGACCCGTCGGGCAGGTGGACGGTGATCTGTTCAGGCACGGCTGTAGAGAATACGGCCCGCCCGGGGCCGGTCCGAATCGGTTACCGGCCGGCCGGCCGGGTCAGTCTGGGATGCCGGTGAGGCGGATGGCGGCGTGGGTCTTGTAGCGCCGGTTCACCTCGAGGAGGGCCGGGGTGAGGGCCTCGATGGCCAGTCCGCTGCCCAGGCCGCCGGACTCCACGCCGCGCAGGCCGGGCAGGCGGCTGACCAGCGCCGCCACCTCGGCCCTGGCCTCCTTGTCGTCGGCGAAGACCATCACGTCGGCGTCCAGCGGGTGGTCCAGATCGCTCCACGGACCGGCCGGGAGGTGGTGGAACGCCCCGACCACCCGGGACCGGGGCAGGGCCCGGGCCACCGCCACGGTCACCGAGCCGGTGGGCGGCAGCAGCGGGACCATCTCCTTGCCGAAGCGGGTCAGGGCGTTGGCCATGGTGATGACGACCTTGCCGGCCAGGGCCTCCTCCAGCGGGCTGATGGTGGCCAGGATCCCGTCCCAGGGGGTGGCCACCACCACCACGTCGGCGGCCGCCGCCCCGGCGTTCTCCCCGGGAACGAGGGGCAGGTCCCGGTCCGGGTAGCGCTGCCGCAGGGCGGCCACCGCCTCCTCGGCCCGGTCCAGGGCCCGGGAGCCCACGACCGCCTCGATCCCGATGCCGGCGAACTGCACCGCCACGGCCTGGCCGGCCGGCCCGGTTCCTCCAATGACCCCGATCTGCATCGTCGCAGGATAGGTTGCCGCCGTGGCCTTCCGTAAAGCCCGGAGGCGGGCCCGGCCGTCCCGGGTGGGTCAGCCGGCCCCGCCGGTGACCGGGGTGGATCCCCGGGGCGGCCCGGTGTCGGTCGACCCCGAGGGACGGACGCTGTACTTCCTGACCTCCAGCTGCCGGCCGTGCCGGCCGGTGTGGGCCACCCTGACCGGCGACCGGGTGGCGGTGGTCACGCCCGACCCGTCGACCGAGGACCGGGCCGCGGTGGCGGAGCTGGCCCCGGCCGGCGTGACGGTGGTGATGTCGAGCGACACGTGGTTCGCGTACGCCCCCGGGCCGGCGCCGTGGACCGCCACCGTGTCGGCCGGCGTGGTCTCGGCGGAGGGCCCGGCCGCCGGCTAGACCAGACCGGAGCGGAGGACGTCGACCGCCCCCACGATGGCCTCGAACACCTCGGGAACCGGCATCTCCCCGTCGATGTCGATCACCAGCCCCCGACCGGCGTAGAACTCCAGCATGGGCGCCGTCTCGGAGTCGTACACGTCGAGGCGGTGGTCGATGACCGTCTCGGTGTCGTCGTGGCGGCCCTCGGTGCCGGCCCGGGCCAGCATGCGGCGGCGCAGCTCGTCACGGCTGACCTCCAGGTGGATGACGGCCTGCAGCTCCACCCCCGACACCTGACGGGCCACCTCGTAGGCCTCCTCGGCCTGGGCCAGAGTCCGGGGGAAGCCGTCGAGGACGTAGCCGCCCCGGGCGGCCGCCTCCAGGATCGGACCGGCCAGCATGTCCAGCACCAGCCTGTCGGGCACCAGGTCGCCCCGGGCCAGGTACTGCGCCGCCTCCTTGCCGATGGGGGTGCCGGCGTCCATCTCGCGCCGGAACAGATCGCCGCTGGAGATGTGGGCGATCCCGTAGTGGTCCGCCAGCCGGGTGGCCTGCGTCCCTTTGCCCGCGCCGGGCGGGGCGACCATCAATAGGCGCATCGGATGACCCTATCTCCCCCCGCCCGCCGGCCGCCCGCCGGCCCCGACGGCGCGATCCTCAGGTGACCCGCCGGGAACCGGTCACCGGGTCCAACCCGCCGGCCAGCAACCCGGCCATCAGCTCCACGGCGTCGTAGCAGTCCACGTAGCGGGTGTAGATGGGGGCCGGACCGAGCCGGACCACGTCGGGGGTGCGGAAGTCCGGCACGACCAGGTGCCGGTCGATGAGGGTGCGGCACCACGCCCAGGCCCGGGGGTGGGCCACCGACACGTGGGCGCCCCGCCGGTCCGGGTCCCGCGGGGTGACGACACGGCCGCCGAGGGGGGCCAGCCGGTCGTCGGCCAGGTCCACCAGCAGGCGGGTCATCTGCTGCGACTTGGCCCACAGGGCGTCGATCCCGGCGTCCTCCATCACCTGGAGGGAGGCGTCCACCGCCAGCAACCCGAGGACGCCCGGGGTGCCGGTGAGGAACGAAGCCGGGCCGGCCGCCGGCTCGTAACCGGCGGCCATCTCGAACTGCCGGGCCCGGCCGAACCAGCCCCAGATCGGCTGGCGGAGATCCGCCTGCAGGTCCCGCCGGACGTACAGGAAACCGGGGGCCCCCGGGCCGGAGTTGAGGTACTTGTAGGTGCACCCGGCGGCCAGGTCCACCCCCCACCGGTCCAGCTCGACCGGCACCGACCCGGCGCTGTGGGCCAGGTCCCACAGGACCAGGGCACCGTGGGCGTGGGCCCGCTCGGTGATGGCCGCCACATCCAGACGGGCGCCGGAGCGGTAGTTGACGTGCGACAGGCACACCAGGGCGCAGCGGTCGTCGATGGCGGCGCAGATGGCCTCCGCCCCGGCCCCGGTCTCGTCGTCGGTGCCGGGCCCGAGCAGGTGCAGCCGCCGGCCGGTGGACGCGGCCAGGCCCTCCAGGACGTAGCGGTCGGTCGGGAAATCGGCGGCGTCGCCGACGATCACCGGCCGACCGGGCCGGGCGGCCAGGGCGGCGGACGCCAGCTTGTAGATATTGACCGTCGTGCTGTCACACACCAGTACCTGACCCGGGCCGGCGCCGAGCAGCCGCCCCAGGCGGTCCCCGACCGCCGCCGGCAGGTCGATCCAGTCCTCCCAGCCGCCCACCAGCCGGCCGGCCCAGTCGGCCAGCCCGCCGGTGACGGCCTCCAGCACCGCCTTCGGCGGCCGCCCCAGGGAGTTGCCGTCCATGTAGATCGGCCCGTCGGCGTCGATGGCGAAGCGGTCCCTCATCGGCGCCAGCGGGTCGCGGCGGTCCATGTCCTCGGCGGCGCTTCGGTTCATGCCCGAGATCCTGCCAACATCGCCGCCCCGGCGCCCGCCCGGGCCGTCAGGTGATGTGGCTGGTGAGCATCAGGGCCCCGACCGCGGCGGCCATCGACAGGGGTGCTGCCACCAGTCCGATGCGGACGGTGCGCCCGACGTCGGGCCGCCCGCCCGACAGCCGGGCGGCGTTGTACCACAGCACCCAGGCGAGGGAGCCGGACACGAACAGGTTGGGGCCCAGGTTGAGCCCGATCAGCAGCGACAACGGGTGGGCCGGAGGGCGGGCCGACAGCAGCGAGGCGGCCGGCAGGTTGTTGATCAGCACCGTGGACAGGCCGCCGACACCGGCGGTCGTCCAGGCGTCGAGATGGCTGAGGGCCCGGGCCGGGGCCGTCCAGTCCCGGCCCAGCGTCCCCAGGCCGACGGCCAGACCGAACAACCCGGTGAGCACGGGCAGGCCCAGCACCTCCCTGGCCCGGCCCAGGCTGGTGCGGCCCTGGAGCAGCCGGGTGGCGGCCACCACCACCCCGACAGCCGCCACCTCCGGGGCCGGGTTCGGGATGGTCAGGATCAGCACCACGGCGGCGGCGATGGCGGCCAGACCGACGCCCAGCACCGGGCGTTCCGGCTCCTCGTCGGTGATGACCGGCCGGCGCCGGAGCGAACGGCGCCCGGCCACCGCCACCACCGCTGCCGTCAGCACCCCGGCCACCATCCACGGCAGGGCCATGCGGGCGGCGAAGCTGCCGCCCGACATGTGCATGCCGCCCAGGACGATCAGGTTGGTCAGGTTGGATCCGGGCAGCAGCAGGGAGCCGGCGTTCGACAACAGCAGGCAGGCCGAGATGAGCACCACCCCGTCGTCGCGCCGGCGCCCGCTGGTGTGGACCACGACCGGGGTCAGGAACGCCACCGAGGTGTCCAGGTTGAGCAGGGCGGTGACCACCATGACCAGCCCGGCCACCCCGGCGAAGAGCAACCCGTTGCTGCGGCACGCCGCGGCCAGCCGCTGGCCGGCCGCCGCGAACAGGCCGTCCTCGGCGGCGACCAGGCCTATCAGCAGCAGACCGGCCACGATCACGAACGCCGGCCACACCTGGCCGGCGGCCGGACCGGCGGATCCGGGGCTGGCCAGCGCGGCGGCGATCGCGGCGGCCACGCCGGCGGCGGCCAGGTACCAGGTCCATCGCTGCACGCCGAGAAGCTAGCCGGGCGGTCGCTAGCCTCCGTTGGGCCAAGCACGGAACCGGTCGCCGACGCGGCCAACCCACCCCGAGGTGTGAGCATGGAAACTGGACGATTCGCCGACGGCCGGCTGGCCTACCGATCGTGGCCGGTCGACGACCCGGTGGGGCAGGTGATCATCGCCCACGGCTTCGCCGAGCACGGGGGCCGGTACGGCCATGTGGCCGCCGCCCTCAACGCCGCCTCGCTGGCCGTGTGGGCCC
>DASSZD010000061.1:0-6590 GCA_035702985.1 Acidimicrobiales bacterium
TCTGCATCGCGGTTCTGGGCCCGCCTGTGAATGGCACGCTCGCGGCTTTCCGGCTCTTTGTCGCCGCAGGTCTCGTAACCCCATTCGGGGGATGCGCCCCTGCAGCGGCGCTCGGCACCCTAGCGGTGGATGTCGAAGGGATGGCTGACACCCGCGGACGTGGAGGAATCGATGGCCGCCCCGGACGATCCGTTCGCGGTCCTGCGGACGAAGAAATATGTAGCCCTGCTGATCTTGGCGGTGGTCCTAGGCGCGGTCATCTCGTTACTGATCTACTGGCTCCTCAAGCTGATCGCCGACATCCAGAACTGGGTGTACACCGACCTGCCCAAGGGTCTCGGATTCCATGGCGAGCCGTCCTGGTGGCCGCTGCTACCGCTGGCGGTGGCCGGCCTGATCGTCGGGGCGACGATCAGGTACCTGCCCGGCCGGGGCGGTCATTCGCCAGCAGACGGCTTCAAGGCAGGCGGAGTGGCGCAGTCAATCGAGCTTCCCGGCATCTTGGTGGCGGCGCTGGCCAGCCTGGCGGCGGGCGCGGTGGTCGGGCCGGAGGCCCCGGCGATCGCCCTGGGCGGCGGGCTGGCGGTCCTGGCGGTCAAGCTGGCCCAGCGCAACTTGGAGCCCAGCGCCGGCGCAGTCATCGCCGCGACGGGGAGCTTCGCGGGGATCAGCACGCTGCTCGGCAACCCACTGGCCGGGGCCTTTTTGCTGCTGGAGGCCTCCGGGCTGGGCGGGCCGATGGCCACCATCGTGCTGATCCCCGGCCTGCTCGGGGCGGGCATCGGGTACCTGATCTTCCTCGGCCTGAACGCGTGGACCGGATACGGCACATTCTCCCTGGTGATACCCAACCTCCCCCCGGCCCCGCACCTGGATCTCGCACAGTTCGGCTGGGCCTTGGCCATCGGGTCCGCAGCCGGAGTCGTCGGCTTCGGGATCAAGTGGCTGGCCCTGTTACTGCGCCCACACGTGGAGCGGCGGCTCTTGCTGCTCACGCCGATTGCCGGCCTGATCATCGCCGGACTGGCGATCGCGTTTTTCGAAGCGACCGGCAAACCCTCATCGACGGTGCTGTTCTCCGGCCAGACGGCACTCACCCCGCTGCTCGATAATCCCGCCAGCTACAGCGCCGTGACGCTGAGCCTGCTGGTGTTGTGCAAGGGGCTGGCGTACTCCCTCTCGTTGTGTAGCTTCCGCGGCGGCCCAACCTTCCCAGGCATGTTCATCGGCGCCGCCGGCGGTCTCGCGCTGTCGCACGTGGCGGGCCTTCCGACGATCGCAGGCGCGGCCATGGGAATCGGCGCGATGACCGCCGCGATGCTGCAGTTGCCGCTCTCGGCCGTCCTCATCACCACCCTGTTCCTCGGCACCGACGGCATCAAGGTCATGCCGCTGGTGATCGTCGCGGTGGTGGTGTCGTTCGTGGTAACGAAGTGGCTTACCGGGCCGCGCACAGCACCACCAATCCCCGAACCAGATCAGGCGGCTATTCCCGCGCAAGTTCGCTGAGAGCCCGCCTCGCGCCTGGCGCACAGAACCACGGACTCAACCTGCTCAGGCGGCCGCCCCGAATCGCGTTATACGGGCGTGGGCGGTCAGAGCGCCCGCAGGGGAGTGAAGCCTTCTTCGCGGAAGCGGCGTAGCTCCTCCCGGTGGAGGGTGGACAGGGCGTCGAGCCTGGTCGTGCCGAGGTCGGTGAGGATGAGCCGTTGCAGACGGTGGTCGTCGGGATCGGGGACCCGGCGGAGGAGGCCGGCGGCCTCGGCCCGGTTGACCAGCTCGACGGTGGAATGGTGGCGGAGCTTGAGCCAGTCGGCGACCTCGCCGATGGAAGGAGGCTGGTCGGTGTCGGCGCCGCGGACGGCCAGCAGCAGCTGGTGCTGGGACGGGGTCAGGCCGGCCGACCTGGCGGCTTCCTCGGAGAAGTGCAGGAATGAACGCAGGGCCCGGCGGAACTGGGCCAGCGCCCGATACTCGGCGTCGGTGATCGGACCGCCTCGTGTCCCGGTGCGGCTTGCCGTGGCCATGGTCGGTCTCCGTTGCTGCTCGGGTGTAGACGTGGTCGGTGAGGTAGGGGCTGACCCCTGCCTGGCGTGCCAAGCCGGCGTAGCGACCATATCGCAACATGGCGATCGCAACATGGCGGCTGGGACGAGTTGCCGGCCGCTGATGATCGGTGTTCCAGGCCGGCCCGACACCCGCCGGGACCGGTTCGGCGCAGAGATCGGGACAAGGTGACATTTACATCGGAATACGATATGATGGTCTTGTTGTCCTGATCGGGGGATGGGCGGCACTTCGAAAGTGCGCCGCTCCGAGTTCCCCCGGCGAGGCGGCCGCAGATGGCTCGATGAAAGAAGGTCCGAGATGATCGTGGTCGAGGTGGTCGGGGCGCTGGTGCTGCTACTCCTGGTCGGCGTGGCCACCGGGATGGCCGTGATGGGGCTTCTGGGGGTCGTCGGCGCGGTGCGCCTGAGCCGGTGCCGTTGCTGTGGCCATCTCCGGGCCAGCGGATTGATGCGATCCCCCGGGGTGTGCCTCTACTGCCGGCACCCCTGGCTGGTGCGCCACGTGATGCCGGTCCATCTCGCCCACCTTCTGCCGGCCGAGCTGATCCCGGCCGAGCTGACCCCGGCCGAGCCACCCGCGCCGGGGGCGAAAGTGGCGCATTGACGCTGGCCGGGGCCCTGGGTCGAGGGCCGGCCCGGCAGGCGGGCGGTCCTGCTGCTACCGGGCCCAGCCCGGGCGGTTGCCCCGGCCCGGTGGGGTCCGGTGCCGAAGTGCGGCATCGATAGCCCGTCTCAGCTGGGCGGCGTCTGCCGGGATCACGGGCGGGCGGGAGTCGGCCAGGTCGCTCTCCAGGGGGATCAGGATCCGGCGCTGCAGTCCTTCGAGCGTGTCGACCCCGCGCTCCACCAGGGAGACCAGCTGCCGGGCAATGTCGGCCACCACGGCTTGGGGGCTGCCCCCGGGGTCACCGCCCCGGGCGAGCCGCCTGATCAGCGGGAGTTCCCCATGGGCCAGCCCGTTGACCCAGGCCCAGCCGGGCACCGGCCGGCCCAGCTGTTCCAGATAGCCCCGGAACTCACCCGAGAGGTACACCTCGCACTCGGCTACCACTTCGGCTTCACAGGCCGGGTCCCCCCGTCGCTTCCGCCGCCGTGCGACCCCGGGGGCGTCGGGGCCGGCAGGTGCGGGCGAGCCGGGAACGGGCGGCGAGAACAGCTCCAGGTAGTAGGGAGGACCCACCCCTGCTGCGGGGGCCCACTCCCAACCCTTGAAGAAGTCCTTGAGGAACCGAGGAAACGCCATCCCGAGCCTCCTGCGGAGTACCTCGTAACACGATACAGCAGCGCAAGCACATCCCGGTCCAGCGCGTGGCGGGGACGCTCTATGCCCGAGCAGCAGAATCGTGAGACGATCGGACGCCCTGTGATTCGACGTAACCCCGCCGTGGTCAACGAGAGGTTCGAGCGGCCGGTTCTGCCGGTCGTCCCTCCGGCCGGCCGGGTGCCGGCCGGGGCGCGCTCCCGCTAGGCCGGGGGCTGCCCCTTCAACCCGTCCAGACGGGGCGCCAGGGCCCGGAACGCCTCGTTTACTTCCAGTCGGGCCAGGCGTTCGACCTCGCCGGCCGACTCCAGGTCGTGTACCAGGTCGATCATCGGGCCCTCGCCGGCGGCGCGTAGCGACTTCTCGAATTTCGGGGTCAGGGACGGCCCGAGCCGGGAGATGAAGGTGGCGAACACACCGATGGTCCCGGGCAGGGGTCCGACCTTGCGCGCCTGAGGCCGGGCGGCCTCCTTCGGCGACAGCTTGGTGAAGTCGTGGTACCCCGCCCAGTAGCGGTCGGCCCCGGCGAAACGTACCGTGTCCACCGGGCCGAGGCGGATGGCCCCGGCGCACTGCAGGCACGGCTCCAGGGTGGTGGTGAGGACCAGCTCGTCGTGGTGGCGGAAAGGCAGGCGGGCCAGCACATTGACCTCGGCGTGGGCCACCGCCGATCCCCAGGTCTCACCCGGAGGGCCGTCGTGGTCGCTGACCCGGTTGCGGGCGGAGTGGATGATGCGCCCGTCCGCGGTGCTGGCACAGGCGCCAACGGGGATGTTGCCGGTACGCAGGGCCTCCCACGCCTGGCGGAAGGCCTCCTGCCAGGCGGCATCCAGGTCCGACCACACCTTCCCCGGGTCCTCGGCGCGCACGGGCCCTGAATCTATTGGCCGGGCCGGGTCGGGGCGGCGACCGCCCGCCCGGGTGCCGGTAGCGTGAGCGGGGATGCTCCTGCGGATGTCCAAGCTGCTCCTGCGCACCCTGCGCGACGATCCGGTCGACGCCGAGCTGCCCAGCCACAAGCTGCTGGTGCGCGCCGGCTACGTGCGCCGGGTGGGGGCGGGTATCCACTCGTGGTTGCCGCTCGGGCTGATGGTGGTGCGCAACGTCGAGCGGGTGGTGAGGGACGAGATGGTCGCCATCGGGGCGCAGGAGGTGCTGCTGCCGGCGCTCGTGCCCCGTGAGATCTTCGAGCGGAGCGGCCGATGGCAGGACTACGGAGACTCGCTGTTCCGCCTCAGCGACCGGCGCCGGATGGACTACCTGCTCGGCCCCACCCACGAGGAGCTGTTCACGCTGCTGGTCAAGGGGGAGTACTCGTCCTACAAGGACCTTCCGGTCTGGCTGTTCCAGATCCAGAGCAAGTACCGCGACGAGGCCCGGCCCCGCGGCGGCGTGCTGAGGGGCCGCGAGTTCGTGATGAAGGACTCGTACTCCTTCGACCTGGACGACGAGGGCCTGGCCCGGTCGTACCGGGCGCACCGGGACGCCTACGAGCGCATCTTCGCCCGGCTCGGGTTCGACTACCGCATCGTGTCGGCCGTCTCGGGGGCCATGGGGGGTTCCGCGTCGGAGGAGTTCATCGCCCCCACCCCGGCCGGGGAGGATACCTTCGTGCGCTGCGACCGCTGCCACTACGCGGCCAACGCGGAGGCGGCCGAGGTGGCACCGCCCGCCGCCGGGCCGGGACCCCACGGCGCCCCGGAGGTGGTCCACACCCCGGACACCCCGACCATCGCCTCGCTGGTGGAGCGGCTCAACGCCGTGCGGCCCGCCCGCCGCTGGGTGGCGGCGGACACGTTGAAGAACGTGGTGGTCCGGACCCGGGCCCCGGGCGACGACGGCTGGACGCTCCTGGCCGTCGGCGTCCCCGGCGACCGGGAGGTGGACATGAAGCGGTTGGCCGGCCAGCTGGAGCCCGCCGAGGTGGCCCCGGCCGGACCGGAGGACCTCGACGGCCGCGCCGGGTTGGTCCGCGGGTACATCGGGCCGGCCGGTCTGGCCGCCCTGGGGATCCGCTACGTAGTGGACCCGACCGTCGCCGAGGGCACGGCCTGGGTGACCGGCGCCGACCGGGCCGACTGCCACGTGATCAACCTGGTGAGGGGCCGCGATTTCACCCCTGACGCCGAAATCGGCGCGGTGGAGGTGCGCGACGGCGACAGGTGCGCCCGCTGCGGATCCGCCCTGCGCATCGACCGGGGCATAGAGCTCGGCCACGTGTTCCAGCTGGGACGCAGGTACGCCGAGGTCTTCGGGCTCCAGGTCACCGGTCCCGACGGCCGCCCCGCCACGGTGAGCATGGGCTCCTACGGCATCGGCGTCACCCGGGCGGTGGCCGCCCTGGCCGAACAGACCCACGACGGTCTGGGGCTGCGCTGGCCGAGGGCGGTCTCACCGGCCGACGTGCACGTGGTGGCCACCGGCAAAGGCCCCGCGGCGCTCGACGCGGCGGAGGCGCTGGCCGCAGAAATGACCGGGCGGGGCCTGAGGGTGCTGCTCGACGACCGGCCCGGGGTGTCGGCCGGCGTCAGGTTCGGCGACGCTGAACTGCTGGGCATGCCGCTGGTGGTGACCGCCGGGCGGGGTCTGGCCGCCGGGGTGGTCGAGGTCCGGGACCGCTGGAGCGGGGAGAGGACCGACGTGGAGTTGACCTCGGCGGCCGCCACGATCAGCGAGATGTCCGCAGCCCAGCCGTAGCCCTGGCCCGCCACCCGGCCCCCAGGCCCGCACCCGGCCCCCTGGCTCTCACCGGGATCCCGCCGCGGTCAGCTCCTGGCCGGCCCGGCCGACCCGCTCGGGCCCGCCCGCACCCGGCGCCACCGGCGCCTTCCGCCCGGTCAGGACCAGCAGGGTGGTTGCGAGGGCCACCATCGCCACGATGGCCAGCTCCGGACCGGTCGGTACCCAGCGGGCGCCGGCGGCCAGGGCGGTGGGCAGGAGAAACCCCACGTAGGAGAGGGCGTAGTACACGCCGGTGAGAGCCGGCTGCTCGGCGGGGGTACTGATGCGCTGAACCTCCACCAGGCCGGCCACCAGAGCCACACCGTACGCACCGCCCAGCATCAACGCCGCCAGCGCCGCCCCCCAGGCCGAATCCAGCTCCACGGCGGCGGCCGCCGCCCCGACACCGGTGGTGACCACCACCATGGCCACCAGGATGGCCCGGGGCCGGTGGGCGTGATCGAGCCGGCGGGCCACCGGCTGGATCAGGACGCCGGCGCCGAGGGTGACCACCGTCAGAGCGGTGGCGTAGATGAGCG
>DASSZD010000135.1:0-9574 GCA_035702985.1 Acidimicrobiales bacterium
GCGCAGTCCCCGCCCCGGCCGGCGCCCTTCATGGCCCCGGTGACGGCCAGCATCTCGCGCATCCCGGGGCCGCCCTTGGGGCCCTCGTAGCGGATCACCAGCACCGTGCCCGGCTGGATGCTGCCCGACAGGATGGCCTCCATGGCCCGGTCCTCACCGTCGAATACCCGGGCCACCCCCTCGAAGTGGTCGTGATCGATACCGGCCACCTTCACCACCGCCCCCTGCGGGGCCAGCGAACCGGTCAGCACGGCGATGCCTCCGTCGGCGTGGATGGGGTTCGACACCGGGTGCACGACGGTCCCGTCGGGGGCGGGCGGATCGAGGGCGGCCAGGTTCTCCGCCACGGTCCGGCCGGTCACGGTCAGGCAGTCGCCGTGCAGGAGGCCGGCGTCCAGCAGCTCCTTCATCACGACCGGCACCCCGCCGATCCGGTCGATGTCGACCATGTGGAAACGGCCGTGGGGCTTGGTGTCGGCGATGTGGGGCACCCGCCGGCCCACCCGGTTGAAGTCGTCCAGGCTGAGCTCCACCCGGGCTTCGTAGGCGATGGCCAGGAGGTGCAGCACGGCGTTGGTCGACCCGCCGAGCGCCATGGTGACGGCGATGGCGTTCTCGAACGCCTCCCTGGTCATGATCCGCCGCGGCGTCAGCCCCAGCTCCAGGAGCCGGACCACCGCCCGGCCCGACTCGGCGGCGAGCTCGTCCCGGCGGGGATCCACGGCGGCCGGCGACGCCGACCCCGGAAGGGCCATGCCCAGCGCCTCGGACACCGACGCCATGGTGTTGGCCGTGAACATCCCGGCGCAGCTGCCCACGGTCGGGCAGGCGTTGCGCTCGATCAGCGCCAGCTCCTCGTCGGTCAGAGCGCCGGTCGCCCGGGCCCCCACCGCCTCGAACACGCTGGTGATGTCCAGGGCCTCACCCCTGGGTCCCCGCCCGGGCATGATGCTGCCCCCGTACAGGAACACGCTGGGCAGGTCCAGCCGGGCGGCGGCCATCAGCATCCCCGGCAGCGACTTGTCACACCCGGCGAAGGTGACCAGCCCGTCGAAGCGCTCGGCGTGCATCACCGTCTCCACCGAGTCTGCGATCACCTCCCGGCTGACCAGCGACGCCCGCATCCCCTCGTGGCCCATGGAGATACCGTCCGACACCGCGATGGTGACGAACTCGATCGGGAAGCCGCCGGCCTCCCGCACCCCCTCCTTGGCCTGCTTGGCCAGCCGGTCCAGGGGCAGGTTGCACGGCGTCACCTCGTTCCACGACGACGCCACCCCGATCTGGGGCTTGTCCCAGTCGTCGTCGGTCATGCCCACCGCCCGCAGCATGGCCCGGGCCGGCGCCCGCTCGAAACCGTCGGTGACCTCCCGGCTGCGGGGCTTCATGTCCCGGCCGCCGTGCGCCTGCGCGTCGTTGCCCATGCGAACAAGATAGGCGCCGGCGGGGCGCCGCCCGGGGGGTGGGGGGCCGGCCGGTGGCGGGCCGCGGCCGGCGCCACCCCGGGTGGCCGCCCCCAGTCGTTACTATCGCCGCCGTGGTCGCCCCGCAGGACGAGTGTCACATCTGACCGGCGCCGGCCGGCGGGCCGGGCAGGCCGTGGCGGTGGGGGCGGTGGCGGTGCTCGGGGCCACCGCCTGCAGCTCGACCGCCGGGTCGACCATCAACGCCGGCAGCGCCGCCCGCCAGATATCGGCCGAGCTGGCCGCCCGGTACCACCTGAGCCCGCCGGCGGTCACCTGCCCGTCCGGCGTCCCGGCCCGCAAGGGGCGCACCTTCGTGTGCACCGCCACCCTGGCCGGGCAGCCGGCCCGCCTCGACGCCACCGTCACCGGGAACTCCGGCCGGTTCACCATCTCCTCGGCCGACCCCATCCTGGTGCCGTCGTCGGTGGCCGCCCAGCTGACCGGGGAGATCAAGGCCCGGACCGGCCAGCAGCCCTCGGTGAGCTGCCCGGGGGGGCCGGTGGTGGTCGTGCCGGTCCAGCGGAGCCTCACCTGCAGCGCCACCTTCTCCGGGCAGGCACCCCGCACCGTGACCGTCACGGTGGTCGACCGGCGGGGGGATTTCAGCTTCCAGTTGGCTCCGCCGTCCTGACCCGGCTCGAGCCGGCGTCTAGCGCCGGCTGCGGAGCAGGGCGGACGCCGCCTTGAGGTCGGCCTTCCCGTCGGTGGCCGATTTGATGTGCCCGATGAAGAACCCGGTGAGCTTGTCCTCGCCGGCCGCGAACCGCTCCCATTCGGCGGGATGGGCGGCCACCACCTCGTCCACCACTTTTTCCAGAGCGGAGGCGTCCATGGCCTCGAACCCCAGGTCGGCGGCGATGCGGTCCGGGTCGCCTCCGCCGTCCATCATGGCCTTGAGCACGGTGCGGGCCTGGGCCGCGGTCAGCTCCCCTCCGGCCTCCATGGCCACCAGGCGGGCGAAGGCGGTCCGGTCCAGGCCGGCCGCGGCCTCGGGATCGGACGCCACCTCGTTGGCCACCCGGCGCACGGCCACCGCCGCCGCCGCTGCGGACCCGCCGGCGGCCACCACCGCTTCGACCAGGTCGTCGAGGCCCAGGCGAACCACGGTGATCACTGCGTCGGAGTCGGCCGTCATCCCGCTGGCCCCGGCCAGGGCGGCCCGCCGGTCGGCCGGCAGTCGGGGCAGGGAGTCCTGCACGGAGCGGATCCACTCCTCGGACGGCTCCACCGGGACCAGGTCCGGCTCGGGGAAGTACCGGTAGTCGTAGGCCTCCTCCTTGGAGCGCATCGACCCGGTGCGGCCCGCCGCCTCGTCCCAGTGGCGGGTCTCCTGGCTGACGGTGCCGCCTTCGGTGATGAGGGCGATCTGGCGGGCCGCCTCGTACTCGATGGCCCGGCCGAGGGAGCGGAGGGAGTTCATGTTCTTGATCTCGCAGCGGGTGCCGAATTCGGGGGAGCCGGCGGGGCGGACCGACACGTTGGCGTCGACGCGCAGCGAGCCCTCCTCCATCTTCCCGTCCGACGCCCCGGTGGCCACCAGGATGGACCGCAGCTCGTCCACGTAGGCCCGGGCGTCCTCGGCGCTGCGCAGGTCGGGGGCGCTCACGATCTCCACCAGGGGCACGCCGGCCCGGTTGTAGTCGACCAGCGAGTGGGCCGCGTCGTGGATGCGGCCGCCCCCTCCGACGTGGGTGGTCTTGCCGGTGTCCTCCTCCATGTGGGCCCGCACGATCCCCACCCGCCGGCCGTTGGGCAGGTCCAGCCACCCGTCGGCGTTGATGGGGATGTCGTACTGGCTGATCTGGTAGTCCTTGGGCATGTCCGGATAGAAGTAGTTCTTCCGGTGGAACAGGGACGGCTGCACCCGGCAGTGCAGCGCCGTGCCGATGCGCATGGCGTACTCGACGGCGGTGCGGTTGAGGACCGGCAGCGAGCCCGGCAGGCCCAGGCACACCGGGCAGACGTTGGTGTTGGGCTCCTCACCGAAGCTGTTGCGGCACCCGCAGAACATCTTGGTGGCGGTGCGCAGCTCGCAGTGCACCTCGAGACCGATGACGGTCTCCCACTCGGTGGTGGTGGTGGTCATCGGGACGCTCCTTCCTGGCCGCCGGCCCGCATGGCCGGTACCGGAGTGGCGGGGGCGGCGGCCTCGAGGGCGGCCGCCACCTGGAACATCAGGGTCTCACCGAGGGCTGGGGCCAGCACCTGCACCCCCACCGGCAGGCCGTCGGCCCCGGTCCCGAACGGCACGCTGATGGCCGGGTGGCCGGCCAGGTTGGACGGGATGGTGCACACGTCGTTGAGGTACATGGTCAAAGGGTCGGCCGTCTTGGCTCCCATCCCGAACGCCGTTCCGGGCGCGGTGGGCGACAGCAGGACGTCGAAGTTGCGGTAAGCGGCGGCGAAATCCCGCAGGATCAGCGTCCGGACCCGCTGGGCCTGGCCGTAGTAGGCGTCGTAGTAGCCGGCCGACAGGGCGTAGGTCCCGAGCATGATCCGCCGCTTGACCTCGGCCCCGAAGCCCTCGGAACGGGTGTCGAGGTACATCTCGGTGATGTCCCCGGCCCCGTCCGTTCCGGTCCGGGAACGGGCCCCGTAGCGGACCCCGTCGTAGCGGGCCAGGTTGGACGACGCCTCGGCGGGGGCGATCAGGTAGTAGGCGGACAGCCCGTACACCGCGGCCGGGACGCTGACCTCGTCGACCTTGGCGCCGGCGGCGGCCAGGGCGTCGGCGGCGTCACGCATGCGGGCCACCACGTCGGCGGACATGCCCTCGGCGCCCGCCAGCTCGCGCACCACCCCCACCCGCAGGCCCTCCACCCCGCCGTCCAGGCGGGCCGCGGCGGCGGGGGGATGCTCGGCCAGGCAGGTCGAATCGCGGGAATCGGGCCCGGCGATGGCGTCCAACAGCAGGGCCGCGTCGCGCACGTCGAGGGCGAGCGGCCCGATCTGGTCCAGTGAGCTGGCGAAGGCGATCAGCCCGTAGCGGGACACCAGCCCGTAGGTGGGCTTGGCCCCGACCACGCCGCACAGGGCGGCCGGCTGGCGGATCGATCCCCCGGTGTCCGATCCCAGGGCCAGGGGGGCGAACCCGGCGGCCACCGCCGCCGAGCTGCCGCCGGAGGACCCGCCCGGCACCCGGTCCAGGTCGTGGGGGTTGCGGGTCGGCCCGAACGCCGAGTTCTCGGTGGAGGAGCCCATGGCGAACTCGTCCATGTTGGTCTTGCCCACCACCACCGCCCCGGCCGCGGCCAGCCGGCGGACCACGGTGGCGTCGTAGGGGGGTCGCCAGCGCTCGAGGATGCGCGAGGAGCAGGTGGTGGGGATGCCGCGAGTGCACAGGTTGTCCTTGAGGGCGACCGGCACGCCGGCCAGCGGCCCCGGATCGCCCCCGGCGGCCACCACCTCGTCGACGGCGGCGGCGGAGGCCCGGGCCTCCAGGGTCAGCACCAGGTTGAAGGCGTGCACCTGTTCCTCGTGCCGTTCTATGCGGGCCAGGTACTGCTCCAGGACGTCGGCTGCCTTCAGCTCTCCGGCGCGGACCGACGCGGCGATGGCGGCGGCGTTGGTGGGCACGTTCACGGGGCCTCCCCCAGGATGCGCGGCACCCGGAACCGGTCGGCCTCAACCGACGGCGCCTGGCGCAGGACCTCGTCCCGGTCGAGGCTGGGGACCACCACGTCGTCGCGGAGCACGTTGACGAGCGGGAGCGGGTGGGCGGTCGGGGGGACACCCTCGGTGTCGAGAGCCTCCACGTCGCGGGCGTGGTCCAGCACGGCGGCCAGCTGGCCGGTGAACTCCTCTAGCTCGACGTCGCTCAGCCGCAGGCGGGCCAGCCTGGCCACGTGGGCCACGTCGTCGGTGGTTATGCGGCGGGGCATGTGGTTCATGGTAGGAGAACGGCCCGCCGGCGCCCGACGGGCCGTCCCCGGCGAGGGCCGGGCCCTGTGGCCGGCCCGGACGCCGCGCTAACTTTCTGGGCGGTAACTAGTCTTTGACACGTCCAGGAGAAAGCGGGAGCCGCCTGTATGAGCCAGTACCAGTTCCTCAGCGACGAGTGGCTCGAGCAGACACGGAAGCTCCGCGAGGAGTACAAGGACCAGGTGCCGGAACTGCCGGTCAGCGTCCGCATGAACCAGGTGATCAACGATGTGCCTTTCGGCGACGGTGTCATCCACGCCCACGTGGACACCTCATCGGGGTACCTCGACGTGGAGATGGGGCACCTGGACACCCCGGACCTGACCATCACCCTCAGCTACGCCACCGCCAAGGCCATCCTGGTCGACGGCGACGCCCAGGTGGCCATGAACGCCTTTCTGAGCGGGAGGATCAAGGTGGACGGCGACATCACCAAGATGCTGGCCCTGCAGACCGCCGGCGCCGGCGTGACGGTCAACCCGGCCGCCGGGGAGCTGGTTCGCCGGATACAGGACATGACCGCCTGACGGCCGCTCGGACCGGGCGGGCGCTGCTCCGGTGAGGGGGCGGCGGCGCCGGCAACGGCTGGGGATCGCTGCCTCAGCTCACCGCCTCCCTCGGGGCTGACCTTACATCATCGCCGTCGCGACCGACGGGGGTGCCGGCCGGAGGACAGCCGCTCTGGCGCGGCGGGCGGAGCCACCAGGTTCCTCTCACCCGGCGGGCGCGGCGGGCGCGGCGGGCGCAGCCACCACGGCCCTCTCACCCGGTGCCGAGCACCGTCTCGCCCGGTGCCGAGCACCACCTCAACCGGTGATGAGTACCACCGAACTGCCGAAGTGCACCTGCTGCCCGACGGCCGGGTTGGTCCCCACCACGGTGGCCAGCGGGTTGCCGCTCACCCCGCTCACCGACAGCCCGGCTGCCGATACGGCCTGGCTGGCGGCTCCGACGGACATGCCCCTGACATCCGGCACGTTGACCACGTGGGGGCCTTTGGACACCTCCACCGTCACCACTGTGCCGACCGTCACCGTGGTGCCCGATCCGGGGGAGAAGGCGATGACATGCCCGGCCTGGACGTTGTCGCTGTAGCTCGAGGTCTGGGTGGCGCCCAGGCCGGCGGCCGACAGGGCGGCGGAGGCGGCGGCGTAGGAGGCGCCGTCGGTGGCGTCGATCGCCGGGATGGCGACCTGGGGCTTGCCGCTGGAGACCACCAGGTTGACCGGGGCGCCGGGCAGCAGGGTGCCCGAGTCCGGCGTGCTGGCGATGACTATCCCGGCCCCCACGGTCATGGAGTGCTGGGGCGTGACCTGCCCGACCTTGAGACCCAGGCTGGCGATCACCTGCTCCGCCGCCTGCTGGGTGTCGTTGGCCAGGTTCGGTACCGGTACCGGCCGCGGCCCCAGGGACAGGACGACGGTGACGGTGGACCCCTCGCGTAGCTTGCCGGTGGCGGGACTCTGGGTGAGGACCGCCCCGGCCGGGAACCGGGGGCTGTAGTCCGAGCCCGACACCGCCAGCTTGAAGTGCAGCCGCTGCAGGGTGGTGGCGGCGGACGCCCGGGGGTCGCCGACCAGGCGCGGTACCGGGTGGGTGGGCTCGAGCCGGCCGGACAGCACCGCCCACGCCGTCCCGCCGCCCGCCAGGAGCAGGACCACGACGGCGGCCACGGCCAGGATCCGCCGCATCCGCCTCCGGGGCCGGGGCTCGGCCGCCGGGTCGGTGCCGGCCGCCACGGCGGGATCGCCGGTTCCGGCCGCCCGGCCGGGTTGGTCCCGGCTGTCGCCGGCGGGACGGCCGGCCCGTTCCCGGCCGGCCCGTTCCCGGCCGGTCACCACCACGTCGGCGTCCGGCCCGGCGGCCGCATCCCGGTAGCCGAGGCCGGCGGCCCCGGCGGTCCGAGTGACCCCGGCGGCCTCGGTGGCGGTTGGCTGCCCGCTCCCGCCGTCGGGCCATTCGGCGGCGTCGAACAGGCGGGGCCGGCCCGGATAGTCGGTGGGGCTGACATCGTCGCGTTCCACCACCCCGGCCCGCAGCGGGGAGACCAGCGGCAGGGGCCCGGGGGGGGCCATGGAGGCGGCCACCCGGTCCAGTTCGGCGGCCAGTCCGGCGGCGTCGAGGCGCTCCCCGGGGTCCATCCGCCCGGCGGCTTCCAGCACCTCCTTGAGCGGGCCGGCCTGGTCGGGCACCTCCAGGGACCGGCCCACCCGGCCGAGCAGCGTGCCCATGGCCGTGTCGGCGGCGAAAGGGACCTCCCCGGTGGTGGCCTCGGTCAGGACGATGGCCAGCGAGTAGACGTCGGCCCGGGCGTCCAGCTTCTCCCCCCTCACCAGTTCCGGGGAGGCGTACCGGGCCGTCCCCACCACCGCCCCGGTCGGCTCGGTCCACGCCGCTTCGGCCAGCGCCCGGGCCAGGCCGAAATCGGCCACCGACACCCGGCCCTCCTCGTCGAAGATCAGGTTGGCCGGCTTGATGTCCCGGTGGACGATGCCCTGGCGGTGGGCATAGGCCAGGGCCCGGGCGGCGGCGGCGCCGACGGAGGCGGCCTGGGCCGGTGTGAGCAGGATCCCCTGGTCCAGCATGGACCGCAGACTGCCGCCGTCGAGCAGCTCCATGACCAGGTACGGGGAGCCGTCGTCCTCGCCCCAGTCGTACACCCGCAGGATGGACGGGTGGCGCAGGCCGGCCACGGCCTGGGCCTCGCGAAGGAAGCGACGGAGGAAGGCCTCCTCCCCGGCCAGGGCCGGGTGCAGCACCTTGACGGCCACCCGGCGCCGCAACTGGACGTCCTCGGCGGCGTAGACGTGGGCCGACGCCCCCACTCCGAGGGGGCGAGTCAGGCGGTAGCGGCCTCCCAGGACGCGCCCCACCGACTCGGCGCTGCGCGACGTCGCCACGGCGCAAAGGCTACCGGCCGGCCGGCCCGCGCACGTGGACCCCCGGCGGCCGGCCGCTAGCCGGTCAGTTGCCGGCGCAGCCGGTCCGGCGTGGACGGACGGCTCAGCCGGGTTGACCCGGCGGCCGGCCGGGGGGTGGCCGGGCGGCTCAGGCGGGTTGGCCAGGCGGCCCGGCCGGGGTGGCCGGTCCGTCCTGTCCGGCCGGGACCTCGCCCGTGTCGAGCAGCGCGGCGAAGGCGGTCTCGTCCAGGAGGGGGATGGACAGTTCGGCGGCCTTGGCCAGCTTGGCGGCCCCGGGGTCGTCCCCCACGACCACCGCGGTGGTCCGCTTGGACACGCTGCCCGGGCTCTTGCCCCCCCGGACCTTGATGGCCTCCTCGGCAGCCTCCCGGGACCAGCCCTGCAGGGTGCCGGTGACCACCACCGACTTGCCGACCAGGACCTGGGGCACGTCCGGGGCGGCCGGGCCCTCGAAGTTGACACCGGCCGCCCGCAGCCGCTCCACCACCCGCTGGTTCCCCGGGATGGAGAAGAACTGCTGGACGCTGGCCCCGATGATGGGCCCGATCCCCTCCACCTCGGCCAGCTCCCCGGTGGACGCCGCCATGATCCGGTCCAGGTGCCGGAAGTGCCGGGCCAGGATCTGGCTGCCGGTGGAGCCGAGGTGGCGGATGGACAGGCCGACCAGCAGGTTGGCCAGCGGCCGGGCCTTGGACGATTCGATGGCGGCGCGCAGGTTGGCGATGGACGTCTCCCCCCATCCCTCGAAGGCGGCCACCCGGTCGTAGTCGAGGCCGTAGATGTCGGCCACGTCGGCCAGCAGGCCGGCGGAGCAGAACTGGGCGACGGTCCGCTCCCCCAGGTGCTCGATGTCCATGGCCCCCCGCGAGGCGAAGTGGGATATCCGCTGCACCCGCTGGCCCGGGCACTGCTCGTTGACACAGAAGGTGTCGCTCTCGCCCTCCAGGCGCACCAGCCCCTCCCCGCAGACCGGGCACTCGGCCGGGAACTTCCATGCCGGCAGGTCCGGTGGGCGCTTGGCCAGCACCGGCCCCCGTACCTCGGGGATGACGTCACCGGCCCGGCGGACCACCACGGTGTCACCGGGCCGCACGTCCTTGATCCGGACCTGGTCCTCGTTGTGCAGAGTGGCCAGGGACACCTTGGCGCCGCCCACGGTGACCGGCTCGAGCATGGCAAAGGGGGTGGCCTTGCCGGTCCGGCCGATGGACACCATGATGCCCTTGAGGAGGGTGGTCTTCTCCTCAGGGGGGAACTTGTAGGCGA
>DASSZD010000028.1:0-18252 GCA_035702985.1 Acidimicrobiales bacterium
CCTGCTCCCGCCCCGGCTCCTGCTCCGGCTCCTGCTCCCGCTCCCGCTCCGGCTCCCGCTCCCGCCCCGGCTCCTGCTCCTGCGCCCGCTCCGGCTCCGGCTCCGGCTCCTGCTCCCTCGACCACCCCCACGGCCGGCCCGGCGACGGGTGCCGCCGCCCTGTCCCCGTGGCTGGACCCGTCGTTCAACACGCCGATCCCGACCAGCGCCGTCCTGTCGCCGAACTCGGCCAACTGGGCCAGCCAGCTGGCTTCGGGTCCGGTGCTCGACATCTACCAGTACGGGACCGGGATCTACCAGGCCACCGCCTCCACCCCGACCCAGACGGTGAACATGACCGATCAGGGATCGTGGGGCCCGACCGCACTGTCGGGTCGCACCGTGTCGATCCCGACCGGCCAGGCTCTGCTCAACCTCATCCCCTCCGGCACCGACGGCAGCTTCGCGGTCATCCAGCCCGACGGTCAGCACGAGGTGGACATCTGGCAGCCGGTTGTGTCCGGCTCGGGTGCGTCCGCCCACCTGGCGTCGGCCTCCTACGGTGACTACTACGCCTTCGGCAACGCCTGGCACAACGCCACCGGCGCTACCGGTCAGGGCACCGGGTCGGGCAAGGCCATGAGCGCCGGGGCCATCACCGACAGCGAACTGCGCGCTGCCCTGGCCACGGTCAACCAGCCCGGTGGCGGGGTCATCCCCCACGCCCTGAACTTCTCCACCAGCATCTCGGCCTCCAACTTCGTGGCCCCGGCCGCCAAGAGCGACGGCCACACCGGTGGGGGGATCCCCGAGGGTCAGCGGATCCGGCTCAACCCGGCCGTCAACCTGGCCGCCATCCCCGGCATCACCCCGCTGGAGCTGGTGATCGGGCGCACCCTGCAGACCTACGGCGCCTACGTCACCGACACCGGCGGGGCCAGCATGGCCTTCGGTGTGCAGCTCCCCAGCTCGGTCTCGGGAGGCTCGTGGTTGGCCCAGAACAACATCCCCGACTACTACAACATGCCGCAGATTCCGTGGGGTTCCGGCCTGCAGGTGCTCAACACCTGGAACGGGCAGTGATCCGCAGCATCTAGAGGCAGCGACTTCCGTCGGTACCGCCGGCAGGGGGCTCAGCCCGGGTTACCGCCCGGGCTGGGCCCCTCGTCGTCTGCGCCGGTCTGCGGCCGGTGGCCGGATCGGTGGCCGGTGCTGGCCTTTCGTGCAGACTCCGATTGATTCGGATGTGCCCCGCTGCACCTTCGGGTACGGTCCCCGACGATGCGCGGGATCCGCGGTGGATGTCTCGGTCCGGTCCTGCTCCGGTTCCGGGCCAGGGGTCGGGCGGTCCGGTCCTGAGACTGCAGCCGGGCACTCCACCGTCGGACGCCGCGGGCGGAACGGGCGGCGGCGACCGCCGCCGCCGCTGGCGGGGGCCGGCCGCCGGGCGGACCCGGTGGGCGCGTCGGTCCCGGACACCCGCCGCCGTCGGGGTCCTGGCCGCCGTGGTGGTGGCGTCGCTTCTCGGGCTCGTGGTGGCGGCGTCGGGCCGGTCCACCCCGGCGCCCAGCCGGTCCGCCCCGCCGGCCGGATCCCCGGCCTCCGGGCCGTCGCCCGGATCCCCGGCCGCCGGCCCGCCCGCCGGGCCCGCCCCGCCGTTCCGGTGGTCCGATCCGACCCTGACCACGCCGATCCCGGCCGACGCCGTCCTGTCGTCTAGGTCGGCCGGCTGGGCCCGCCAGCTGGCGACGGGCCCGGCGCTCGACATCTACGAGTACGGCACCGGGATCTACCGGGCCGACAGCTCCACCCCGACCCAGCGGGTCCGCATGACCCAGGAGAGGTCGCGGGGCCCGACGGCGCTGTCGGGTCGCACCGTGTCGATGCCGACCGGCCAGGCTCTGCTCGATCTGATCCCGTCCGGGACCGACGGCAGCTTCGTCGTGATGCAGCCCGACGGCCGCCACGAGGTGGACATCTGGCAGCCGGTTGTGTCCGGCTCGGGTGCGTCCGCCCACCTGGTGTCGGCCTCCTACGGTGACTACTACGCGTCGGGGAACGCCTGGCACGACGCCACCGGCGCCATCGGTCAGGGGACCGGGTCGGGCAAGGCCATGGGGGCCGGGGCTATCACCGACAGCGAACTGCGGGCGGCGCTGGCGTCGGTCGGCCAGCCCGGTGGCGGGGTCATCCCCCACGCCCTGAACTTCTCGAGCAGCATGTCGTCGTCCGACTACGTGGCCCCCGCCGGTAGGAGCGACGGCGACTCCGGTGGGGGGATCCCCGAGGGTCAGCGGATCCGTCTCGACCCGACCATCGACCTGGCCGCCATTTCCGGTATCACCCCGCTGGAATTGGTGATCGGGCGCACCCTGCAGACCTACGGGGCGTACGTCACCGACTCCGGCGGGGCCAGTATGGCCTTCGGTGTGCAGCTGCCCAGCTCGGTCCCGGGCGGGTCGTGGCTGGCCCAGCACCACGTCCCCGACTACTACAACATGCCGCACCTGCCCTGGGCTTCGGGCCTACAGGTGCTCAAGAGCTGGGACGGAAGCTGAGACGTGGCCACGCCCCCGGAGCACCTCGACGGACTGACCCACCGGCCGGTGCCGGACGGCGGTGATCCCGCCCCGGCAGCATCGGCCCCGCGGAAGACCCTGCGGGTGCTGGTGATCATCGACTCGCTGGCCCTGGGGGGAGCCGAACGTCTGCTGACCGGGTTCGTCGACGCCGGCCCGGCCGCCGGCCTGGACGTGAGCGTGGCGGTGGTGAGCCCGAGCCACGACAGCCGCCGCCAGATGCTCCCGGCCCTGGTGGAGCGGGGGGTCACCCCCGAATTCCTCGGCGTCCCCCGGCTTCTCTCCCGGCGGGCCGTGCCACAGACGGTGGATGCGGTACGCCGTTCCGGCTGCGATGTGGTCCACGCCCACCTGGAGTACGCGGCCACCCTGGCGGCGGCCGCGGGGCGGATCACCCGCCGCCCGGTGGTCAGCACCTTCCACCACGTACCCCGGGCCGGAAGCGGGTGGCGCGACGACGCCCGGGAGTGGCTGGCGGTGGCCGCCGCGTCACGGTCGGCCCACACCATCTTCGTGTCGCAGTACTCGAGGGACAGCTTCGCGGCCCGCTACAAGCGGATGCCGGGCCGGAACTGGACGGTTGTCCGCAACGGCATCGACATCCGGTCCTTCTCCCCGGCCGACCATCCGGTGCCCGGCGATCTCGGTATCCCGACCGGCACGCCGGTGGTGCTCCTCCCGGCCGCCATGCGGGGCCTCAAAGGCCACGAGGTCGCCATCGACGCGTGGCCGGATGTGATCGCCGAGCACCCCCGGGCCCGGCTCGTGTTCGCCGGGTCGGGAACCGAGGAGGCCCGCCTGCACCGCCTGGCCGCCGCACGCGGGGTGTCGGGGAGCGTGGTGTTCGCCGGGTTCCGCACCGACGTGGCGGAGCTGATGCGGGCCAGCCGCCTGGTACTGCTGCCGTCGCTCACCGAGGCCCTGCCCACCGTGTTGATGGAGGCGGCGGCCTGCGGCCGACCGGTGGTGGCCTCCGACCTGGAGGGCATACCCGAGGTGGTGGCCGACGGGGACACGGGGATCCTCGTCGACCCCACCGACGCCGCCGCAGTGGCCGCCGCCGTCAACGCCCTGCTCTCCGACCCGGGACGCTGCCGCGACATGGGGGCCCGGGCCCGGGCCCGGGCCGAGCGGGACTTCAGCCTGGAGCGGTGGACCGCCGACCTGCGCAGCCTCTACGAGTCGGTGATCGCCACCTGACCTCTCAGTGACGGCCCAGCCCGGCCGTGGACCGGGCCTGGCGGGCCAGGTGGCGCCCGATCACGGCGAAGCCGGCGGGCCCCCACTGCGGGAGCATGACGAACCGGCGCAGGGCGTACGGCGGCGTCCGGGCGTCGTTCCATCCGTCGATGGTCGTGACGGCCGCCCGGTACCCGGCCCGGCGGGCGGCCCGGATGGTGGCGTGGGAGAAATCGGCTTCGGTGCCGTTGGGGTAGGCCAGGAGGTCGACCCCCGGGCCGATGCCCTGCTCCAGCAGGATCCGGGCCTGGGACAGATCGTCCAGCTGGGCGTCGGGCGCCTCGTTGGACAGGATGGCGTGGCGGCTGCTGTGGGATCCGATGGTGAATCCCATCCCGGCCAGCTGCCTGGCCTCGTCCCAATCCATCATCAGATCCGACGGCTCCCCGCCGGCCGGATCGAACAGCTCCACCAGCTCCTTGACCGACTGCTGGCGATCGGCCTCGTCGAGGGTCTTCAGATGGGCGGCCAGGCGGCCCACGGTGGCGTCCGGACCGGCCTCTGCCGCGTCGACAGGCACATCCGCCCAGGTGGTCGCCCCGCCACGCCGCCGGCCCCGGACGGCCCACGCCAGCCGGTCCCACCACGGGGCCTCCGGGCTGGAGAGGAACTGCGGTACCAGGAAGAAGGTGGCCGGGATCCCCTCCTGTCGCAGGATCGGGGCGGCCACCGCCAGGTTGTCGCGGTAGCCGTCGTCGAAGGTGACGACCACGGCGCGGGGCGGCAATGGCCGGCCCTCGGCCAGCCGCTCGACCGCATCGGGCAGGCCGATCGGGACAGCCGTCTGCTTGAGCAGGCGCATCTGGCGCCGGAACCCGTCGGTGGCAGCCGCCCCGCCGGAAGCGAAGAACGGGGTGGGCGCCACGTTGTGCCAGCAGAAGATCAAGACCCGGCGACCCATGGCTCCTCCCGATCCGCCCCGTCCCTCGAAACCCGCCGGCGGTTGAGCGCCGCCGCGCCTGCGGCCGCCGCCAGCGCCGCCACGACGGTGGCCAGCAGGGCCAGCTCCCCGGAGGACCGCCGCCGGCTGACCCGCACCGCCGGCGAGGTGGACACCGGGTCCAGCTGGTACAGGCTGACATGGCGGCTGATGTAGGCCCGGGCCGCGCTGAGCGTGTCCCCGGCCAGCTGCCGGGCCAGGGCCGGGTCGGGAGCGGTCACCGACATGGTCACCACCGCGGCCGAGCTGTTGCCCGAGGCCGCGAAGGAGACACCCGGGTGCCGGCCCGGGCCGGCGGCGGCCAGCGCCTGGTCCGTGAAACGGTGATCGGAGATGATGGCCACGAAGGTGGGGATGAGCGGCTGCCGGTTGATGACGTCCCAGGCGTAGGCGTCGAAGCCGGATACCGCGGCCGGCTGGGGTCGCACCCCGGAGGTGGCCTGGGCCTTCCACGCCTGGCCGTGCAACGGCACCAGGGTCCCCACGCCGACGAGTGCGACCGCCCCCATCGCCAGCGCCGAGGTCGTGGTGATGGCGTTGGCCCGTCGCAGCCGGGCCGCCCGGCGCCGCTCCGGCTCCGACGGTCCGGGCCGGTGGGGGAGGGGGGTCGTGGCGAGGCGGCGGCGCAGCTGATGGTCCAGCACGGCCACCAGCGCCAGCACCGACAGCAGCTCGTTGAAATCCGACAGGTGGAGCGCCGCGCTGGCCGCCGCCCACCCGACCAGGCCGGCCACCGCCCCCAGGGCCATCAGGGCGTCCTCGTCCCGCCCCAGGCGCCGGGCCAGCAGGACGGCCCGGCACCCCACCACCAGGGCGCCGCCGTAGAACAGCGCCCAGGCGCCGAGACCGACCAGGCCCTGCTCGGATGCGATCTGGAGGTACAGGTCGTGGGGCGCGAACACCGTTCCGGTGTCGATGATCCCGGGCTGGCCGAGATAGGACGGTTCGACGACCTCGAAGTTGCCCAGCCCCACCCCGGTGAGCGGGTGCTGCCGGAAGATGGCCAGGCCCACCTGTTGCACCTGGATCCGGTCCACCAGTGACGGGTCGGTCGAGCCCACCGAGACGTTGGAGAGCTGCCCCACCGTCGACAGGCGACTGCCCAGGCTGGGTGCCAGCATCAGCACCACCGCCACCGCGGCCGGCGCCAGCCAGAACCACTTCCGCCGGGCCCAGAGTGCCACCACCGCCCACACCACGACCCCGATGACGAAGGCGATCAGGCCGCCCCGGGACTGGGACAGGTACTCGCCGCCGGCCAGCGCCAGGCCGGCCAGCGCCCAGGGCCACCATCTCCGCCCGGCCCGGACCCTGGTGAGCAGCACCGACAACGCCAGCGGCGCCACCAGGACGATCGTCCGGCCCCAGAAGTTGGGATCGCTCTCGGGGCCGGTGTGCCGGCTGGTGGTGGAGCCGATGTCGGCGGCGTGGACCTGGCTCAGTCCCCCGAAGCTGGTGGCGTTGTGCAGCCCGTACTGCTGTACGACGGTGAGCCCGCACAGGATGGCGATGGTGACGACCATCGCTTTGATGGCCGTGACGGGCCGGTCGGTGGAGCCGATCAGGGCCACCGTGCAGATGAAGAACACCAGATCCTTCAACCGCGATGTGGTCAGGGTCAGGGAGAGTGGATGGCTGCTGAAGATCAGAGACACGCCTTCGGCAGCCATGACCAGAGCCAGCAGCCGGTACAGCGGCGAACGCCCGAACACCAGCCGCCCCCGCCGGCGTGCCTCTATCGCAACGGAGAGCAGGGCCAGCGCGATGGCGACCAGGTAGGGGCTGATCCCGCCGTGGGTGCCGACCACGCTGGAGATGTTGGACCAGGTCACGACCTGGAGCAGCACCAGCGCGAACAGCGGCCGGACCAGGGCCAGGGCCGCCACCACCAGACCGGCCGCCCCGCCCAGGGCCAGTAGCGGGGTGCGGTGCAGGGCCACCGCACCGGCCAGTCCGGCCGCGCCGCCGACGCCGGCCAGCAGCCAGATCCACGCCGGTACCCGCCACCGCGGCGCAGAGATGACAGGTGGGACCGGTGCCGCGCCGCCGGTGGCGGTGCTCAGCCCGACGGTGCTCATCGCGACTTCAGGTCGTCATCCGCGCGTGCCAGCTCCAGCAGGTCGGGCGAGTCCCCACGGCAGCCGAACTCCTGGACGTGGTTGTGGGCCGACCCGTTGGTCCGGTGCCCGTCGCCGTTCCGGTGAAAAGCCTTCGGGGGCGGTTGGGCCGGTCCTCTTTCGGGAACCGGCACGTGGCTGTCCGCCTCCCCGGCCGGTGGGGTGCCGGGCTCGTCACCGGAGGACAGGTCCAGCACCGGGTCCCGGCCCCGCCTGGCCGTGGCCTCGAACAGCTGCATGACCCCCTGCTGCACGCCGAAACCGAGCGCCACGGCCACCACCGCCAGGATCACCAGGTATTTGCTGGTGCTGGCCGTAGCCACGGGAGAGGCGTGACCGCCGCTCTCGCTCACCACGGTCACCGAGTAGGGCGCGATGAGGGTGTTGACGGCTGAATCGGCCCGGGCCACCACGGCGTCGGACATGTCGGCCGCCTCCGCCGCGCTGGGGCCCTTGGCCGTCACGGTGACCAGTGCCGTGCCGGTCACCGATGTGGTGGCGATGGATATGCGGGAGACCTCCGCCGGGGTCAACCCCAGCTCCTGACCGGCCAGATCCTTGAAGCGGGAGAGCCCCAGCACCTGGGCCACGGTGGAGGTGATCTGACCGCGGCTGAGCGTGTCCCAGTAGCTGGCCGAGGGACCGATGGCTATCCCCTGGCTCGGCAGGACCATGACCGTGGTCTGCCCCGACCACTGCTTCGAAGAGCGGAACAGGAACGCCGCCCCGCCGGCGAGGACCAGCAGGGCCACCACGATCCCCGCCGCGATCGACATCCAGGTCCGGTGCCGGGCCCGGCGCTTGTCGTCGGCCCGGGCCGCCTCGTAGGCCGCCTGTCCGTTCGTGGAAACTCCGATTGATTCGGTTCTGCGTAACTGCACTGTGGAGTACCGTTCCCCTTCGATGGGCGGGAACCCCGGCGACGGTTGCAGGACCGGACCGGGCGTCCCTATTGCCTCTCTTCGAACCGTGAGTTTCGCGTCCGACTTCGACGGCACTCGAAGAAATTGACCGATAGGGGAGGCCGAGGATCGCCGTGGCTGACCAAATGGTGCAGTGTGCTACCGGCCCCCCCGGGATGGGCTCGGAGCGGATCCACGTCTGCCATCTGATTCACGATCTCGGGCCCGGCGGGGCGGAGCAGCTGCTGGTGGAATTCGCCGGGGCGGCGCCCCGGGCCGGTATCCGGACCACCGTGATCAGCCTGATGGGCATCGACGGCGCCCGCAACGCCGGCCGGCTCCGCGACGCCGGCGCCGGGGTGCTGTCAGTGGGTCTGGGCACCCGCTGGGACCCCCGGGCCTTCCGCCGCACCTTGAGGATTGTCCGTGATGTGCGGCCCGATGTGCTGCAGACACATCTGAAGCACGCCGACACGGTCGGGTCATGGGTGGCGGGTCGCCTCGGCATCCCCATGATCTCGACCCTCCACCGCATCGAAGTGGGCGGCACCGCCGTCGACAGGCTGAAGCAGCGGGTGGGCGGGCGGGCCCGGGTCGGGGCGGCGGCCCGGACGGTGGCCGTGTCCGAGGCTCAGAGACGCTGGTACCTCGACGCGTTCGACGCCGACCCGGCGCGGGTGGTCACGGTGCACAACGGGATACGCCGGCCGGAGACCGTGACCGGAGGCGGCCGGACCGCGGCGCGCGACGAGCTGGGAGTCGGATCCGACGAGCTGGTGGCCACGATGCTCGGGGTGATGCGTCCGGGCAAGGGGCACGCCGAACTGCTCGCCGCGGCCCGGCTGATCCCGCCGTCGTGGCGGCTGCGCATCGTCATGGCCGGTGACGGCGACCTGGCCGGCCGGATCTCCGAGGAGGTGCGCCGCGATCCGGCCCTGGCCGGACGGGTCCTGCTGCCCGGATGGTGCGAGGACGTGGACCGGCTGCTCGGCGCCTCCGACGTGCTGGTGCACCCGACGCTCAATGACGCTTTCCCGACCGCGGTCATCCACGGCCTGGCCGCCGGACTGCCGGTGGTTGCCTCCGCCGTGGGCGGGGTGCCGGAACTGGTCGACGCCGAGGTCGGGATCCTCGTCCCGCCCGGGAACCCGGCCGCCCTGGCCGGCGCGCTGATCGAACTGCTCGGGGATCCGCAGAAGCGGGCGGCCATGGGACGCGCCGCCCGGGACCGGTTCGACCGGGAGTACACCGCGTCGGCCTGGGTCGGACGGCTGGGCGCCGTCTACCGGGAGGTGCTGGCCGGATGAGCCCGCCGCCGCTGCGGATAGTGCTGGTCGAGTTCAGCCCGTCGGGCGGACTGTTCCAGTTCAGCTTCCAGATGGGCCGGGCCCTGGCCCGGGCCGGCCACCACGTGACCCTGCTCACCGGTCCGGATCCGGAGATGGTCTCGGGCGAAGCGCGCTTCGAGGTGGCCCCCGTGCTCCCGACATGGCATCCCGGTGCCGGGGTCGAGCCGGTGGTGGTCCGGAAGCTGCGCCGGCCCGTCCGGGCGGCCCGGCTGGTGGCGGCGTGGCTGCAGGTGGGCCGCATGGTCCGGGAGATCCGGCCGGACGTCGTGCAGTGGAGCGAGTGGCGGTTCTCCATCGACGGGCTGCTCGCATCCTTGATAGCGCGGCGCGGGTGGGCGGGCGTCTGCGCCGACGTGGCCCACTCGCCGATCCCGCTCCAGGAGCAGCGGGGCGACGCCGGCCCGTACCGCAGGGGGGGTGTCCTCTACGGTGGACTGGGACGGGGGTACCGGGCCATGGACCTGCTGCTGGTGCTGGGGGAGAGCTCCAGGACCGACCTGCTGGCAACGTGGCCCGGGGTCTCCAGGGTCGAGGTGATCCCGTTCGGCGATCTGGGCGTGCTGGCACACGGGGATCCCGTCGATCCCGGTGACTGCCCCGAGCAGGTCGTGTTCTTCGGCTCGCTCACCGGATACAAGGGCCTGGACCTGCTGCTGGACGCCTTCGCCGCGGTGCGCGCCCAGCGCCCCGCAGCCACCTTGAAGATCGCCGGGCCGGTGGTCGGTGACCTCGACGTCAAGGACCTGGCCCGCAGGGCCCGGGCCATCGACGGGGTTCAGTTCCTCCCCGGGTACGTGCCCGCCGAGGACGTGCCCGGACTGGTAGGCGGCGCCCGCCTGCTGGCCGCCCCGTACCGGCGGTCCAATGCCAGCGCCGTGGTGCGCCTGGCCCAGACCTTCGGCCGTCCCGTCGTGGTCACCGACGTGGGGGACCTGGCCGAGTCGGTGGACGACGGCGTCACCGGATTAGTGGTGGCCCCGGAGGACACGACGGCCCTGGCCTCGGCCATGGTGCGCCTGCTCAGTGATCCCGGTGAGGCCTCCCGGATGGGAGCCGAGGGACGGCGGCGCCTGATGGAGGAGTCGTCGTGGGAGGTGGTCGCCGGGCGCCTGGATGCTCTGTACCGGTCGGTGCTGGAGACCAACCCGGCGCCGGCGGCCGCTACGGCTCGGCGGCGGATTCGTTGACGCCCAGCGAGGTGAGAGGCTGCGGCGGCGCCGGCCACTCGGTGACATCCTGACCCCTGATGGTCAGGACGTGCCCGGCGAGCGCCCCACCCTCCGGGCCCACCTCCCGGCGGCGGTCGTCCGGCCTCAGATGGCTGGCTATCTCCTGGACGACCTGGGACAGGGTGCGCACCAGGATGACCATGTCCAGCCACAGGGACCAGTGTTCGATGTAGTAGTTGTCGAAGCGGGCCCGCTCCTCGATCGAGGTGTCGCCGCGCAGACCGTGCACCTGGGCCCAGCCGGTCAGGCCCACCGGGACCCGGAGACGATCCTTGTAGCGGTACACGCTGCGGCCGAACTGGTCGGAGAAGTGCGGCCTCTCCGGCCTCGGTCCCACCAGGGACATGTCCCCCTTGAGGACGTTGATCAGCTGCGGCAGCTCGTCGATGCTGGTCGCCCGGATCAAGCGGCCCACCCCGGTGACCCGCTCGTCGTTGCGTCCGGCCCAGCGGGTGTCGGCGTCACCGCTGACCCTCATGCTGCGGAACTTGTAGATCTCGATGGTCTGGCCCCGCTGCCCGACCCGCTGCTGGCGGAACAGGACCGGGCCCCTGCTCGTCAACCGCACCGCCGCCGCGGTGACGATCATCACCGGGGCGGCCATCAGCAGCCCCAGCCCGGACACCACCACATCGAATATGCGTTTGGCTCTCCACTCGATGCTGGACGGGTCCGCCCGGCGGGTGTCGTGGATGGGAAAACCCCACAGGTCATGGGCCCCCGGCCCGGCGGTGCTGACCCCGAGCTCGAAGAAGCGGGGCACCACATGGATCTCCACGCCGGTCTCCGTCGACGCCCGTAGCATCTCCACCAGTTCCGGCTCCCGGTTGGCGCCGTAGGCCACGAACACCCGGCGGGCCCCGGTCTGGCGGATGGCGGCGTCGAAGGTGGTGATGCTGCCCACCACCGGCAGGGGAAGTGTGCCGTCGTCGGGGAAGTCGTCCACGAAGCCGACCGGCCTTATCCCGTACTCGGGGTGGTCGAAGAGGGTCTCGGCGATCTGGCATCCCGTCCGGCCGGCCCCGACGATGAGGGCGGGTTCGGCCGAGGCCCTGCCGCGGGCGACCCGGTCGAGGGCGTAGGACAGAAGGCGCCCGGCGGCCAGGAGAGCGGCGAACGCCGGGATCCGGTCCAGCACCGGCCGGCCTACCGCCGGTTCCATCAGCCCGAGGGCCACGATGGGCACGGCCAGCGCAGCCAGGGCAGGGACCAGGTGATTGAGGAACCGCAGATCGATCCGCCACCGGTACGACCCCGACAGCAGCAACTGGACCGGGACCCACAACAGGACCAGGTCGGCGGGCCGGCCGTGGACCGGGCCGATGGTCAGCCAGGTCCCCAGCGCCACCAGGTCCAGGGCGGCCGTGGTCGCCGGGGAGTGGAACGCGGTCCATATGGCCGGCGCCGGCCACCGGCGCGGCGCCCGGCGGCCAGGGCCGGTGGTGCCTCGTCTGCCCCCAGTGGCCAACGGCGAAGTCGTTGACCCGAGCGCCAGAGCCATCGCGTCTACCCCTTCATAGCAACCGGCGAATCATGAGGGCCGCGCGGAACCACGGCGATCCCCTCTGAGCCTTTCGTCGCAGGGTCGCTGTGGCTGCGTACCGCCCACGGCGACAGTAGGCAGCGGTACGTGATACCTGAGCGAAACTTGACCGAACGGCTGAACGTCCATCCGTTTGGCGGCGGCAGTGTCGCAAGTGGCGCCCCGCCGGGGGTTTGTACCACCGGCCACATCCGTGGAAGACGGTTGCGGCGGTACTTACAGTGCTGCACCATGCTCGTCGATCGCGTGCCGAGCCGGCCTGCCGGGCTCCGTGCGGCCCGAACGGCGCAGCATGCATGACTCGCAGGTCTCCGCAGCGCCGCCATCCGGTGCCGGCGGACAGCAGGGGCCCGTCCCGGGCGGTGATCCTTCCGAGGCGGCCGCCCACCGGCTGACGACGGCGGCCGTGAAGGGAATCGCCTGGAGGGTCGGCTCCTTCGGGGGCAACCGCCTGGTGATCTTCGTGTCCACGGTGATCCTGGCCCGCCTGCTGGCGCCCAGCGATTTCGGGGTGTTCGCCGCCGCGCTGGCGTTCACCCAGTACCTCGAGGTGCTGTTGGACCTGGGCACCGGTTCGTACCTCGTCTACAGCCAGAGGGGTGGGGGTGACGACGAGCAGGTGCACGTCGCCTTCACCTTCAACCTGGCCATGACAGTTCTGATGGCAGTTGTGGCAGTGGCAGCGGCGCCGCTGACGTCGGCCGTGTTCGGGGCGTCGGGCCACACCGCCGTGTTCGCCGTCATGGGGGCGTACCTGCTGCTGCGGGGACCGATGCAGATGAACAAGTCGCTCATGCAGCGGGACCTCCACTTCAAGAAGATGATCGTGCTGGACCTGTCGGGGGCGGTGGTACGGGCCGTCCTGTCGGTGGTGCTGGCCATGAACTCCTTCGGCGTGTGGGCCATCGTCATCGGGCTCATGGCCGGCCAGGCCGTGAGCACCGTGGCCGGATCCGTGCTGGTCCGCTACCGGCCCCGGATCCGCTTCGACTGGGGGATCGGGCGGGTGATGATGGGCTTCGGGATCAAAGCGGCGGCCATGAACATCCTCACGGAGCTGGCCCTCAACGGCGATTACCTGATCGTCGGCAGCATGCTGGGAGCGACCGCCCTCGGCATCTACACCATGGCCTACCGGCTACCGGAACTGTTGATCAACAACGTGTTCTGGATGTTCTCCGACGTGGCCTTCCCGGTCTACTCCAAGGCCCGGATCGCGGGGACGGATGTCCTGAGGCGGGCCATGCTCAAAGCGCTCCGCCTGACCACCCTCTACGGGTTCGCGGCCGGGGTGGGCCTGGCCCTGGTTTCGCGCGACGCGGTGCTGACCCTGTTCGGCGGCAACTGGCGCGGCGCCATCGCCCCGATGACGGTGCTGGGGCTGGCGTCGGCGGTGGCCGCCACCGGGTACGCGGACGGCCCGCTGTTCCCGGCCCTCGGCAAGCCGGGCGCCCTGCTGGTGGTCAACATCCCGCTGACCATCATCCGGATGGGTGGGTTCGCCTTCGCCGCCCGATACGGGCTCGTGTGGGTGGCGGTGGTCCACCTGGTGACCAATGTGAGCGTCAGCCTGGTCCGCTTCGCCATGGCCAACCGGTTCATCGGCTCCACGTGGTCCCAGACCTTCGGGGCGCTGCGCCCCGGCCTGGCGGTGGGATTGATGGTCACGGTGTTCGCCCTGCCGGCCCGGATCCTGATGGCCGCCGGACCGGGCGCCCTGGTCACCATCGTGGTCCTGGGTGCCATCGGTGCGGTGGCCGGGCTGTACCTGTCGGACCGGCGGGTCTTCGCCGAGATCCGTGGCCTGGCCGGCTCGCTCGCGGCGCGCGTCTCCGCCGGGTCCCAGCCGGCGACGGACGGTTGAGCCATCGGATGGAACCTGGACCGGGCGCCCCGGCGGGGGCGCATACTCGGCCCGTGCCCGGCCCCGACCGCCCGCTGCGGATCCTGCTGGTCTCCAGTCGCGACCCCGGCGGCCGCCGTACCGGCCGCAAGACGGTGATCGCCACCATCGTCGGTTCCCTGGTCGAGCTGGGCCACCGGGTGGAGGTGGCCGCCCTCGGGCCGGCCCCGTTGGCGCCGCCCCCGTGGGGGGACGCCGTGCCGGTCCACCGGCTGGCCCCGCCCGGCCCGCTGCGGATCGCCGCCAACGTGGCCTGGCAGGCCGGGCGGGGCCGCATGAGCCTCAACGAGTGCCTCTTCCACAGCCGGCCGCTGGGCGCAGCGGTGGCCGGACTGGCGGCCCGGATGGACGCCGACGTGGTGGTGGCCGACATGATCCGGACCTACGGGCTGGCCGCGTCCACCGGCCGACCGGTGGTGGTGGACCTCGACGACCTGCTGTCGGAGCGCTACCGGCAGATGCGCCGGGCCGACCCGGACACCATCGTCGGCTATTTCGGTGACTACCTCCCCCCGGTCCTGCGTCGCCCGGCATCGGTGGCGGCGGCCCGCCTGCTGTCGGTGGAGTCCCGCCTGCTGGCCCGCCGGGAGCTGCAGGTCGCGTCGCAGGCGGCGGTCACCTGCCTGGTGTCGGCGGCGGAGGCGCAGCGGCTGGCGGCCCGGGTGGGACGGCCGGTGGAGTGGAGCCCCATGGCGGTGCCGGTGGCGGCGTCCCCGGCCGGCGGGGGCGCCCGCCGGGGACCGGTGTTCGTCGGCGGGATGGACTACCACGCCAACCGGCAGGCGGTCCGCTGGTACCGCGACGCCGTGCTGCCGGAGCTGGCGGCGTTCGGCGCCGGGGACCTCGTGCTGGACGTGGTCGGCCACTGCCCCGACGACCTGGCCCGGCAGCTGGCCTGCGACGGGATCCGCTTCCTGGGATATGCCAGTGATCTGGCGGCGACCCTGCGCCGGTACCGGGTGGCGGTGGCGCCGGTCGTCTCGGGGACGGGGATCAAGACCAAGGTGCTCGAGGCCATGGGCATGGGCCTGTGCGTGGTCTCCACCCCCCTGGGCGTGGCCGGCCTGCCGGTCAGCCACGGCGAGGAGGTCATGGTGGGGGGGTCGGCCCGGGACTTCGCCGCCGCCCTGGCCGAGCTGTGGGCCGACCCGGACCGGGCCTCGGACATCGGCGAGCGGGCCAGGAGGGTGGTGGCCGGTCAGTTCTCCCAGGAGGCGGCGAAGGAACGCTGGCGGCGGATCCTGCGACGGGTGGGGGAGGGCAGCGCCGGCCGGCTCCCGTCCTCCGGGTCGGCGGACCGGCCGGCGGCCATTACCGCCCGGCTGGAGCGCTCAGGGCGCTGAGCCGACCTCCGGGCCGGGGTCGGCGGCCGGCGCCGGGCGGATGCGGGCCGGGATGCCGACGGCGGTGGCGCCGGCCGGCACGTCGCAGACCACCACCGCGTTGGCCCCGATCAGGGCCCGGTCGCCGATGGTGACCGCCCCGAGGATCTTGGCCCCGGCCCCGATGAACACCCCGTCGCCGATGATGGGCCGCCGTTCGCTGTGGTAGTCCCAGCCCACCGTCACCCCCTGGTGGACCTGCAGGTTGGCCCCGATCCGCTCGGCGGACAGGATGGTCGCCTGGCCGTGGGATATGAACAGCCCCGGCCCGATCGGGGTGGCCCCCAGGTCGATGCCGGGCACGCCCCGCCACAGGTGGCGGGCCAGCCGGCCGGCCAGCGCCCCGGCCGGGTTCCCGGCGGCCAGGCGGTGGTAGTAGACGGAGCGGAACTCGGGGAAGGCGAACAGCAGCCGGGCCAGCATCCGGGACCGGTCGGTTACCCACAGCAGTTCCGCCCAGCGGTCGGTGTCGGCGTCGATGACCGCCTGCTGGTCGGTCAGCCGGTAGGTCCACACCAGCGGCAGGACCGCCAGCGACCGCAGGTTGTCGATGTGCCCGAGGATCCACCCTGCCGGGCGGTCCAGCCGCCGGGCCGGCCCGTTCACGGTTTCAGGCGCAGCAGCGCGGCGGCCGCCGCCGCGATCACCTCGATGGTGCCGTCCACGCCCAGCGCGGTGGAGTCCACCACCAGGTGGTAGAGCCCGGGGTCGGCCGGGTCGGCCCGGTACAGCCGCTTGACGAACGACGCCCGGCTCCGGTCCGTCTCGTGCTGGCGGCGGGCCGCCGCCTCCCGGTCGATGCCCTCGATGCCGGCGGCCCACGCCAAGCGGGCCTCCACCGGACCGTCCAGGCGCACGTGCAGGGTGCGGGGGCGCCCGGCCAGCACCACCGCGGCGGCCCGGCCCAGCACCACGGCGGGGGCGCCGGCGCGCACCGCGGTCAGGGCGTCCTCGGTGCGGGCCCGGATGTCCTCGTCCTCCTCCAGCTGGGGATCCGGGCCGATCACCGTCCCCACGGTGGCGGCCCGGGCGAAGTAGCTGAGGAACCGGCCGGCCGGCGTGTTCTCCTCCTCGCCGGCCGACAGCCCCTCCTGGGAGGCCGCCTGCTGGGACAGGTCGGCGCTGATCAGCCGGTCGATGAACGGCAGGCCCAGCTGCGCCGCCAGCCGGGGGGTGATGACGCTGCCGGCGGCGCCGTAGGTTGCCGATACCGTGATGACCGGTTCGTAGGTGGGATCAGAGCTGTTGACGATGCAGAAACAGTACGCCAGCCGGTGCCGGCGCACCTCTTGAGCCACACTGGATAGCGGCAGCCGCCGAAGCCCCCCCTTTTTCCCCCTGGAAGTCCGTGAACCTCGAACAGATCCGCAACCTGAGCATCGTCGCCCACGTGGACCACGGGAAGTCCACCCTGTCCGACCGCATCCTGGAGCTCACCGGGGCGGTCGACGCCCGGGACATGCGGGAGCAGTACCTCGACTCGATGGACATCGAGCGGGAGCGGGGCATCACCATCAAGGCCCAGAACGTGCGGGTCCAGTGGAAGGGTCACACCATCCACCTGATCGACACCCCCGGCCACGTGGACTTCGGCTACGAGGTCAGCCGCAGCCTGGCCGCCTGCGAGGGGGTGGTGCTGCTGGTCGACGCCGCCCAGGGCATCGAGGCCCAGACCCTGGCCAACGCCTACCAGGCCCTCGAGCACGACCTGGAGATCGTGGCCGCCCTCAACAAGATCGACCTGCCGGCCGCCGACCCGGACCGCTACGCGGCGGAGATCGAGAAGGTGCTGGGCGTACCGGCGGACCAGATCCTGCGCATCTCGGCCAAGACCGGGGTCGGCGTGTCGGAACTGCTCGACGCCATCGTGGAGCGCATCCCCGCCCCCCGGGGGGACGCCGCCGCCCCGCTGCAGGGGCTGATCTTCGACTCCCACTACGACCAGTACCGGGGGGTGGTCAGCGCCATCCGGGTGGTCAACGGCTCCCTGGAGACCGGCACCAAGGTCCGGTTCATGCAGACCGGCCGCAACCACGACGTGGAGGAGATCGGGATCCGCACCCCGACCACCGTCCCGGTGGCGTCCCTCGGCCCGGGCGAGGTGGGCTACCTGATCGCCGGCATCAAGGACGTGGGCGAGGCCCGCTCCGGTGAGACGGTGACCTCGGCGGCCCGGCCGGCGGAGAAGGCCCTGGAGGGCTACCAGGACCCCAAGCCCATGGTGTTCTGCGGCCTGTACCCGGTGGAGGGCGACGACTTCGCCGACCTGCGCGAGGCCCTCGAGAAGCTGCGCCTCAACGACGCCTCGGTCACCTACGAGCCGGAGACGTCGGGGGCGCTCGGTTTCGGGTTCCGCTGCGGTTTCCTGGGGCTCCTGCACATGGAGATCGTGCGGGAACGCCTGGAGCGGGAGTTCAACCTGGCCCTGATCGCCACCGCCCCCTCGGTGGAGTACCGGGCCCACCTGACCGACGGGTCGACCATCGAGGTGCACAACCCGTCGGAGATGCCCGAGCCGCAGAAGCTGGACTGGATCGAGGAGCCGTTCCTGCAGGCCACCATCCTCACCCCCACCGAGTACACCGGCACCCTGATGGACCTGTGCCAGTCCCGGCGGGGGGACATGGTCCGCATGGAGTACCTGTCGCCGGAGCGGCTGGAGATGGTGTACCGGATCCCGCTGGCCGAGGTGGTCATGGACTTCTTCGACGCCCTCAAGAGCCGCACCAAGGGGTACGCCTCGCTGGACTACGAGCCGGCCGGCTGGGACCGGGCCGACCTGGTCAAGATCGACGTGCTGCTCAACGGGGTCCCGGTGGATGCGTTTTCGGCCATCGTCCACAAGAGCGCCGCCCAGGAGTACGGCCGGCGCATGACCGAGCGGCTCCGGGCCCTGATCCCCCGCCAGATGTTCGACGTGCCCATCCAGGCCGCCGTGGGGGGGCGGATCATCGCCCGGGAGACGGTCAAGGCCAAGCGCAAGGACGTGCTGGCCAAGTGCTACGGCGGTGACATCACCCGCAAGCGCAAGCTCCTGGAGAAGCAGAAGGAGGGCAAGAAGCGGATGAAAAACATCGGCCGTGTCGAGGT
>DASSZD010000183.1:0-4911 GCA_035702985.1 Acidimicrobiales bacterium
CACCCCGGCGCCGTCCCGCCGGTGCCGTCGCCGGTATCCGCCGGCGCCGCGGCGGCTGCCCCGGGCTCGCCATCCTCCCGGTGGGAATGCTCGGGGCGCTCTGGCTGGTCCATCTCCACCCATCCAGGCTATCGCCACCACGGGGGCTGCAGCCGACCATCCCCAGACGGGCGACCGGCCACCGACCGGCCACCGACCTGCCACCGACCGCGGCGGACCCGCCCCCGCCCGGCCCGCCCGTGCCCAGCCACGGCCGTACGGGACGCCCCGGTACCGGGCCCCCACCGAACGGGACGCCCCCGTACCGGGCCCCCACCGAACGGGCGGCTAGCCGTCCCCGCACCGGGGCCACACCGAACCGGCAGCTAGCCGTTCGGCAGCGGCGCCGGCAGGAGGGTGGACCCGGTCAGGTACCGGTCCACGTGCATGGCCGCCGAGCGGCCCTCGGCGATGGCCCACACGATGAGGCTCTGGCCCCGACCGGCGTCGCCGCAGACGAACACCCCGGGCCGGGACGTGGCGTAGTCGGCGGAGCGGGCGATGTTGCCCCTGGGGGAGAGGTCCACCCCGAGCGCCTCCGCCAGCGCAGGCTCCGGCCCGGAGAAGCCCAGGGCCAGGAGCACCAGCTCGCACTCCAGGGTGAACTCCGAGCCGGGAACCGGCTCGAAGCTGGGCCGCCCGTCGACGACCTTGACGGCCACCTCGCAGGCCCGCAGGCCGGCCACCGCGCCGGAGCCGTCGTCGACGAACTCCAGGGTGTTGACCGAGAACACCCGCTCACCGCCCTCCTCGTGGGCCGAGGACGTGCGGAACATGAGCGGCCAGGTCGGCCACGGCGTGGACGGGTCCCGGACCTCGGGCGGCCGGGGCATGATCTCGAACTGGTGCACCGAGCGGGCCCCGTGGCGGTGGACCGTGCCCAGGCAGTCGGCGCCGGTGTCGCCGCCGCCGATGATCACCACCCGCTTGCCCCGGGCGTTGATGGGGCAGGCGGCCACCGGGTCGTCGGCGTTGACGGCCCGGTTGGCCATCGGCAGGATCTCCATCGCCTGGTGGATGCCGCGCAGGGAACGTCCGGGGATCTGCAGGTCGCGGGGCACGGTGGCGCCGGCCGCCACCACCACCGCATCGTGGGCCCCGACCACCTCGGCCGCGGCCAGCGATCCCGGCCCGGTCCTGGCGCCGATCGACACCCCGGACACGAACGAGGTGCCCTCCGCCTCCATCTGGGCCAGGCGGCGGTCCAGGACCCGCTTCTCCATCTTGAACTCGGGGATGCCGTAGCGCAGCAGCCCGCCCGGCCGGTCGTCGCGCTCGTACACCGTGACCGAGTGGCCGGCCCGGGTCAGCTGCTGCGCCGCGGCCAGGCCGGCCGGCCCCGACCCGATCACGGCCACCCGCTTGCCGGTGTGGGTGGTGGGCGGCACCGGGGCGACCCAGCCCTCCTCCCAGGCCCGGTCGATGATGGTGACCTCGACCTGCTTGATGGTGACCGGGTCGGAGTTGATGCCGAGCACGCAGGCGGCCTCGCACGGGGCCGGGCACAGCCTCCCGGTGAACTCGGGGAAGTTGTTGGTGGCGTGCAGCCGGTCGATGGCGGCCCGCCACTCGTCCTTGTACACCAGGTCGTTCCAGTCCGGGATCAGGTTCCCGAGCGGGCACCCGTCGTTGCAGAACGGGATCCCGCAATCCATGCACCGGCTGGCCTGCACCTGCAGCCGGTTGGTCTGGAACGGCTCGTACACCTCTTTCCAGTCCCGCAGCCGCACCGGCACCGGCCGCCGGGCCGGCAGCTCGCGGGAGAACTCCAGGAAACCGGTGGGCTTACCCACGGGATGCCGCCATGATCGCTTCCTCCACCGGCCGCCCGGCCGCTTCTGCCTGGCGGACCGCCTCGAGCACCCGCTTGTAGTCGCGGGGCATGACCTTCACGAACTGGCCGGCGCAACGGGGCCATCCGCCCAGCAGCCGGGCCGCCACCGGGGAGCCGGTCTCCTCGGAGTGGCGGCGCAGGATCCCGGTCAACCAGGACGCGTCCTCCTCCGAGCAGTCCTCCAGGTCGACCATCTCGCCGTTGAGGTTGGCGCCGAAGGTGCCGTGCGGGTCCCACACGTAGGCCATGCCTCCCGACATGCCGGCTCCGAAGTTGCGCCCCGTCGGCCCGAGCACCACGACCCGGCCGCCGGTCATGTACTCGCAGCCGTGGTCCCCGACACCCTCCACGACGGCCACGGCCCCGGAGTTGCGCACGCAGAACCGCTCGCCCACCACGCCCCGGATGAACGCCTCCCCGCCGGTCGCCCCGTAGAGGATCACGTTGCCGGCGATGATCTGCTCCTCGGCGACGAAACCGGGCGGGGCGTCGGCGGCCGGGCGCACCACCAGCCGGCCGCCGGAGAGGCCCTTGCCCAGGTAGTCGTTGGCGTCGCCCTCCAGGCGCAGCGTCACCCCCCGGGGCACGAACGCCCCGAAGCTCTGGCCGGCCGAGCCGGCGAAGCTGATGTCGATGGTCCCGTCGGGCAGGCCGGCCCCGCCGTAGATGCGGGAGATCTCGGCGCCCAGCAGGGTCCCCACGGTCCGGTTGACGTTGCGCACCGGATAGGAGAGCCGCACCGGCCGGGCGTCCTCCAGGGCCGGCTTGCAGTCCTCGATCAGGCGGCGGTCCAGGGCCCGTTCCAGCCCGTGATCCTGGGAGGTCACGCACCGGCGGGGAGCGTCGGGCTCCACCGCGGGCTGCGCCAGGATGGGGGAGAGGTCCAGTCCCCGGGCCTTCCAGTGGTCCACCGCACCGGTGGTGTCGAGCAACTCGGGGTGGCCGATCACCTCTTCCAGGGACCGGAACCCGAGGGAGGCCAGGAGCTCGCGCACCTCCTCGGCGATGTACTCGAAGAAGGTCACCACGAACTCCGGGCGGCCGGTGAACCGCTTGCGCAGTTCCGGGTTCTGGGTGGCGATGCCCACCGGGCAGGTGTCCAGGTGGCAGACCCGCATCATGACGCACCCGCTGACAACAAGAGGAGCGGTGGCGAAGCCGTACTCCTCGGCGCCCAGCAGGGCGGCTACCACGACGTCCCGCCCGGTCTTCAGCTGACCGTCGACCTGCACGACGATGCGGTCCCGCAGCCTGTTCAGCATCAGGGTCTGCTGCGTCTCGGCCAGGCCCAGCTCCCAGGGGGCGCCGGCATGCTTGAGCGATGTGAGCGGCGACGCCCCGGTGCCCCCGTCGTGGCCGGAGATGAGCACCACGTCGGCGTGGGCCTTGCTGACCCCGGCCGCCACCGTGCCCACTCCGACCTCGGCCACCAGCTTGACGTGGACCCGGGCCCGGTCGTTGGCGTTCTTCAGGTCGTAGATCAGCTGGGCCAGGTCCTCGATGGAATAGATGTCGTGATGGGGCGGCGGGGAGATCAGCCCCACCCCCGGGGTGGAGTAGCGGGTCCGGGCGATCCACGGGTACACCTTGTGGCCCGGCAGCTGGCCGCCCTCGCCCGGCTTGGCCCCCTGGGCCATCTTGATCTGGATGTCGTCGGCGTTGACCAGGTACTCGCTGGTGACCCCGAACCTTCCCGACGCCACCTGCTTGATGGCGCTGCGGCGCAGATCCCCGTTCGGGTCGGGGGTGAACCGGTCGGCGTCCTCGCCCCCCTCCCCGGTGTTCGACCTGGCCCCCAGGCGGTTCATGGCGATGGCCAGGGTCTCGTGGGCCTCGGCCGAGATGGAGCCGTAGGACATGGCCCCGGTGCTGAACCTCTTGACGATCTCCGAGACCGGCTCCACCTCGTCGATCGGCACCGGCGACCGGCCCAGTTCGTCGGCGCTCCGCAGCCGGAACAGTCCCCGCAGGGTGGCCAGCCGGGCCGCCTGGGTGTCGACCGCCCCGGTGTACTGCTTGAAGATGTCGTAGCGCTGCGTGCGGGTGGAGTGCTGCAGCTTGTGGACCGTGGTGGGGTTGAACAGGTGGTACTCACCCTCCCGCCGCCACTGGTACTCGCCGCCGCCCTCCAGGTCCCGGTGGGCCAGCTCGCTGGGCCGGTCGGGCCAGGCCTGGCGGTGGCGCATCAGCACCTCACGGGCGATGCCGTCGAGACCGACCCCGCCGATACGGCTCACGGTGCCGGTGAAGTAGCGGGCCACCACCTCCTCGCTGAGCCCGATGGCCTCGAACACCTGGGCCCCGGTGTAGGACGCCACCGTGGAGATGCCCATCTTGGACATGACCTTGAGCACGCCCTTGCTGCACGCCTTGATGTAGTTGCGCACCGCCTTGCGGGGGGTGAGGGCACCCAGCTCGCCCGCCTGGACCAGCTCGGTGATGGTGTCGAAGGCCAGGTACGGGTTGACGGCGGCCGCTCCGTAACCGAGGAGGAGGGCCATGTGGTGCACCTCGCGGGCCTCGCCGGTCTCGACGACCAGACCCACCCGGGTCCGACTTTTTTCCTGGATCAGGTGGTGGTGGACGGCGCTGACCAGCAGCAGGGCCGGGATGGGCGCCAGGTCGGCGGAGGCGTGGCGGTCGGAGAGGATGATGATCTTGGCCCCCTCCTCGATGGCTGCGCTGACCCGGCCGCAGATGTCGTCGAGCGAGCGGGCCACGGCCTCGCCGGGGTCGGCGGCCCGGGCGTCGAACAGCCCGTCGATGGCGAAGGCCCGCCAGCCGGGCTGGGTGCCGTCCTCGTTGATGTACATCAGCTTGGCCAGATCCTCGTTGGTGATGACCGGCTGGGGCATCACGATCTGGTTGCAGCTGGCCGGTTCGGGGGCCAGCAGGTTGCGCTCCGGGCCGATCGTCCCCGACAGGGAGGTCACCAGCTCCTCCCGGATGGCGTCGAGAGGCGGGTTGGTGACCTGGGCGAACAGCTGGGAGAAGTAGTCGTAGAGCAGCCGGGACCGGTCCGACAGCACTGCGATGGG
>DASSZD010000200.1:0-9762 GCA_035702985.1 Acidimicrobiales bacterium
CCTCATGGAGCGGGTGACCCCCAGCCAGGCCTGGGGGGTGTCGGCCGGGGCCGCACCGGGTAGCACCGTGGCCCTGAAGAACGGGTGGCTCCCGGTGGGCCGGCACTGGACCGTCAACAGCATCGGCTGGGTGGACGGCGCCGGACGCGACTACCTCATCTCCGTGCTGAGCGAAGGGGAGCCGACCGAGGCCGACGGCATCACATCGATACAGACCGTCGCCCGCCACGCCTGGTCCAGGCTCGGGCCGGCCTGAGCCCCGACCGCGCCGGCGTTCCGCCCGCTGTCAGGCCCGGTCGACGACGAAGTACTTGGCCTGGGGGTGGTGGCAGATGATCGCCGCCGTCGTCTGCTCGGGGTGGAACTGCCACGAGGTCTCCTCGCTGACCTCCACCCCCATGCGGTCGGCGCCGACCAGTTCGGCGCACTTGGCGTTGTCCTCCAGGTCGGGGCAGGCCGGGTAACCCCACGAGTAGCGGCCGCCCCGGTACTGCTGGCGGAACAGGCCGCCCAGGCTGGGGCCGTCCTCGTCGACGAAACCCCAGTCGGCCCGGATCCGGCGGTGCCAGTACTCGGCCAGGGCCTCGGTCATCTCCACGCCCAGCCCGTGCAGGTGCAGGTAGTCCTGGTAGTGGTTGCCGGCGAACAGCCGGGCCGTCTCCTCCGATACCCGGGGGCCCATGGTGACCACGTGGAAGGCCGCGTAGTCGGCCTCCCCGGAGTCGGCGGGACGGAAGAAATCGGCGATGGACAGCCACGGCTCGAACGGCTGGCGGGGGAACCGGAACCGGAGCCACTCCGAGGACCGGCTGTCGTCTTTCCATACGACCAGGTCGTTGCCCTCGGAGTTGACGGCGAAGAACCCGTAGGCGACCGCCGGTTGCAGTATGCCCTCGGCCCGGGCGGCGGCCAGGCGCTCCCGCAGAACGCCCCGGACCCGGGTCTTGAACTCCTGGTCGTTCTCCCCCAGGGACTTGTCCGGCCGGTAGCCCCACTGGCCGCGGAAGAGGGCCGTCTCGTTGAGGTAGGACGCGATGTCGTCCAACCCGATGCCCCGCTCCACCCGGCTGCCCAGGAAGGGCGGCTCGAAGACCGGGTTGTCGGTGGCCACCGACGGGGCCCGGGACGGTGACCCCTCGGCCGGCTCCGGCCGGTCCTCCGTGGCCCGGGCGGCCCGGCTGCGGCCGCCCTCCCGGCCCTCGGGCACCCGGCCGAAGTCCGGGTCGGGATGGTCGGAGCGCTTGAGCTGCATCAGCTGGTCCATGGTGTGCAGACCCTCGAAGGCGTCCTTCCCGTAGAACAGCCGGCCCTGGTACTCGGAGCGCAGATCCCGCTCCACGTAGGTCCTGGTCAGGGCGGCCCCGCCCAGGATGACCGGGAGGTCGGACAGCCCCCGGTCGTTGAGCTCCAGCAGGTTCTCCCGCATGATCAGGGTGCTCTTGACCAGCAGCCCGGACATGCCGATGGCGTCGGCGCCGACCTTGCGGGCGGCCTCGATCATGTCGGCGAGCGGCACCTTGATGCCCAGGTTGTGGACCTCGTAGCCGTTGTTGGTGAAGATGATGTCGACCAGGTTCTTGCCGATGTCGTGGACGTCACCCTTGACGGTGGCCAGGACGATGCGGCCCTTGCCGCCACCGCCCTCACTTTTTTCCATGTGCGGCTCGAGATGGGCGACCGCCGACTTCATGGTCTCGGCCGACTGCAGCACGAACGGCAGCTGCATCTGCCCCGACCCGAACAGGTCGCCGACGATCTTCATGCCCCCCAGCAACGGCCCGTTGATGACGTCGAGGGCTACCCAGCCGTCCGCCAGCGCGGCGTCCAGGTCCGCCTCCAGGCCGTCCCGGTCGCCGTCGACGATCCGCTGCTCCAGGCGGCGCTCCACGGGCCAGCCGCTGCGGTCCTCGGTCTTGAGGTTCGAGGAGGACACCCCCTCGAACAGCTGGAGCAGCTCGGTCAGCGGGTCGTACCCGCGCCCGGGGTCCCGGCGGTCGTAGATCAGGTCCTGGCACACCTCCACCACCCGGGGGTCGATCCGGTTGAGCGGCATGATCCGGGCGGCGTGCACGATGGCGGCGTCCAGGCCGGCCTCCTGGCACTCGTGGAGGAACACCGAGTTGAGGGCGTGGCGGGCGGCGGGGGACAGGCCGAAGCTGACGTTGGACAGGCCGACGATGGTGCCCACGCCGGGAAGGGCGGCCTTGATGGCCCGTATGCCCTCGATGGTCTCGATGCCGTCCCGCCGGCTCTCCTCCATACCGGTGCTGATGGGCAGCACCAGCGGGTCGAACAGCAGGTCCTCCGGGGCCAGCCCGTAGCGGTCCACGGCCAGGTCGTAGATGGCCCGGGCGGCCCGCAGCTTCCACTCGGCGGTGCGGGCCTGGCCCTCGGTGTCGATGCAGGTGCACACCACCGCGGCGCCGTACTCCCGCGCCAGGCCGAGGAAGCGGTCCAGCCTGGTGCCGGGGGCGTCGCCGTCCTCGAGGTTGACCGAGTTGAGGATGGGTTTGCCGGCGATCAGCTGCAGGCCGGTCTCGATCACCTCCGCCTCGGTGGAGTCGAGCATGATCGGCAGCGTGGACTGGGTGGCGAACCGGCTGGCCACCTCCCGCATGTCGTCCACCCCGTCCTCGCCGGTGTAGTCCACGCAAACGTCGAGCACGTGGGCCCCGCCCTTGACCGCGTCGCGGGCCATGGCCACGCAGGTGTCCCAGTCGTCGGACAGCATGGCCTCACGGAATTTCTTGGAGCCGTTGGCGTTGGTCCGTTCACCCACGACCAGGAAGGAAGGGGACTGGTCGTAGGGGACGTGGCTGTATATGGAGGCCACGCCCGGCTCCGGGGCCGGGCTGCGCCGGGCCGGGGTAAGGGGCCGGCACGCTTCGACCACCGCGCTCAGGTGGGCGGGGGTGGTCCCGCAGCAACCGCCCACCACGTTGACCCCGTACTCCTCGATGAAACGGGCGTGGTAGCCGGCCAGCTGCTCAGGGGTCAGGTCGTAGTGCATCCGGCCGTCCACCACCGAGGGCAACCCGGCGTTGGGCAGCACCGAGACCGGCACGGTGCTGTGCTGCGACAGGTAGCGCAGGTGCTCGCTCATCTCCGCCGGGCCGGTGGCGCAGTTGAGCCCGATGACGTCGGGGCGCAGGGCTTCGAGGGTGGTCAGGGCGGCGCCGATCTCGGTGCCCATCAGCATCCGCCCGGTGGTCTCGATGGTGACCTGCACCTGGATCGGCACCCGGCGCCCTGCCACGTCCATGGCCCGCCGGCAGCCGATGATGGCGGCCTTGGCCTGGAGCAGGTCCTGGACCGTCTCGATGACGAACAGGTCCACGCCGCCTTCGAGCAGGCCCTCGGCGGCCAGTTGGTAGCCGTCGCGCTGCTCGGCGAATCCGATCTGGCCCAGCGAGGCGATCTTGGTGCCCGGCCCCAGGGAGCCGGCCACCCACCTGGTGGCGGCGTTGTCGGTAGCGGGGGTGGCGTTGGCGTTGTGCGTGCCGTCGGCGGGGGTGGCGTTGGCGTTGTGCGTGCCGTTGGCGGGGGTTGCGTCGTGCGTGCCGGCGGCCCGGGCGGTCGCCGTATCGACCTCCCGGCGGGCGATGCGGGCCGCTTTGACCGCCAATTCCCGGGTGCGGTCCTGCAGGCCGTACTCCGCCAGCACCCACGGCAGGGAGCCGAAGCTGTTCGTCTCCACCACGTCGCAGCCCACTTCGAGGAAGCTGCGGTGCAGTTCCGCCACCACGTCGGGCCGGGTGTCGACGAGCACCTCGTTGCAGCCCTCCAGGGCCGGCCCGCCGAAGTCATCGGGGCCCAGGTGGCGTAGCTGCAGGTTGGTGCCGGTGGCGCCGTCGAAGATGACGACACGGTTGTGCACCGCATCGAGGTAGGAGCTCACGGTTTCAGGGTACAGGGAGCCCCCTGGCGGCCCCGAACCGGTTTCCCCGCTGGGGCGGCGGTGGGTCGCTGGTCGGGCTGCTCCCTCGGCGGTCCTGGCACCGCCTGTCGGGTGCCTGCGGGGGGCCGGTAGGCTCGTCCGCCGCGATGAGGATCTACACCCGGACAGGTGACCGCGGCACCACCGGCCTGCTGTTCGGCGGGCGGGTGGCCAAGGACTCGGAGGTGATCGAGGCCAACGGCGCGGTCGACGAGGCCCAGGCGGCCCTGGGCCTGGCCCGGGCCGAGGTCGAGCGGGGATCCGAACTGGACGGCCTCCTGGTCGGGCTGGAGCGGGACCTGTACGTCCTGATGGCGGAGGTGGCCACCGCCCCGGGCAACCGGCGCAAGCTGAAGCCGGGGGTGACCCTCGTGACCGCCGACATGGTCGGAGGGCTCGAGGCCCGTATCGACGAACTGGCGGCCCGTTTTCCCCCTATCACGGATTTCGTCATTCCGGGTCACGACCGGGTGTCCGCCTCCCTCGACATGGCCCGCACCGTGACCCGGCGGGCCGAGCGGGCGGCCCTGCGGGTCTTCCCGCCGGCCGGTCCCGGGGTGTCGGAGGCCGAAGATGCCGACCGGCGGGCCTCCGGCGAGCACCAGGCCGGCTCCGACGATGACGATCAGCTCGCCTCCGCCGGTAGCGGCCAGTCCGTAGCCGGCGCAGAGCAGCTGTCCCTGGTCGTCCAGTACCTGAACCGTCTGTCAGACCTGCTGTGGACCATGGCCCGATGGCAGGAGCAAGGCGACTCCCTACTCTCCAGAAAGGCCAATCCGCACCCATGAGCCCGACGGCCAACGTCACACCCGCCATCCCGGAGGACCCGACCACCCCTCGCTTCGATGCCAGCGCCGAGATCCCGGCCGGGGTAGCCGTCCTGGGTGTCCCCGTTTACCGCGACCTGACGATGCCCGCCGGTGCCGGAGCCGAGCTGGACGCCCAGTACCTGGCGCAGCGGCGGTTCGAGGGCCGCCCCGGACAGGCGCAGGCCATGCTGGCCGACGATGGAACCACGGTGCTGGCCCTGGGCGTCGGGGACAAAGGAGCGGTGAGCGCCGACGATCTGCGGCGGGCCGCTTCCACGCTGGCCCGGCAGGCGGGGGCCGCCGACCACGTGGCCACCACGCTGCTGGCCGCGGTTCCGGGGGCGGCAGAAGACGCCGAGGGCCACGAGACGCTGGCAGCGGCTGTGGTCGAAGGTTTCACGCTGGGCTCATACCTCTACGCCGGCGCCCCCCGGCGCAAGAACGGGTCGGCCAACGGCCGGGTGGAGCGGGTGACGGTGGTCGGCGGCCCCGACGCGGGGGTGAAGCGGGGAGCGGTAGCAGGGGAGGCGACGTGCCGAGCCAGGGACTGGGTGAACCGGCCGCCCCGCCATCTCACCCCCCGGGAGCTGGCCCGACTGGCCGTCCGGGAAGCAGCCAAGGTCGGCCTCAAGGCCGACGTCTGGGACGAGAACCGCATCGCAGCCGAGAACCTGGGTGGCCTGCTGGGTGTGGCCGCCGGGGCCGACGAACCGCCCCGGCTGATCCGACTCGAGCACCGGCCCCGCAAGGCGGTGGCAACCGTGCACCTGGTCGGCAAGGGCATCACGTTCGACTCGGGCGGCCTGTCGCTCAAGCCGCCGGCGTCCATGATGACGATGAAGGACGACATGGGCGGCGCGGCCGCCGTGATCTGCGCCACCCTGGCGCTGGCCCAGCTCAAGGTGCCGGTTCGGGTGGTGTGCTGGGCAGCGGCCACCGAGAACATGCCCAGCGGTACGGCCATCCATCCCGGCGACGTCCTCACCGCCCGTAACGGCAAGACCATCGAGGTTCTCAACACCGATGCCGAGGGGCGCCTGGTGCTGGCCGACGCCCTGTCCCTGGCCGCCGAGGAGAAGCCCGACGCCATCATCGACGTGGCCACCCTCACCGGTGGTCAGCGGGTGGCACTGGGTGACAAGGTCGCGGCGGTGATGGCCACCGACGACGCCCTCACCCGCCGGCTGATCGCCGCCGGTGCCGCTGTAGGCGAGCCTCTGTGGGAGCTGCCGCTCTACGCCCCGTACCGGAAGCTGCTCGACTCCGAGGTGGCCGACATCAAGAACGTCGCCGGGGGCCCGGCGGCATCATCGATCATGGCCGGGTTGTTCCTCCAGGAGTTCGCCGGGGAGGGGGCCTGGGCCCACCTCGACATCGCCGCTCCGGCGTGGGCGGAATCCGAGGACGGCTGGATCAGCAAGGGTGGCACCGGATGGGGGGTCCGGACGCTGGTCGAGCTGGTCCGCACCTGGTAGCAGGAGGCAGTCAGCGGCACCCGGGCCCCGGCGGGCCCCGGCGGGGCCCGGTGCGGGGCGGGTGTCTACGGTCGTCGGTGGTCGAGGGGTGTGTTGTTGCCCCTGGAGGGCAGAAACCCACCCCCTCGAGCGGCTGGAGGCCGGCGGGAGGGCGGCTGGAGGCCGGCGGATCGCGGTGCGGGGCGCCGTTCGGGCCCGGGTGCCGGGCGGGTGTTGGCGGGTGTCGGTGGTCGAGGGGTGTGTTGTTGCCCCTGGAGGGCAGAAACCCACCCCCTCGAGCGGCTGGAGGGCGGCTGGAGGGCGGCTGGAGGCCGGCGGGATCCGGCAATACCGGGCCTGGCGCCCTCGGCGACCGATCCGACGGCGGCTAGGACGCCTCGCTGACCGATGACATGTTGAAATCGGGCACCCGCATGGCTGGCATGGCGGTGCGGGTGAAGTAGTCGCACCACTCCCGGGGGAGGGTCCGCTCCGTCGGCCCGAACCCCGAGGCGCGTGCCAGGAGGTCGACCGGGCTCTCGTTGAAGCGGAAGTTGTTGACGGCGGCGGTGACCTCGCCGCCCTCCACCAGATACACCCCGTCCCGGGTCAGGCCGGTGAGCAGCAGGGTCTGGGGGTCTACCTCCCGGATGTACCACAGGCAGGTGAGCAGCAGCCCCCGCTCCACCCCGGCCACCAGCCGGTCGGCGCCGTCCGAAACGCCACCCGGGGCGCCCGCCGCGCCACCCGCCGCGCCGGCGCCGCCGACGCCCCCGCCGGCGTCGGCCGATTCGAGGACCAGGTTGTCGACATAGGGCGTAAACGGAAGACCGGTCAACGCTGCGCTGTAGCGGGTCTGCACCAGCGCCCCGAGGACCCCGTTGGATATCCAGGCGGTCGGCTCGAGCCGGGAGCCGTTGTCGAAGACCGACCGGCCCGGGCCGGACTGGACGGCCGTGACGAACGGGGCGCACTCCAGCCCGGGCTGGGCCGCGTCGCTCCGCAGCGTCAGCGGCTGGTCCGACAGGCGCTCACCCACCCGGGTGCCCCCGCCCGGGCGGCTGAAGACCGTCCGCCCCTCGTGGGCGTCCTTGGCCTCGGCCGACCAGTACAGGTAGATCATCAGGTCGGCGACCGCGCTGGGCGGCAGGATGGTGTCATAGCGGCCGGCGGACAGGTCCACCCGCCGCTCCGCCCAGCCCAGGCGGCGGTCCAGTTCCTGGTGCAGTGCCGGCACGTCGACATCCCCGAAGTCGGCGGTGGGCACTCCCACCCATACCGAGCGGGCCAGGTCGGCGCTCTTGGCGTTGATCTCGGTGTGGCCGGTCGGCTGGTCGTAGCGGGACCTCAGGCCGGTCGACGAGCCCACGTACACGCTGGCCATCTGGTGGTGGGCGAAGCCGTACAGGAGCTGCTTGGACGCCCCGGCTCGGGCGAAGCTCTCACCGAGCGCCGGGGCGAAGGACCCGAACACCGATATGGACGTCTCGGCCGGCGGGGCGGACCAGTCGCCTGACGACGAGCCGGCGCCCACCAGGGGGGCGGCGTCCTCGGCCGGGGTGGACTGGCGGGCGGTGGCCTCCGACTCGGCGACCAGGTCGGCCAGGTCGCCGACGGTCGCCCCCTGGCGGGTGACCGAGCCCACCGAGGCGCCCACGACCGACACCACCGTCACGGACCGGCTGCGGGCCGACCCGTTGGTGGTGAGCGTGTTGTTGGCCCAGCGCAGGTTGGCCTCGGACGCCTCCTCCACCAGCACCACGCACCCGTCGGCGCCGGACAGCGACAGGGCCTGATCGACCAGATCCTGGGGTGAGGTCATCTAGCGGCCCGCCTCGCTGTTGGTGTTGAGTATCCGTACCTGGCGGAACAGGGCCGACGGGCAGCCGTGGCTGACCGCCGCCACCTGCCCCGGCTGACCCTTCCCGCAGTTGAACGCCCCGCCGAGCACGTAGGTCTGCTCGCCGCCCACCGCCTCCATGGATCCCCAGAACCGGGTGGTGGTCCCCTGGTAGGCCAGGTCCCGCAGCTGGCCGGCGAGCCGGCCGGAACGGATTCGGTAGAACCGCTGTCCGGTGAACTGGAAGTTGTAGCGCTGCATGTCTATCGACCAGCTCCGGTCGCCGACGATGTAGATTCCGTCGTCCACGGCGGCGATCAGCTCCTCGGTGGACGGGCCGCCCGGCGCCGGCTGGAGCGACACGTTCGCCATCCTCTGGAGCGGCACCCGCACCGCCGAGTCGGCGTAGGCACAGCCGTTGGAGCGGCCCAGACCCTGGCGGGCGGCCATGGCCCGGTTGAGCTGGTAGCCGACCAGGATCCCGTCCCGGATCAGGTCCCACGACTGGGCTCCGACCCCCTCGTCATCGAAGGCGACGGTGGCCAGGCCGTGCTCGACGGTGCGATCGCCGGTCACGTTCATCACGGGTGACCCGTACCGGAGGCGGCCGAGCTGGTCGAAGGTGGCGAACGAGGTTCCGGCGTAGGCCGCCTCGTAGCCGAGAGCCCGGTCCAGTTCGGTGGCGTGCCCGATGGACTCGTGGATGGTCAGCCACAGGTTCGACGGGTCGATCACCACGTCGAACACTCCGGAGTCGACGGTCGGCGCCTGCATCTTCTCCGCCAGCAGTTCCGGAAGCCGGCCCAGCTCACCGTCCCAGTCCCAGCCGGTCCCGGTCAGGTACTCCCAGCCGCGTCCCGCCGGGGGGGCCAGGGTCCGCATGGAGTCGAACATGGCGCGCTCGGCGTCGATGGCCACCGCCGTGACCTCCGGATGGACGCGCACCCGCTGCTGGACGGTGCGGGTGCCGGCCAGGTCGGCGTAGAACTTGTTCTCCTGCACGGCCATCACGCCGGCGTCGGCGTGGCTCACCCGGGGATCGGCGGTCAGGCGGTTGGTCCACTCGATCAGCTGGGCGGCCCGCTCGGAGGCCGGCACGTCGAACGGGTTGACGTCGTAGGGACTGACCCAGGTGCCGACGTGGGCCGGCTCCGCCGCCAGCTCGACCCGTTCGGTGTTGATGGCCGCCGACACCCGGGCCACCTCCAGGGCGTCGCGGGCGGTCCGGGCGGCCGCCTCGGCGGACAGGTCGGTGGTGGCGGCGAACCCCCACGTGCCGTCGAGCAGCACCCGCACGGACAGCCCGGCGGCGACGGTGTCGCCGGCCCCTTCGATCTGGCCGTCGCGGGCGGTGGCGGTGGCGGTCCGGGTCCGCTCCACCCGGATCTCGGCGTGGCCGGCCCGGCCGGCACCGGCCGCGTCGAGGGCGGCGTCGGCCAGCCGGTCGAGGGGCAGGGCGGCGAAGCCGGGGTCGACCTCCGGAGCCGGCGGGGTGGCGGTCATGCCCGGGCCCGCCGCCGGAGGGGCGGGGCGCCGGGGCCGGGCGACGGTCGGGTGGAGGGGTGGCGCAGCGATCGGCGGCACGGGGCGCCGGGGCCGGGCGACGGTCGGGTGGAGGGGTGGCGCAGCGATCGGCGGCACGGGGCACCGGGGCCGGGCGACGGTCGGGTGGAGGGGTGGCGCAGCGATCGGCGGGACGGGGCACCGGGGCCGGGCGACGGT
>DASSZD010000088.1:0-3538 GCA_035702985.1 Acidimicrobiales bacterium
CCGTCGTCGTGGTCCCGGTCGGCTTCGATCCTGAGGGCGTGATGGCACCATACGGCCCGGCCGGCGGCTGATCCGGGAGGCGCCCCCAGGCGCGTGACCAGGTGTTCAGGAGGGTCGTCGGCGAGTCGACGGACCCGATCGAGGCGGGTGCGGTCGAGGGCGTCGTCGAGCTGGGCGACCGTCTCGGCTCGCTGCCCACGGCGGCCTGCGCTGTCGGCGATGTGCTGTTGCCGGGCCCGCTGGTGGTCGGCCAGTTCGGCTAGGTGGTCCCGTAGTCGACGCTCTTCGGCGGCCGCCCGCTCGGCCTGCTGGTGGAGGGCGGCGAGTTGGGCCTGGGCGTCGGCGATGGCCCGGTGGTCGTGGCGACCCCACCGGCGCCGCTGGGCGTCTTCGAGGCGGGCCTCCACCTCGGCCAAGGATTGCTCGGTCTGGTGGCGTTGGCGCACGGCCTCGGGCAGCCTTTGTCGGGCTTGCTCCCACTCCTGGGTGCGATCCTTCGGGACGGAGTCGTCAAGGGCTTGCAGCCCGGCGACGAGGTTCACTCGGGCATGGCGAAGCTTGTCGATGCCGTAGGCCAGGGGGTCGTCAACGGCTACGCAGGCGACCACGACAGATGTCCAGTGGTCATCGAGCTGCCCTCTGAGCCGGTCGAGGTCGTCCTGGCGCCAGCCGTGGTCCGTCTGGAACCGCTGGTAGGCGGCCTGATCGGCGAGGAGCCGCTCCACTCGCCCGGCGGCCAGGTCGTAGTCGCAGCGGGTAGCGGCCGCCCGCTGCTCCTGCTGTTCCAGGTGCTGTTCGAGGCGGCGACGCTGCTCCCGGCCGTGGCGGCTCAAGCCGCCCAGCGGGCCCAGGCCGGCCAAGGCGGCCGCACTGCGGGCGGCTGCAGCCTCGGCTTCGGCCAGGCCAGCGCGAATCGCCTCGAGTTCGGCCTGGGCGGCGGCCAGCTGGTCTTGTCGCTTGGGCGGCGGGTCGGCCAGGACTCGTTCGTGTTCGGCGATCCGTTCTCGGATCTGGCGGTCCACGATCCAGGGGTCGTGGCGGGCGGCCAGGGTCGGATCGGGCTGGCGGGCCAGGGCGCCGGCCACCTGCTCGGCGGGGTCGCGTTGGTCGGCCAGGATGCCGCCGTGGTCCACCACGCCGACGCGGGCGGTGTTCCAGGTGTGGGTGGGATGGCGGGAGCGGGACTGGCCGGTATAGCCCCGGTAGGCGTCCAGGGCGGTGCTGCCCAGAAGGTGGCAGGCCTGCCAGGTGCCCCCCTGGGCGCCGTCCACGGTGCGCGCCCACGCATGCGACAGGTTCGGCGTCCCGTCCTTGCGGGTGCCGGCCACGAACTCCGCCGGCAGCACCGCCTCGGCCCCGCTGGTGTCGATCCGCACGGCCATGCCGCCTTCGTCGACCCGCACGACAGTCGCAGTCGTGCCGTTGACCAAGACGCTGCCCGCTCCGCCGACCCGGGCGTGGAGCAACACCCGGTCCCCCGCCTGGTAGGTCCGTTCCCCGGCCCAGCCCGGACCCGTGAGGGTCGGCCCGGACAACGCGCCCTGTCCGCTGAGGTGGCCGCGGATGCGGTCCGCCAGGTCCTCGGCGTCGGCATGAGAGACCACCAGCGCCGCCACCTGGTCAGGCCCGTAACGGCCGATGTCGTCACAGACGGCGCCGGCCATGGCCCGCCGGCACTCCGACGGGCTAGCGTATTCGTGCTCCCACCCCTGCTCGGCGCGCAGCTGCTGAGAACCGGCAGCGTCACCCTGGCGCAGAAGGTCCAGGGCTTCCCGGTCGACGGGATCGACCTGACGGCGGTTGACCGTCAGCCGGGCCGAGCGGATCGTCCCAGCTGCGGCCAGCGTTTCGATGTGATCGGCTATCCCGCCGGGACCGACCGGCTGGGACTGGCGGGGATCGCCCAGCACCCACACCTGACCGCCCGGGCAGGCGTCAACCGCGGCCAGGACCGCCTCCACCTGATCGGTCGGGGTCTGGGAGATCTCGTCGAGCACCACCACGCTCCCCGCCCTCAACGGGCCGTCCTCGAGGTCGATCCGCAGCCGGGCGATGGTCCGGGCGTCCAGACCGGCGCCTGACAGCTCGGCCACCGCCTTGGCCGTGGTCGCCACCGCCAGCACCGGCCGGCCCGCCCCCGCAGCCGCCCGGGCCGCCGAGTGCAGCATGGTCGTCTTCCCGTACCCCGCCGGGGCCAGCACCGCCCGCAGACACCCGCCGTCGCCCGCCAACATCTCGACCGCGGCCGCCTGGTCCTCTCCCAACCCCACCCCGGCCAGGACCGCCCCCACCGCCTCAGCCGGGATCGGTGGCGCCGGGCGGGCCGCCAGCGTGTCCATCAACGCCAGGGTGCGGTCCTCCAACGCCCGATGCGCCACGGTCGACCACTGCGCCGGCCGGGCCCGCTCCCCGCTCTCGGGATAGAGGCGCACCACCAGGTCGGACTCCAAGAACCGCTCGACCAGCCCGACGATCTCCCCGGTCGACAACCGCCCACCCGAGACCGCACAGATCCGCTCCACCACATCCGACCGTCCAAAGCGAGCCGAGCGAGAGCACAGCCCCGACTGCGGATCCACCAGCACCTCAACCAGCTCGTCCCAGCCGGGCGCCTCCGACCGCAGCCGGGTTGCACACACCGCCCGGCCGAGCTCGACTCCAACCGCCAGGCCCACTTCGGAAGCCTCTTCTCGCCAGCGGCCGGCCAACAACCGGGGGGTCAGCGAATGGTCCTTACCCGTCCGCGTCATCAGCGATGCCTCGTCGTCGGCCCGCATCCGCAGGCCCGGCGACTCATACGTCGCCCCCCGCCTCTCCAACTCGGCCTCGATCTGGGCAGTCCGCTTGGAGAACGCCCGAAGCTGATCCCGGGTGAAGCCCTCCAGCTCCCGCGTGTTGTGCCGGTCGGGACCCCACCCCACCCCCAACCGCTCCACCAGGGCCCGTTGCAGGTGGTTCTGGTAGACCGAGCCCGCCGCCCGGGCCCACTCGAACAGCGGCCCCGCGTCGAAAGCCACATGCCGGCCGTCAGCCCGGCGCACCAGGTTCGGGACCAGGCAGTGTGTATGCAGCTGCGGGTCCCCCTCCCGGCTCGTCCGGTGCACGAACCCGGCCACCGCCCAACCCGACGTACCCACCCGCCGGCGCACCCCTTTCGACTGCACCCGAGCCACCGCCGCCCGCTCCTCCAAGAAGCCCAACGCCACCTCCACCGCCTCACGATGGGCGGCCGCCACCACCTCCGCAGCCCCCTCCGAGCCCAACGCCCACAGCAACGACACGCTCTTCGGCGCCGAGAACGTCAAATCGAAAGCCAGCACCGACCGCGCCCGCGACCCGGCCAACAGGGTCGTCCCCGTCTCCGGGTGCCGGCCTTCCACCAACGCCCGCAGGTCCTCCGCTTCCACCACCCCCGCCAACCCCAGGCCCTCCGCCCACCGCCCCGCCCAAACCCCCGGCGACTCCCCCACGCCCGAGTAGTACTCGTCGATCGACAACGCCACCGACGAAATCAGATACTCCGCGTTGGACAACCCCG
>DASSZD010000020.1:0-48412 GCA_035702985.1 Acidimicrobiales bacterium
CACGGGAACCCGGAGACATCAGCCATCTGGGGACCGCTTCTGGCCGAGCTGCGTCACCCCGACGCCGTGACGCTCTCCCCGCCGGGCTTCGGGGCTCCTGCGCCCGACGGCTTCGGCGCCACGGCCGACGAGTACGCCGCCTGGCTGGTGTCGCAGCTCGAGGCGATGGACCAACCGGTCGACCTGGTCGGCCACGACTGGGGCGGCGGCCACGTCGTGAGGGTCGCCATGGAGCGGCCGGACCTGATCCGTTCGTGGGTCACCGACATCGCCGGTTGCTTCGCCCCCGACTACACCTGGCACGACCTGGCGCAGGTGTGGCAGACGCCAGGCGCGGGGGAGGAGGCGGTGGCGGCCATGGCATCGCTCCCGCGCCGCGACCGGGCATCGATGTTCGAGTCGCTGGGCATGACGGCCGGTGTGGCTGACGCGGTGGCGGCCGCGGTCGATGAGACCATGGGCCGCTGCGTGCTCTCGCTGTACCGCTCCGCCGCCCAGCCGGCCATGGCCCGCCTCGGGGAGAACCTGGGGATGGCGGCGGCCCGTCCCGGTCTGGTGGTGATCCCCACGGAGGACTCCTACACCGGGGGTGAGGCCCGCGCCCGCTGGTCGGCTGAGCGAGGCGGAGCGAGGACGACGGTCCTCTACGGCCTGGGCCACTGGTGGATGCTGCAGGACCCAGCCGCCGGCGCCACGGCGCTCCGGGAGTTCTGGGCCTCCCTCCCGGGAGGCCCAGCCGGCCCGCGCTGAACAGATCCCCCGTACCGCTCCGGCCGGCGCTCGGGACGACTCGGTATGTTGGCGGCGTGAACCGTGTCGAGATCGAACTGGCGTTGCACCGGGACCGGGTGGAGCAGCTGGAGTGGATCACCGCCATCCCTCCGGACGAGCTGCGAGCGCCGCGTACCCGCAGCGAGCACGACCCTGATTCATGGTGGTCGGCGGCCGACCACTTCGTGCACACCACCCTGATCGAGCGCAACTTCAACGAGATGGTCCGCCGCCACCTTTCCGGTGGCCAGGGCATGGACCCGCGGCTGGTCGACGAGACCGGCCGGGCTCTCCGGCCCCGCGAGGACCTGATGGCCTACGTCCACTCCTTCACCGAATCATGGAAGAAGGAGCAGGAAGGTAAGCCTCTGGAGGAGCTGATACGCATCGGTCTCTCCGTGCGGGCCGAGACCCTCGCCCTCCTGGCCGAGCTGAACGACGAGCAACTTGCCTCGAAGATCCCGGGTGCCCCCTGGTCGGACGGAACCGTCGGGGGCATCCTGGCGGTGCACGGCCACCACTACCGGATGCACCGCGGCTGGACCGAGGCCGGCACCGGCCCGGAGCCGGCCGCCTCCGTGTAGGAGCCCAACAGGCCATCCCTCCCGCCGCCCGGTGGCAGGCGAGCGGCCTGGTCAGTCCGGGCCTTCGGAACGCCCCAGCCGGGACGGCCACCAGATCACCGGGCCCAGGTCGTGGGCCAGCGCCGGCACCAGCACCGAGCGCACCACGATGGTGTCGAGCAGCACTCCGAAGGCCACCGTGAAGCCCACCTCGCTCAGGAACACCAGCGGCAGCACCCCGAGCACGGCGAAGGTGGCGGCCAGCACCACCCCGGCCGAGGTGATGACCCCGCCGGTGACCGCCAACCCCCTCAGCACCCCGGGCCGGGTGCCGAAAGTCAGGGTCTCCTCCCGCACCCGGGTCATCAGGAAGATGTTGTAATCCACCCCCAACGCCACCAGGAACACGAAGGCGAACAACGGGAAGGCCGGGTCGGCGTTGGCGAAGCCGAACACGTGGTTGAACACGATCGCCGACACCCCCAGCGTGGCGCTGAACGACAGGACCACCGTGGCGATCAGCAGCACCGGGGCCAGTACCGCCCGCAGGAGCAGGATGAGGACGACCAGGATGACGGCCAGCACCACCGGGATGATCAGGTTCCGGTCGTGGCGGGAGGCCTGCTGGGTGTCGAAGTTGACCGCCGCCGCGCCGCCCACCAGGGCCCGGGCGCCCGGGATGGAGTGCACGGCGTCCCGGATCCGCTGCACGGTGGCGAACGCGGCGTGCGAGTCGTAGTTCGCAGTGAGCGTGGCGTCGACCAGCAACCGGCCGTCATGGGGAGCGACCGCCACCTGAGGCGGCGGGCAGCCCGCCCCGGCCCCGGACCGGGTACCTGAGGAGGCCAGGGCGGCCAGCTTCGAGTAGTCGGGGGCCACGCACACCGAGCCGGGGGCGGTGCTGACGCCCGGCACCTTCGAAACGGCCGATATCACCTGGGGGATGGACGCCGCGCTGGCCGTGATCTCGGCCGGCGAGCCGCTGCCCCGGGGGAAGTGGGCGTCGTATATCCGCTGCCCCACCACCGCGTCGGGAGTGTTGGTGAAGCTGTCGGTGGTGGAGAGACCCCCCGTCTTCAAGGTCGCCAGCCACCCGGCGCAGATCAACAGGCCGATCGTGGTGGCGATCCACGCCTGGCGGTCCCGCCCGGCCAGCCATCGGGAGAACCGGCTCCACGGGCCGTGGGTCACCGGGTCGCCCTCGTGGTCGGCCCGCGGGATCCGGGGCCAGAAGACCCACCGGGGTGCGACGGTGAGGAACAGCGGCAGGAACGTCAGCATGACCCCGACGGTGCAGGCGATACCGATGGCGCACACCGGGCCCAGGCTCCGGTCGGAGTTGAGCTCGCCCAGCTCCAGGCACAGCAGCCCGATGATCACCGTGCTGGCCGAGGCGAATATGGCGGTGGACGCCCGCTTCCAGGCGTGGACCATGGCCTCGACCCTGCTGTCGTAATTGTGCAGTTCCTCGCGGTACCGGCTGGTGAGGAGCAACGCGTAGTCGGTCCCGGCCCCGAGCACCAGCACGGACAGGATCCCCTGGCTCTGACCGTTGAGGGTGAGGATCCCGTGCTTGGCCAGCTGGTAGATCACCAGCGCCGCCGCGCCGAGGGCCAGGACGGCGCTGAACAGAGGGAAGAACCACAGCACCGGGCTGCGGTAGACGATCAGCAGGATCAGCACCACCACCAGGCCGGCGGCGATCAGCAGGGTCCCGTCGATGCCCTTGAAGGAGTCGATGAGCGCCACCAGCAGCCCTCCCGGCCCGGCGCTGTGAACCACCAGGCCGGGTGGGGCCCCCTGACGGGCCACGCCGAGCACCTGCTTCTCGACGTCGACGAGGGTGTTGCCCTGCACGCTGGTGTTGCCGGTCTTGCCGACCAGGGGGACCGAGGTGCTGGCCGTGGTCCCGTCCGCCGAGTACACCGGCCGGCCCACCTGGTCTCCGGCCACCCCGGGCACCGAACGGAAAGCCTGGGCGTCGGAGCTGATCTTGGCCCGGTCTGCGGGAGTCAGGCCGCCGGTGCGCTGGTACACCACGAACCCCGGCACGGTCTGCACCGGCTGGAACTTCGACGCCTCGTTGTCGACCTTGGTGGACTCGGCGGAGCTCGGCAGGTAGGCGGCGTTGTCGTTCTTCTGGACCGAGCTGAGCTTGCCCTGGTACCGGCCGCCGGCCAGACCGAAGAGCAGCCAGAGCACCCCGAGGAGCCCGACGATCACGACCCCGCGCGACCAGCCCCGCCGGGTCGGCGAGGGCCGCGCGGGACTGCTCTCCCGGGTCAGGTTGGTCATCGTCGTGTCCCCTTCTGGTCGGCGGCGGTGATCGCTACCACTCTGGCCGAACTGCGACCGCTCAGCGAATCAGTTGCCGAGGTGTTCACCACCGGTTCACCCACCGGCCGCAACTGGTCGGCAAGGGGGTACGTTCGCCTCTACAGCGCGGTTCTCGAAGAGTCCAGGCTGCTCCGAGTTGCGACTTTCGCCAGAGGTCGACCTTCCCAGAGGAGTTCGCAGTGGCCCAGCCGGTCAGTGTGGTCTGCCGCGGTGACGGAACCTCCCGCGGCGGTGGCCGCCGGGCCCCCGGCGGACTGATGTCGATCGGCGTATGGCTGGCACCCCGCCGCTGAGCCGGATCGGCGTCCCCCCGCCGTGGATGCGCCAGTACCGCCGGGACTGGATGCTCCCGGATCTCCTGGCCACCCTCACTCTTCTGGCCATCGCCGTGCCGGAACAGCTGGCCACCTCCCGCCTGGCCGGAATGCCACCGATCACCGGCTTCTACGCCTTCATCGCCGGGGGGGTGTGCTTCGCGCTGATCGGCGCCAACCGGTGGCTCTCGGTCGGGGCCGACTCCACCATCGCTCCGCTCTTCGCGGTGGGGATCGCCGGTCTGGCCGCCAGCGGATCCAACCGGTACCTGGAGCTGGTGGCGGTACTCGCGGTGGCGGTCGGGGTCCTGGTCATGGCCGTCGGGCTCCTCCGGCTGGGGTGGGTGGCCGAGTTCCTGTCCACCCCGATCATCACCGGGTTCCTGGCCGGCGTGGCCGTCATCATCGTGGTCCACGAACTGCCGGACCTGCTGGGCACCCCGCCGCCGACCGGCAGCGTGGTCCACCGACTGTCCTTCACCGCGGCCCACGTGGGCCAGCTCACGCCGTGGGCCCTCGGTCCCGGCGTCGGGGTCCTGGTCCTGCTCTTCGCCGGGGAGGCGGTCGACCGGCGGCTGCCGGCCGGGCTGATGGGGCTGGTCGGATCGGCCGCGCTGATCGCCGCCGCGGGCGCCGCCCACCGGGCCAGCCTGGTCGGGGCGGTTCAGCCCCAGCCCCCGACATTCCGCCCGACCGGGCTGGCCTGGTCGGATGTGGGCCGCGTCATGCCCCTGGCCGCCGTGGTGGCCCTGGTCGTGGTCACCCAGTCGGCGGCCACCAGCCGGGCGTTCAGCGGGAACGGCAGCCCGGCGGGATCCATGAGCCGGGACTTCGTCGGGGTGGGAGCCGGCAGCGTGCTGGCCGGACTGGTGGGGGCGTTCCCGGTCGACGCCAGCCCGCCCCGCACCGCCGCCGTGGTCGAAGCCGGGGGCCGCACCCAGGCGGTCTCGCTGGGCGCGGCGGCGATCATGGCCGCCCTGATACCGGCGGCCGATCTCCTGCGCTACGTGCCGCTGTCGGCCCTGGCCGCCATCCTGATCTTCGTGGCCACCCGGATGTTCCACGCCCGGGACCTGGTGGCCATCGGCCGCTTCAGCCGCTTCGAGCTGCTGCTCGCCGCCGTCGCCGCGCTCACGGTGGCCTTCGTGGGCGTGCAGGAGGGGATCGGCGTGGCCGTGGCGCTGGCCATACTCGACCGGGCCCGGCGCGACGCCCGCCCCCAGCTCCACGTTCTGGGCCGGGTGCCCGGCACCACCAGCTTTGCCCCGATCAGCAGCGCGGAGCGGGCCGAACAGGTACCGGGCGTGTTGGTGGTCCTCTTCTCCACCCCGCTGTGGTACGCCAACGCCGACCACTTCCGGCTGGAGATGGAAGCGGCCGAGGCCCGGACCATCGGCCCGGCGCATGCCGTGGTGCTCGACGCCATCGGCATGAGCGACATCGACTACACCGGGCTGAAGGCCCTGGAGCACGTGCTGGACGGCCTGGACCGCCGCCACGTGGTATTCGCCGTGGCCCGGGCCGGCGCCAAGGTACGGGCCGAGCTGGCCCGGGCCGGGATGGTCGGGCGCATAGGCCCGCACCGGTTCTACGGGACGGTGGGGGAGGCCGTGACCGCCGTCGTGGCGGAGACACCCGGGTCGACGACGGCCGCCCCTGCGGCAGTGACCATCGACCCTGTCGCCGGGCTGCGCCGAGGACGACGATCCGGGCGATGACATCTCCGGCTGCGGTCGAGCAGCGGTTCATGCGGGCCAGCGACGCCTTCTCCTGGTACATGGAACAGGACCCGGTCCTGCGATCCACGGTGGTGGCGGTGACCTGGCTGGACCGGCGGCCCGACTGGCCCACACTCGCGGCCAAGCTCGAGCAGGCCAGCCGCCGGATCCCCATGTTCAGGCGCAGGGTCATGGATCTCCCGGGCCGGCTGACCCCGCCGCGCTGGACCGATGTCCCGGACTTCGACATGGGCTGGCACCTGAGGCGCGTCGACGCCGCCGACCCGAAGGACGACTCGGTGGTGATGGACTTCGCCCGGCGGGAGGCCATGACCGGCTTCGACCGGGCCCACCCCCTGTGGCGGGCCACCCTCATCGAGGGACTGACCGGAGACCGGGCCGCTCTGGTCATGACCGTCCACCACTCGCTCACCGACGGCATCGGCGGCATGCAGCTGGCGCTGATGATCTTCGACGGCCAGAGGGAACCGTCCCCTCCGGCCGAGTCCCCGCCACCCCTGACGGAGGCGGCACCCAGCCCGCTCGGGCTCATGACCGAGCAGGTCGGATGGCGGGCCACCCGCTCGCTGGGCTTCGTGTCGCAGCGGATCAGATCGGTGATCCCCGACCTGGTGACCACCGCCCGGCAACCGGTTCGCAGCCTCACGTCGGCGGCCCACGAGGTGGCCTCCGTGGCCCGGACGGTGGCGCCCGTCCGCCAGACCCTTTCACCGCTGATGACCGGCCGCAGCCTCAAACGGCACCTGGCCTCCATGGAGGTCCCACTGAGCGATCTGAAGACGGCCAGCGCCAAGGTGGGCGGATCCCTCAACGACGGGTTCCTGGCCGCCGTCACCGGAGGCCTGCGCCTCTACCACGAACACCATGGCGTCCACGTCGACCGGCTGCGGGTCACCATGCCGATCAGCCTCCGGACCGCTGAGGATCTGCCCGGCGGCAACCGGATCACCCTGATGAGGTTCTCCGTGCCGGTGGGGGAGGCCAACCCGGCCCGCAGAGTGGCGGAGATCCGCCGGGCCGCATGGCAGGCCCGCCACGAACCGTCGCTGCCGCTGACAGATACCATCGCCGGCGCCCTCAACCTGCTGCCGGCCGGGGTCATCGGCAGCATGCTCAAGAACGTGGACTTCCTCGCCAGCGACGTCCCCGGGTTCGATGCCCCGGTGTACCTGGCCGGCGCCAAGGTCGAGCGCTACGAGGCCTACGGTCCGACCACCGGCACCGCCGCCAACGCCACCCTGCTCTCCTACAACGGCCGGTGCCATATCGGGGTGACCGTGGACACCGCCGCCATACCCGACCCGGACGTGTTCATGGCCTGCCTGGCCCAGGGCTTCGACGAGATGGCCGCCATGGGCCGGGCGGCCCCCGGAGCGGCCGGCGCCGGAGGGGGCGGCGGGGACGGAAAGAAGCCCCGCCAGGAGGTCGGCGGGAATATCGCGGGCCGCTCGGAGGTTGAACAAGGTGCAAGAAGTGAGAGCGAGGAGGTGGATCCGCCGGATGAGTTGTAGTAGGGCCTCCGCCGATATCCGCAAGCTCGGCGAGGTTCTCGCTTCCAGCGTTTGGCAGCGAGAACCAGCCCAATAGGATTGAGGGCGACTGCAGGCGGGAGACGGCCTTGGAGCTAGAGCTCGAGTGGGCTCGGTAGGGTCGTCGGGACTGCGGGTGGCGCGGAGGAACTGAATAGAGGAGGGCCCGTTCGTTGACGAGGCGGACGGGCCCTTCCCGCGCTCCGGCGCCGATGGCGTCTACGGGTGCGGTTTCACGAGCCGGCGGGGTGGAGGCGGCGGCCGGTCAGCACGTCGGTCCGGATCCGCACCAGTCGGTGACCGGGCTCGGCGACGCGGGGCTGGGGCAGGTAGCGCCCCAGGCTGGCCGCTTTGACCTCGGTGGCCAGCCCCTGGGCCAGGACGCTCCATTCACAGACATCCTCTATGCCCCGCAGCCCCTGGTGGCCCACCCGGCCGTCGACTTCGAATGCCACCAGCCGGTCGACCAGGCTGGAGAACAACCCCTCTCCCACCCGCACGATGATGTCCGACTCGTGCACCGAGTAGTCGAGGGGCAGCACGAGCGGGACGCTGCCGTCGGCCACGGCCAGATGGCCGGGCAGGTGCTCCTTCGCCCCGATGGCCAGCAGGCGCCGGCATTCCGGCGGGTCCAGCACCTCCGACCCGCGCTCGTCGGTCCACATGGGGCGATTTTCGAGGCTGGAGGGGGCGGGGCGTAGAGGACAAGGTCCCCCGCACTCTGAGTGATCGTCGGGACAAAGGACCATGGCCTCTGGGCCGGCGTCCTGTCCGGGGATGAAGCTGGGCGGTGCTGGAGCCGAACCGTCGCGGAGAAGGGCAGTCAGGCTTGATCGTCGCTTTCCTGGATGCAACGGCGTCGGCCCGGCCGGTGCTGGAGATGGCCATCCGACTGGCGGAACTGCTCGACCTCGGGGTGGTGGCCGTACACGTCGAGGCCGCCGAACCGCCGTCGCCGGCCACGCCCACCGAACTGGCCGCCAGCCGGGGCGTGGACCTGCGGACGGTGCCCGGGCCGGTGGCCGAGACCGTCCTCGAGGAGGCGGGGCGGCCCGGGGTGGAAGCGGTGGTGATGGGGGCCAGGACCACCGAGGCCGGCCGGCGCCCGGTCGGGTCCACCACCCGGCACGTCATCCAGCGGTGCCCCCGCCCCGTGCTGATCGTGCCGCCCGAGGCGATCGACTCCCGACCGCTGAGGACGGCCCTGGTCCCGCTGGACGGCACGGCCCAGGCGTCGTCCGCCCTCGACGCGTGGATCCCCCGGCTAGCCGGTCAGATGGCGCTGATCGGGCTGCACGTGTTCACCATGGGCACCTCTCCACCCATGCTCGACCGCCCGGTTCGCGACATGCTCATGCTCGCCGACGAGTTCCAGGAACGGCACCTGCCCGGCGCCGACCGGGTGGAGATGCGGTCCGGTCACGTGGCCGCCAGGATCATCGAGCTGAGCGGGGAGCGCGGCGCCGACCTGGTCGTCCTGAGCTGGTCCCAGTCGGGCGCACCGGGTAGGGCCCAGACCGTGCTCGAGGTCCTGAGCCTGAGCCAGATCCCCACCTTCCTCCTGCCTCCCGTGGCCGCCGCGCCCGGGCCGCCCGACGACGGCGATCAGTTGCCCGCCGACAGCGGCCGGGAGCGCTCCGAGCCGGCCCCGACCAGGGAGTGGTAGACGCGCTCGTAACCACGGGTCATGGCGTCGGTGGAGAACCGGTCGCCGGTCACCCGCCGGCACGTCTCCGGGTCGATGCTCCGGGCCGCCTCCACCGCCGCCACCATCTGCCCCTCGGTGGTGCACAGGAACCCGGTGACCCCGTCGATCACCACCTCCGGAGCCGCCCCCAGCGGACGGGCGATGACCGGCGTGCCGCAGGCCATGGACTCGGTCATGACCAGGCCGAACGGCTCCGGCCAGGCTATGGGGAAGACCAGCGCCCTGGCCCGTCCCATCAGGTCGACCTTCACGTCCTGCGGCGGCTGGTCGAGCACCTCGATGTCGGAGCCGAGCAGCGGCGACACCGCCTCGTCCCAGTACCGGGCCTCGCCCGGCTCCGTGCGCTTGACGACCATCTTCAGCGGTAACCCGGCCCGCCGGGCCACCGCGATGGCGACCTCGGGACGCTTCTCCGGGCTGGTCCGGCCCACGAAGATCAAGAAGTCCTCCTTGACGGTCCGGAGGGGGTGCAGGTCCATGTCCACGCCGTTGTGGACCACCCCGGCATACGACACGTCGGAATTGGCGGCACGCTGGGCGTGGCTGATGGCCACCAGGGCCACCCGGTCGTCGAGCAGTGACAGCATCCGGCGCGCCGCCGCCGTCCACGGCCCGTGGAGGGTGTGGACCACCGCCGCCCCGCCGCCGGCCACCGCTCCGATCATGGCCCCGAGATTGGTGTGGTCGTGGATGACGTCGAAGTCGCCGGCCCGGCGGTACAGGGCCAGGGCGTGGCAGAGCTCGTCGGTGACGGCCGCGGGGTCACCGAGTATCGGGGCGGTGGCGAGGGGTGTCACCACCTTCGCCGGGGCGGTCGACCCGGGCGCCGCCACCAGGGTCACCTGGTGCCCGCGGCGGGCCAGACCGTCGACCAGGGCCGAGACCACCCGCTCGATGCCGCCGTAGCCGGGAGGGGGCACCGGGAGGTACGGAGGGGCTATCACCGCAACCGACAGCGCCCGGCGGGTGAGCGGGGGTCTGGAGGGGGACCCGTACCGGAGCATGTGAGCTTCCTCGCTTTCGAAGGATCGTCCAGGTCGCCTGGTCGCAACAGCCTCGCCGGATCCCGCCAGGAGGTAACAGTGCCGATCGTCCCGAAGCCCCCAGCCCGGCCCGTTCAGAAGGACTCGATCAAACCCCCCGGCGCCTGCACCCGACGCAGACCGTCCGCGGTGATGACACTCAGAGTGTAATCACCGCGGATCGCCACACCTGTCCGGTCGGCCCGGACCTCGGTCAACACCCCCCCGAACCGGAAGCGCATGGTCACCGCCGACCACTCCTCGGGCAGGTGGGGGTCCACCACGAGCGCCCCGCCCCGGGTGCCGAGGCCCAGGAATCCGTACGCCAGGGCCTGCCACAGCCCGCCCATGGTGGCCAGGTGGACACCGCCGGCGGTGGTCCCGGTCACGTCGTCGAGATCCAGCCGGGCGGCCAGGCGGAACAGGCGCAGCGCCTCATCGGTGCGGCCGGCTCGGGCGAGCAGCGAGGCGTGGATGGCGGGGGAGAGCGAGCTCCCGTGGCAGGTGCGGGGTCCGTAGAAGTCGAGCGACGGGCCGAGCGAGCCCCCCGGGACCTCGTCCGGCACCATGTGGTGGAGCATCAGCACGTCGGCCTGCTTGATCAGTTGAGAACCGGACACCCGCTTGGCGCCCAGGATCAGGTCCATGGCGACGGGCGGGTGGGCCACGTCCTCGACCATGAGCCGCTCCAGGCCGAAATAGCCGGCGAACTGCTCGAAGGTGTGGCGGCCCGGATCCCAGCCGTCGACCAGGCGGTCGGCCAGTGACACCCAGGCGGCCGCCTGCTGTACCTCTTCGGGGTCGCCGCCACCCGGGCCCGCCAGGAGCCCGGCCGCGGTCCTGAGGTTCCACCTGGCCATCACATTGGTGAAGGCGTTGTCGTCCACCGCCTCGTGGTACTCGTCGGGGCCCATGACGCCGTAGATGTGACCGCGCCCGGCGGGGTCGAGACGGATCCGGGAGGCCCAGAAGCGGGCGGCGTCGATGACCAGGTCCCGGCCCGGCCCGGAGGTCAGGAACTCCCGGTCGCCGGTCCATTCGGCGTAGCGGCCGGCCGCCCAGGCCACGTCCGACACCACATGCAGCTCGTTGCGTCCGGTGGCGATGGGGACCAGTTCCCCGTGGCGGCCCCGCACCCAGGCCGGGGTGACATCGGTCCCGTCCCGGGCGCTCTCCCACGGGAATCTGGCTCCGTCCAGCCTGGCCGCCCCGGCAGCCCGGCGGGCCGCAGGCAGCCGCCGTATCCGGTACTCGAGCATGGACCGGGCCGCCGCCGGGTCGATGGCGGCCACCGCCGGCAGCACGAACACGTCGGCGTCCCAGAACACGTGACCGGCGTAGGCATCGCCGGTCAGGCCCCTCGGGCCGACGGCGCTCTCGCCCGACCGGCCCGCCGCTCCCAGGAGGTGGTGTACGGCGAAGCGGACCGCCAACTCGTCCGCCGGCGCTCCCTCGATGCAGACCTCCGCTCCCGCCCACATCTCGGCCCGGGCCCGCAGGTGGGCGGCCAGGAGGCGGTCGAAGCCGGCCTTCTCCAGGCCGGCCAACCGCTGGCGGGCCTCGGCCCCGGGGGAGCCGCCGGCCGGGGCAGCCGCCCACGCCGCCAGTCGCTCCAGGGTCGACCATCCGGGGCCGCCCGTGACCACGTCCTTGGCGGCCACGGCCACGGTGGCCGCCGACGGGTTCCCGGTGGTGGCCACCTCCAGATCGTCGTCGACGGCCCGGGAGAAGGGCACCGCCCCCGGAGGGGCCCGCAGGGCCGCCGGCGGGCCCCGATCCTCGCCGGCGGTCTCGCAGCGCATGGCCAGGGCGCAGGGGTCGGCGGCCGACACCACGCGCACGGAGCGGAGGGCCGACCCCGGCGCCGGCAGCCGCACCAGCAGCCCACCCCGCAGGTCCAGGAACCGGGCCGGCCGTCGCCCGGCCGCATCATCGGGGCCGCCGACGCCGGTCCAGACCGGTCCCGGCAGGAGATCGTCGTCGTCGTCGTACACCCCGGCGACCAGGAACAGCGGGTCGGCCGCCGACCCGTCCTCCTCCAGCGACGCCCTGACCCCCACCCGGCCGTTGGCCAGGGCGCCCAGCGACTCGGCCCGGCGCCGGTCGGCCGGATCGGGCGGCAGCGCCACGGTCCAGCCCGGGTCGAGGTCGACGTGGGGGACCCGCCGTTCCCGCCTCCGGGCCGTCTGGCGGCTGAGCCCGTCCACCAGCGTCGACACCGTCCCGGCGTGGATCACGCCGGCCGGGGGGCTGTGGGGTGAGGGCCCCAGGCAGATGACCACCAGGCGCCCGGAGTGGGCGAAGGTGGGCCGGCGCCGGCCGCACGACCCGACCACCAGCACGGTCTCCCCCGTGAGGCCGGCGTCACGGAGGGCCGAGACCTCCCGGTACAGGTCCTGCTGGTCGCCGTCGGCCAACTCGCAGATCACCGCTCCGGCATCGGCCAGCGCCTGCAGACCGGTCCGGGCGCGCGCCGCCACCACCGTGTCGGCCGCCCGGAGGAGCGCCCCCTCGACGACGATGGCCGAGAAGGTCCGATCGGGCAGGGAGTGGTTCAGGCCGCCTCCCCGGGCTCAGTGGTGCTGGTAGTGCTGGACCGACGCGTCGGGGCCGGGGAAGAACAGCCCCTGATGGCCGTCTTCCCACCTGACCACATAGGGAGGTTCGCCGTTCTGACCCCTCACCTCCAGGATCTCGCAGTCCCTCTCCGGCTCGCCGACATGGTGGCCTTTGATCACGATCCGGTCTCCGGCTTGTGCCTGCATAATCACCTCCGGGGTGCTTCACTGTGGCCCGAAGCGTCGCGCCGGACCAGCCGGGGCCGGTAGGGGCGTTCGACCGTTGTGGCCGGAAGGGAGGAGGCGGAGGCTTCAGGGTATGAATCGGGGGACAGGGAGAAGAGGTGTCTGATGTTCGAGGCCGAGAACATTCGTGACTGGCGCCAGCACGATGTGGTTGACCCCGACGGTCACAGGATCGGGGAGTTGGAGGCGGTCTACGTGGACACGGCCACGGACCAGCCCAGCTTCGCCTCCCTGCGGGTGGGCATGGTCGGCCGGCGCCGGCTCACCTTCGTGCCTCTCACCGGGGCGACCGTCGCACCCTCCTACGTCCGGGTCGTCTACCCGAAGAAGCTGGTCAGGGACGCCCCCACCATCGACACCGACGGGGAGCTGGCCGCCAACGACGAACCGGAACTGTTCCAGCACTACGGACTCGACTACCAGCCCGGAGCCGCCGGCGAGCGGCGCCTGGCCCGGCGCTGAGGAGGCGACCCCATGGCACTGTTCCTCCTGTTCATACTGGCCGCAGTGGTCCTCGGCATCATCGGGGTGGTGGTCAAGGGGCTGCTCTACCTGCTGATCATCGGGATCGTGGTGTTCGTGCTCGACCTGGTGTTCCTCGGGGCCTTCCTCAGAGGGCGCCGCCGCCGGCCGGTCCGCTGACCCCGGCCCGTAACGAGGCCGGACCGGGTCAGCCGGGGGCGGGTCCGGCGGCCGGGCGGGAGGCCGCCGCGGTGGCCACATCAGTGGCGTAGTGACGGGACCCCCGGAGGAGGATGATCCCGCTGGCCACGAGGGGCAGCAGCATGATGAGGAAGGTGTAGCGCAGACCCTGGTGGGTGAAGCCCAGCAGGTCCGAGACGCCTCCGAAGATGACCGGGGCCAGGGACTGCGACCCAGCCCGCAGCAGGGTGCGGATGCCCTCGGCCCGGCCCCACAGCAGCGGCGGCATGATGTCCAGGCGGGCCGCGTCGAGGGTCGGGTTCTGGGCCGTCAGGCAGAACGCCGCGGCGGTGATGTAGGGCAGGGCGGTCATCGGGCCGTGGGTGAGGAGGGGCGGCACGAACAGGAAGGCGGTGGCGGTGGCGGCGATGCCCGCCACCAGCATCCGACCCTCGATACGTCCCCGCCTGACCCAGGCGTCACCGGCCAGGCCGCCCAGTAGCACGCCCAGGACGGCGCCGGTCCCCACCACCAGCATCAGGAGGCTGGCCAGCACCGTTCCCACCCCGAACTGGGTGTGCACGAACTCGAGGCCGAACGTCTGCACCCCGGTCATGAAGAAGTAGGCGCAGGCGCTGGAGACGATCAGCACCATGTTGGTCCGGACCCGCAGCACGTACCGGGTGGCCTCGATGATGTTCATGCGCCGGGGGTCGCTGCGCAGGATGAGCCGGGGGTCGGGGGCCACGCCCTGGGCCAGGGCCTGCCGCTGGGTCTCGGTCATCTCGGGACCGGGAGCCGGCCCGCCGCCGATGACGGAGGCCTCGTGGCTGCCCGCCCCTCCCCGGGCCGGCTCGGGCAGCCGGCGCACCTGCCAGGCCAGGAAGAACGCCGGAATGGACAGGATGAAGAAGGCGGCCCGCCACGATATGGCGGCCACGTCGCCGGTGATGAAGAACCCCACCCCGGCCCCCAGCAGCTCGCCGGCCAGTATGTAGCCGTAGATACGCCCCCGCTCCTCGGCCGCGAAGTAGTCGCCCACCAGTGAGGCCACCGCCGGGCCGGCCCCGGCGGTCACGAAGCCGAGGAACAGCCGCACCAGGAGCAGATCCCCGAAGCTGCGGACCACGGAGCTGGCCACCATGGCCACCCCCCACAGGACGATGATGGCGGTCAGCAGGGTGATCCGGCGGAAGCGGTCGACCAGGACCCCGAAGGGCACGCTCGCCACGGCGCCCACCGCCGCCGACACCGACACCAGGAGCCCGACCTCGGCGTTGCCGATGTGGAGGCCGTGTCTCAGCTCGGTGGCCGACGCCCCCACGGTGGACGCATCGGCGCTGCTCAGGGCCAGGATGGCCGCCAGCACCAGGATCACGTGGCTGCGTTCCGACCCGCCCAGCACCTCGTCCAGCTTCCGGCGGGTGGAGCGCACGGTCCGGGCCCCGGCCGAGCGGGCCCGGCCGGCCAGCCCGGCGGCGCCGCCGTAACCGTTCCCGCGCCGGGTCCCGCCGCCCGGCCCCGGACCGCCGGTGTGGATCCCCCCTGGCCGGGGAGCCTGGCTCACACCGGGACATCCCGGCGGGCGGATGCGTACACGCTGACAGTCTGCCCCGGGTCGAGCGGCCGCGGACACCATGTTCGGCGGGCGGCCCGGGCCGGCCCGCTCCCACCCCGCTCCGGCCGCCCGGCTCTGACATGCTCTGCCCATGGACTTCGAGATCCCGGGCGACCTTACGGACCTGCTGGGCGAGATAGACGCCTTCATCGACGGCGAGATCAAGCCGCTCGAAGCTGCGGATGACAACATCCGCTTCTTCGACCACCGGCGGGAATGGGCCCGCACCGACTGGGACCGGGGGGGCGTGCCCCGCCGGGAGTGGATGGACCTGCTGGGCGAGGCCCGCCGCCGGGCCGACCGTGCCGGCCTGTACCGCTACCCGTTCCCGGCCCGCTACGGGGGCCGGGACGGCACCAATCTCGGCATGGCGGTCATCCGTGAGCATCTCGCCCGAAAAGGGTTGGGGCTGCACTGCGACCTGCAGAACGAGCACGCCATCGTGGGCAACAACGTGGGCCTGCTGCTGATGATCGAGTACGGCACAGAGGACCAGAAGGCGGAGTGGATCGACGACCTGGCCAACGGCCGCCGGGGGTTCGCGTTCGGGATCACCGAGCCGGCCCACGGATCCGACGCGACCTACATGGAGACGGCGGCGGTCCGGGACGGCGACGGCTGGGTCATCAACGGGGAGAAGACCTGGAACAGCGGGGTGCACGCCGCGTCGCACGACCTGATATTCGCCCGGACCAGCGGCCAGCCCGGCGACGGCCGGGGCATCACCGCCTTCCTGGTGCCGACCGACGCGCCCGGCTTCAAGGTCGAGGAGTACCTGTGGACGTTCAACATGCCGACCGACCACGCCCACATCTCCCTGACCGACGTGCGTGTCCCGGCCGGGGCGGTGTTCGGCGGGGAGGGCCGGGGTCTGCAGGTGACCCAGCACTTCTTCAACGAGAACCGGATACGCCAGGCGGCGTCCAGCCTGGGGGCGGCCGAGTACTGCATCGACCGGGCCGTCGAGTACGCCAAGGTGCGGTCCCCCTTCGGTAAGCCCCTGGCCGCCAACCAGGCCATCCAGTTCCCCCTGGTGGAGCTGCGGACCCAGTGCGAGATGCTGCGGGTGTTCATCCAGAAGACGGCGTGGCTGATGGACCGCGACGGAGCCTTCAGCCAGTCCGAGCAGGTGTCGATGTGCAACTACTGGGCCAACCGGCTCTGCTGCGAGGCGGCCGACCGGGCCATGCAGGTGTTCGGCGGTCTGGGCTACTCCCGCCACCAGCCCTTCGAGCACATCTACCGCCATCACCGCCGGTACCGCATCACCGAGGGCGCCGAGGAGATCCAGATGCGCCGGGTGGCCGGCTACATGTTCGGCTTCATGAAGCAGCAGGCCCCGAAGGGCGTGGAGGCGTAGCGACCCCCGCCGGCACGGGCGACCGGTCCGGCCGGGGCCACGCCCGGTCCGGTCAGCCGCCCGGGTGGGTCAGCTCCTGCTCCACCTCCAGGGGATGCCGCCGCTCGGCCGGCCGCCCGAAGTGGAGCGCCAGTGTGAGTATCTCGGTGCCCTGAGCCCGGTCGGGGAACTCGACGGCGGCGCTGATGGTCGGCGCGCACTCGAAGGTCTCCTCGCCGAGACGGACCCGACCCGACATGATCCCCTCCGCCACGGAGCGGAGCAACGATGCCACCGGCTCCGGGCCGGACACTGTGATGCGCTGCACCGGCTCCTCCTCGCCTCGACGCTTCCTGTCCATCCGAGTGTGGGCCGGTCCCCGGCCCCCTCGACAGGGGCCGGAGGTCATGTCCGGTACTGCCCGGCGGTGACGTTCGCCTCTTTCCGGCCGCCGGCCGGGGCCCGACGATTGGATCGGTCGATCCTGAGGAGGCGTCCGTGCAACCCATCCTGTGGTTCAAGGAGCTGCGCAAGAACGACACCGGCCGGGCCGGCGGCAAGGGCGCCAACCTGGGGGAGTTGTACTCCGCCGGGTTCCCGGTGCCCGAAGGGTTCGTGGTCACCGCCGACGCCTACCTGGCCACCATGGAGCAGGCCGGGATCCGTCAGCGGATCCGGGAGGCCGCCGCCACAGTCGACCCCGACGACATCAAGGCGCTGGAGGCCCTGAGCTCCGAGCTGCAGCGGCAGGTGGCGGAGGCGCCCCTGCCGGAGGACCTGGCCGGGGTGGTCCGGTCCGCCTACCGGGACCTGGGGCCGGGGGCCACCGTGGCGGTCCGCTCGTCGGCGACCTCGGAGGACACCGAAGGGGTCTCCTTCGCCGGCATGAACCAGACCTTCACCAACGTGACCGGCGAGGACGCCCTGCTCGACCGTCTCCGCCACTGCTGGGCGTCGATGTTCGGCGGCCGGGTCCTGTCGTACCGCATCAGCCGCCGCATAGCCGAGGAGCCGGCCATAGCCGTCGTGGTGCAGCGCATGGTCCACCCGGCCGCGTCGGGCGTCATCTTCACCGTCGATCCGGCCACCGGCGAGCGCGACGCCCTGGTCATAGAGGCGGCGTTCGGTCAGGGCGAGGTGGTCGTCGGGGGCCGGGTGGAGCCCGACACCTACGTGGTGTCCAAGGCCGGTCCGGCCGTCCGCGACATCCGGGTCGGGATCAAGAGCCACAAGATCGTGGCCGGTCCCGACGGGGACCGCGAGGTGCGCCTCCAGCCTGACGAGGGGGCCGCCCGGGTGCTCGACGAGGACACCCTCCTGCAGCTGGCCGGGCTGGCCATGCGGGTGGAGGCCCACTACGGCGCCCCTCAGGACGTCGAGTTCGCAGTGGAGGAGGGCGGGCGGATCTGGCTGGTGCAGAGCCGGCCCATCACCACCCTGGCCGCCCAGGCGGCGCCCGAGGCCGGCCCGGCCGGGGCGGCCGCCCTGGTGGTCGGGCTGGGGGCGGCGCCGGGGGTGGCCACGGGCCGGGTGCGGGTGCTGTCGAGCCCCCGTGACTGCGACCAGCTCCTGCCCGGCGAGGTCCTGGTGGCGCCCATGACCAACCCGGACTGGGTGCCGGCCATCCGCCGGGCCGCCGCTCTGGTCACCGACGGCGGCGGCATGACCTGCCACGCCGCCATCGTCAGCCGCGAGCTGGGTGTGCCGTGCGTGGTCGGCACCAGGAACGCCACCACCGTCCTGCGCACCGGTGAGAGGGTGACCGTCGACGGCGGGCGGGGCCGGGTGTTCGAGGGTCAGCAGCTCGGCCTGGCCGCCCCGCCGGTGGCGGTGGTACCGACCCGGGCCGAAGCCCCGGAGATCCCCACGGCCACCCTGCTGTACGTGAACCTGGCCATGCCCGGCCACGCCGAGGAGGCGGCCGCCATGCAGGTGGACGGGGTGGGGCTGCTGCGCGCCGAGTTCATGATCACCGACGCCCTCAGGGGAGAGCATCCCCGCAAGCTGATGGCGGAGGGGCGCCGGGCCGAACTGGTCGACGCCATGGCCTCGTCGCTGCTGGTGGTGACCCGGGCCTTCGCGCCCCGCCCGGTGGTCTACCGGACCATCGACTTCCGGACCAACGAGTTCCGGGGGCTGACCGGCGGGGACGCCTTCGAGCCGCACGAGGACAACCCCATGATCGGCTACCGGGGCTGCTACCGCTACATCCGGGAACCGGACCTGTTCGAGGTGGAGCTCGAGATCCTGGCCCGCGTGAGGGAGGAGACCCCGAACCTGCACCTGATGATCCCGTTCGTACGCACCCGGTGGGAGCTGGAGCGGTGCCTGGACCTGGTGGAGGGCAGCCCGCTGGGTGGCCAGAGGGGACTGCACCGCTGGGTCATGGCCGAGGTGCCGTCGGTGGTGTACCGCATCCCCGAGTACGCCGGCCTCGGCGTGGACGGCGTGTCCATCGGCTCGAACGACCTGACCCAGCTGATGCTGGGCGTGGACCGGGACTCCGAGACCTGCGCCGACCTCTTCGACGAGGCCGACGACGCCGTCCTGGACGCCATCGAACGGATCGTCACCGCCAGCCGGACGGCCGGGATCACCTGCTCTCTGTGCGGGCAGGCGCCCAGCAACCGGCCCGACTTCGCCGAGCATCTGGTCCGGTTCGGTATCACCTCGGTGTCTGTCGATCCGGGGGCGGTGCCGGCGGCCCGCACGGCCATCGCCCGGGCCGAGCACCGGATGCTGGTCGAGGCCGCCCACCGGGTGGCCGCCCGCGATGTCCCATGAGGAGGACGCCACGCCCATGAACCCCACCGAGCAGTCGAAGATCTTCCCGTCCACGTCCATCAGCGAGATGCGGCCGCTGCCGTTCCTGCCGGTGCTGGTGGGTGATGTCATGACGGCCGACCCGGTGTCGGTCGAGCCGGCGGCCACGGTCAAGGACATCGCCCACATCCTCTTGAGCCGCGACATCCGGGCCGTTCCCGTCGTCGACGTGGGCGACGTGGTGGTCGGGATGGTCAGCGAGGCCGACCTGATCAGCCGGGCCGGGTACCCGGCCGTCCGCAGCCGCCACCTCGGGACGCTGATCGAGGGCGCCCTGGTGGAGCACCGGCGGCACTGGTCCGAGCGGTCGGGCGGTCTGACCGCCGGCGAGATCATGACCGCCGACGTGGTGTCCTGCCGGTCGGACGAGCCGGTGGCCATCGTGGCCCGGCGCATGCTGCGCTGCGACGTCAGAACCCTGCCGGTGATCGATGACGGCCGGCTGGTGGGGGTGGTGTCCCGCCACGACCTGCTCCACCTGTACGACCGCCCCGACCGGGAGGTGCACGACCGGGTCCGGGATCTGCTGGCAGACCCGTCCTGGGCGCCGGAGGGCCACCACGTCCAGCAGAGCGTCCACGACGGGGTGGTGCTGCTGACCGGGACCGTCGCGCACCCCTCCGACCGGGACGTGATCGCCTCGATCGTCCGCCAGGTACCGGGGGTGCTCGAGGTGGCCAACCGGACCACGGCCAGCGAACCGGAACCCCGGGTGGAGCTGCTCAAGGACACCGACTGGCGGTGACCGGGCCGGGCCGCTTCAGGCGCCGATCAGCTGGCTGAGTCGTTCTCCGCTGGGCACGCTGTCATCCTCGTACAGGCGCCCGTGCCAGGCGAACCATTCCGTCCAGGGCGCCACCAGCCCCACGACCACGTCACCGGCCAGGCTGGCCAGGTCGTCGACGACCTCCTGGGGGGCGGTGGCGATGGCCAGCAGCACCCGGCCCGGGCGCCCGGCGCGGGCCAGGTCGAGGGCGGCGGCCAGAACCAGGCGGGGCGACGAGCCGTCGTCGACCAGGATGAGGGTCCGCCACGACGTCTCCATCCTCCCGCCGGGGTGACCGCCCCCGGCCAGGTGGCGGGCGACGGCCGCCCGGGCCTCCTGCACCGCCCGGCGGACCGACTCCGGGCCGCTCGAGACGTGCTCCAGGCTCTCGGGGCGGACCAGGATGTGGCCGTCGCCCGAGACCGCCCCGATCGCCCGGCTGGGGTGCAGGGCGTCGCCGGCGTCGACTTCCTGGATGTCCAGCATGTCGAGCGGGCAGTGGAGGAAGGCGGCGATCCCGGCGCCGACCGCCACCCCACCGGGACCGATGCCGAGCACCACCGGGTCCTCGAGAGGCTGCCGGCTCACCAGCGGGGCGAGCAGGCGACCGGCCGCGCTGCGGTCGTGGATACGCGCCATCGACGTCCTCCTCCGGACCCGGGGTCATGGCTCCCGATGTCGGCAATTGTCGGGGTTCCGGGCGCCCCCGGCCAGGGACCTTGGTCTACAAGGCCGACGGTGGCCGCCCCGACCGGGCCCCGCCAGGGAGGTTCGGCCCTAGCCGCGGCGGCCGGACCTCCCGGAGAATGGCCTCCGTCGGACGAAAGAGAGGTTCTACATGGCACTGATGAGGAAGGAAGAGGAATCTTCCCCCGATCTGTTCGACCGCATCTTCGGACGCTGGCCGGATCTGCTGCACCGCCCGATGGTCATGTGGCCGGCGGCGATGGGCAACCTGCTCCAGGTGGAGGAGTACCGGGCCGAGGGAGAGCTGGTGATCCGGGCCGAGATCCCCGGCATCGACCCGGAACGTGACGTCGAGGTCACCCTCGACGACGACGTCCTTCGCATCGAGGCCGAGCGGCGGGAGGAGGAGACCAAGGAGGACAAGAACTACTACCGCCGGGAATTCCGCTACGGGTCCCTCCGCCGGAGCCTCCAGCTGCCGGAAGGCGTGACCGAAGCCGACATCACGGCCACCTACAGGAACGGCGTTCTCGAGGTGAGGGTCAAAGTCCCGCAGAAGCCCGAATCCAAGACCACGGCCAAGAAGATCCCCGTCTCCTAGGCACCGTCCGCACGCGGGGTGCGCCGCCCGGGCGGCGCACCTGGCGCGTCCCGGCCCCGGAAGGGGACGGTCAGGCGTCCGGCTCCGCCGGCTCCAGCAGGCCCATGGCCCCGAGGGCCGTCTGCACCGCCTGCTCGACCCCCTGGGACGTGTCGAGGGTCAGAGCATCGATCCACGGTTCGAGGGCGGCGGCCATCTGGTCGTGTATGGCCGGGGTGGCGTCCGAGGCCTGCCTCTGCGTGCGCGACCGCGCCGCGATCCGGGCCCGGGCCAGGTCGGACGGGACCCGGCACCGGATGGGGACGAAATCGGCCACCTCCCGGCGGGCCACCTCCCGGGCGGCGTCCCTCCAGCACTCCCGGATCCAGGACGCGTCCACTATCACCGACCGGCCCCGGCTCAGATGGCCGGCGGCCTCGCCCAGCAGCTCCTCGTAGACCAGGGCGGTCATGTCCTCGGAGTAGATGCCCGATCCGAAAGCGGCGGTGGCGTCGGCGCCCGGTTCGAGCCCGGCCAGCAGCTTGCGGGCCACGTCGGAGGACAGCACCGGCCAACCGGTCGCGTCCGAGAGCCGGTGGGCCACGGTGGTCTTGCCGGTCCCCGGCAGGCCGCCGACCACCACCATCCGGACCGCCCCGGCCCGCAGGTGGTCCATGGCCTGGGCGGTCAGGATCCTCGCCTGCCGGGCGTCGCCGGCGCCGGCCACGGCACCCAGCTCGAGGGCCCGGATACAGGCCACCTTGGCCCGGACCGTGGCCCGGTAGGCGATGTGCAGGTGGGCCAGAGAGTCGGGCCAGTCGTCACCCGAAAGGTCCCGATACGTGCCGAGGAAGATCCGGGCCAGGTCCGACCGGCCCAGGCGTTCCAGGTCCATGGCCAGGGAGGCGGCATCGGCCAGCACGTCCAGGTGCCGGAGCCGGTCGTCGAACTCCAGGCAGTCCAGGATCCGGGGCCCGTCGTCCAGGACGAAGGTGTCGTCGGACATGAGGTCGCCGTGGCCGTCCACCGCCCGCCCGTCGATGAGACGCCCGGCGATCAGTCCCTCCCGGCCGGCCAGGTACCGCGACGCGGCCTGTCCTGCCGCGTCGAGCAGGCCGGGATCGATGATGCCGGGGCCCAACTGCCGGATCTCCTCCAGGTTGGTCTCCCACAGCCGGCCCAGGGCGTCGGCGGTGCAGTCCCGGTCGACGTGGGGGCCCCGGTCGGCCCGCCGGTGGAACGCCACCAGCGTGGCCGCCACGTCCATGACGGCCGCCACCACACCGGGATCGTCGGCGCGGACCAGGGTGGACAGCCGCCGGTCGTCGGGCAGGCGGCGCATGACCACCACCGGCTCCGTCGCGCCGCCCGGCCACGAGAACTCCCCGACGCCCTCGTAGACATCGGGGGCCAGCCGGCGGTTGAGCGCCACCTCCGCCTCACAGGCCCGTCGCCGGGCGGCCGGGGCGGTGAAGTCCAAGAACCCGAAGCGCACCGGCCGCTTCCACTTGAACACCCGCTCGGCGGTGAAGACCAGCCTCGACACGTGGGTCTGGTACGCCCCGAACTCCTCCACGGCGCCATCATCGGCCCGGCCGGGCGTCCGGATAAGGGCCATTGGACCAGTTGACTCCCGCCCGGGCCGGAGGTGGCCCACCGCCGCCCGGTTATCCCGATGGTGACGTTCGGCCGTACCGGTCTGCTCCGGGACGGACCAGGCTGCAGTCAGGAACCCGACGGGAGGATGCGACCATGACGAAAGTCGACGCTGACACCATCGTGGTAGGGGTGGACGCCTCCGAGTGCAGCGACGCCGCCCTGGACTGGGCGGCCGGGGAGGCCCGGCGCAGCGGACGCAGGCTGCTGGTGGTCACCGCGTGGCACTGGAGTTCGAGCGTGATGCGCAGCTCCATGTCGCTGTTGGGCCACGACGACCCCTACACGGCCGGGCGCCACGTCCTGGAGCAGTCGGCCCGGCGGGCCCGGGCGGCGGGGGTGCCGGTGCTCACCTGGCTGGTGGAGGGATCCCCGGCCCACGCCCTCGCCGAGATCTCCTCGGGAGCAGCCATGCTCGTGGTGGGCAGCCACGGGCGCAGCCCGGTGCGCCGCTCGCTCCTGGGTTCGGTGAGCAAGGGGTCGCTGTCCCAGGCCCGCTGCCCGGTCGTGATCATCCCGTCCGGCGCTGCCGCCGATATGGCCGGGACGGCGGCCGCCGGCCCGGCGGCGCATCACAGCTGAGCGTCCCGGTCCCCTCCGGCGGCGGGCGTGGCGGCCGTGCGCTCCGCCCCCGGGCGGGCCCGGGCCGGGCGTTCCGGTAGCGGCACGATGACTACGGGGCGGCCCGAGGCGTTGGCCAGCCGGCTGCTGGTGCTGCCCAGCAGCAGGGCGCTGGGTCCCCCGCAGCCGCGGCTGCCCACCACCAGCAGGTCGGCGTTCTCGTCCTCGGCCGCCTCCAGCAGGACCTGGACGGGAGGCCCGTAGCGCATCTCCCGGCGGTGCGCCACGCCCGCCCCGGCCAGGGGGGCGCACCACTCCTCGGAGAACATCCGGTCGATCTCCGGCACGTGGGCCTCCGCCGGCTGGGGCTGGGCCCCCGGCTCCATCTGCTCCAGGAGGCCCAGGGCGTGCACCGCCACCACCACGGCGCCCAGGCGGGCGGCCAGGCCGGCCGCCCACTCGGTCGCCGCCCGGCTGTTGGGTGAGCCGTCCACACCCACCACGATGGTGGTGATGGCCGCCGGTCCCGGTCCCGTCACCGCTCTACACCGGCTCCTTGACTATCACCACGACCGCGGCGCCGGAATGGGTGGCCACGTGGGAGCTGACCGACCCGAGCAGCAACCCGCTCAGCGCCCCGTGCCCGCGGGATCCGACCACCAGCATCTGGGCGTCGGTGGCCCTCTCCAGGAGCACCTTGCCGGCGGCCCCCCGGTCGGCCACGGCGGTCCACTGGACGTCGCGCCCGTTGAGCGCGGCGGACACGTCTTTTTCCAGATGACTCTGGGTGTACTCGCTGAGCTCCTCATCGGTACCGAACTCGCCCGGCGTCCAGGCCCTCACCACCTCCAGGGGCGCCCCGCGGACGGCGGACTCGTCGAGCGCCCAGTCCAGGGCGGCCCGGGACCCGTCGGACCCGTCGAAACCCACCACGATCTTCTTCTGCGTGGTGTCTGCCATGGAAGTTCTCCTCTCGGCTCCTGACCGGCCGCTGCGGACCGGCCCCGGATCTCACGCTAAGGAGCGGACGGAGACCCTCAGTAGGGCCAAAGGCACTTTTGGTCGGGAACGGCGTTCAGGGGCGGGCGGCCAGAGCCGTCTTCAGCAGCCGGGTGTACAGCTGGGCGCCGGCGTCGTTGGGGTGGATGCCGTCGGGGTACAGCACGGCCGGGGTGGCGGCGCTGTTCCAGTCGACCAGCTCCATCTGCCCGGAGTGGGCCTGCACCCCGGCGGCCAGGGTGGAGTTGCTGGTCGCAGCCCACGGACGGGCGGCGTGCACGTCGAACAGCACCACCCGGGGCACCCCGGCCACCAGCTGCACCAGCTGCTGGAAGTCCCTGGGGCGGAACGCCCCGTTGGTGCCCAGGTCGATCATCACGCTGTGGTAGTGGCTCAGCGCCCCGGTGGCCCGGTACTGGGCCAGCCGTTGCAGGCCGGTGGTCACCTGCCGCCCGACCTGGGCGTCGATGGTGATGTGGCCGCTGAGGGAGGCGTCGAGCGCCGGGCTGGCGGCCAGCAGGACCGAGTCGCCCAGGGCCAGGACCGGCTCGGCGCTGGCCGGCACCGCAGCGGGCGGCGCCGGCGCCGGCGCCACGGTGGTGGTGGGGGCCGGCGTCGTGGTGGGCGGGGCGGTGGCGACGGTGACGGCCCGGCGGGCCCGCAGATCCGGCTTGGGGGTGGTGCTGTCCACCGGACCGGCCGGGACCCCGGCGGAGGACGCCCCGGCGGCGGAGGGACCCTCCGGTGGCGGGGCCGGCAGGTGCCGGGCGGCCGGCGTGGCCCCCTCCGCCAGGATGGCCGGTTCGTTGGGTCCCGGGGCGGTGGCCAGGATGGCGGTCACGGCGGCCAGGGGCACGACCACCGCGCCGGCCAGCGCGCCGGCCACCGCCCGGCGGGAGGTGCTGGCCCACCACAGTCTGAGCTCGAATGAGAACCGGCCCCGGCGCCACGGCTGCTCCACGTAGCGGTAGGACAGCTCGGCGGCGGCCAGGGTGAGGGCGATCCGCAGCACGTCCACGATCCAGGTGGGCCCCGGGATGTCCGCACCCGGGCGGGTCAGTTCGAAGATGGGCCAGTGCCACAGGTACAGCGAGTAGGACCGCAGCCCGGCCCAGCGCAGCGGCTGACGGTTGAGCGTGTCCCCCAGCCGGCTGGCCGGGTGGGCGACGGTGGCCACCACCACGGCGGTGGCCACGTCCACCAGCAGCATGCCGCCCCGGTAGGTGAAGCCGGAGCGGAAGCCGAAGAGCGCCAGGCCGGCCACGATCGCCGCCAGGGCCACGGCGCCGGACCGCTCGAGCAGGCGGCGGGCGCCGGGGGCGACCGAGGAGGCCATCTGCCAGGGCGGGACGGCCGCGGCCAGGGCGCACCCGATCAGGAGCCCCTCGGCGTGGGTGGCGCTGTTGAAGTACACCCCGGACGGGTCACTGCCGGGCTGGTACAGGGCGCCCATCAGCACCGCCGACAGGGCCGCCCCGCCGGCGGCGATCAGCGCCAGGCGTCCCCGGCTCATCCTGTGGCGCAGGAAGATCAGGGCCAGCGGCCAGAGCAGGTAGAACTGCTCCTCCACCGACAGCGACCACAGGTGCTGCAGCAGGGGAGGGCGGCCGAAGGAGGCCACGTAGGACTGGTGCTGGAACACCAGGCGCCAGTTGAGGACGTACAGCATCGACGCCGGCAGGTCGGTCTGGAGGCGGCCCAGGCTGTCCCGGGCGAAGAGGCCGGCCAGGACGGTGACGGCGGCGAGCAGCACGGCCAGGGCCGGGAACAGGCGGCGGGCTCTGCGCCTCCAGAACGCCGCCAGCGAGATCTTCGATGTGGCGGCCCACTCCGAGAGGAGCAGGGCGGTGATGAGATAGCCGGAGATGACGAAGAAGATGTCCACCCCCAGGTAGCCCCCCGGGAGCAGGGAGGATCGGAGGTGGAAGGCGATGACGGCGATGACGGCCAGGCCGCGCAGGCCGTCGAGGCCCGGCAGCTGACGCAGCTTCGCCGGGCGCGCCTTGCCTGTTGTGACCGGGGCCGCCGTCAAGGTCATCGTGCCAAGCGTAGGAAAATGGGCCGACTCTTCGCAGTCGGGCCGGTCCCGCCCCGGTGAGCAGCCCCGACGCCGGCCCCGCCGGGCGGCCCGATCGGCCGGTACCCCGCCGATCCGCCCCGCGGGGCCGGCGTTGATCTACCCTGCTGTGACCGGCGCCACATGCGCCGGAATGGGACCAGCGGGAAGACAGGATAAGGGGGTGGTGTCCGTGGGGGGACATCCGCAGGTGGACGGGTCTAGCGAAGGCCGGGTCAGGTCGCGTACCGGCCCGCCGCCGGTGCAGGACGCGCCGGCGGCCTACATCATCAGCGCCGTGCTGCTGGGTGCTGCGTTCGTGGCGCTGCTGTGGGTGCCCACCTACGCCCACCTGACGCCCAGCCTGGGCGGCATACCGTTCTTCTACTGGTACTCGCTGATGTGGCTGGTGATCAACGCCGCCTGCCAGGCCATTGCCTACCAGTTGCTGGTGGCGGCCCCGCGCCGGCGCCGGACCCACATGGGGGTGGGAGCGTGAAACTCGACACCACCGCGCTGATCGTCGCGGTCATCCTGTTCGCCGCCGTCACCGTCATAGGATTCTGGGCCGCCCGCTGGCGGCGCGGGGAGAACCTCGAATCGCTGGACGAGTGGGGCCTGGGCGGGCGCAGCTTCGGTGGGTTCGTCACCTGGTTCCTGCTGGGCGGCGACCTCTACACGGCTTACACGTTCATCGCCGTACCCGGCGCCATGTACGCCCTCGGGGCGGTGTCGGGCTGGTTCGCCGTGTCCTACACCATCCTGGTGTGGCCGGTCGTGTTCGTGCTCATGCCCCGGCTGTGGTCGGTGGCCCACCGGCACGGGTTCGTGACCCCCGCCGACTTCGTGTGCGCCCGGTTCGGGTCGCGCGCTCTGGGCGTGGCGGTGGCCTTCACCGGGATCCTGTCCCTCATGCCCTACATCGCCCTGCAGCTGGTCGGCATCCAGTCCGTGCTGCAGGTCATGGGGGTGGGCAACGGCAGCAGCAGCTTCGTGAAGGACCTGCCGCTGATCATCGCCTTCGTCATCCTGGCCGCCTACACATACACTTCCGGGCTGCGGGCCCCCGCCCTGATCGCCTTCGCCAAGGACCTGCTCATCTACGTGACGGTCCTGGTGGCCATCATCTACATCCCCATCCGGCTCGGGGGCTATGGCCACATCTTCTCGGCCGTCGAGGCCCACTCCAAGGCGCTGTCGGCGGCGGCTGCGGCCAAGCACAAGGCGTCCACGTTCGCCCTGCTGCCCGGCCCCAAGTCGTACTGGGCCTACGGCACCCTGGCGCTGGGCTCGGCCCTGGCCCTGTTCATGTACCCGCACTCCGTGACCGGGGTACTTGCTTCCCAGCACCGTGAGACGGTCCGCCGCAACACCGTGGCCCTGCCGCTGTACTCGCTGCTGCTGGCGTTCGTGGCCCTGCTCGGGTACATGGCCATCGCCTCGGGGGTGCACACCACCAACAGCAGGCTGGTGGCCCCGCTGCTGTTCCGCCAGATGTTCCCCAGCTGGTTCGCCGGGGTGGCCTACGCGGCGGTGGCCATCGGGGCGCTGGTGCCGGCCGCCATCATGTCCATCGCCGCCGCCAACCTGTTCACCCGCAACATCTACCGGGACGTGTTCCGCCCCGACGCCAGCCGTTCGGAGGAGGCGGCGGTGTCCAAGCTGGTGTCGCTGGTGGTCAAGTTCGGGGCGCTGGCGTTCGTGCTCGGCCTCAACACCCAGAACGCCATCAACCTGCAGCTGCTCGGAGGGATCTGGATCCTGCAGACGTTCCCGGCCATCGCCATCGGGCTGTTCACCCGGTGGCTGCACCGGTGGGCGCTGCTGGCCGGCTGGCTGGTCGGCATGGTGTACGGCAGCTACGAGGCCTACGGCGTGTCGTCGCCGACGGTGCACCACTTCGCCGGGGCCACGGCCAAGATCCCGCTGATCGGCCAGACCGGCTACATCGGCCTGACCGCCGTGGTCATCAACCTGATAGTGGCCATCGTCGTCACGGTGGCGCTGCGGGCCTGGCCTTCCAGCACCGGTGCGGACATCACCCAGCGGGAGGACTACACGGTGGATCTGGAGGGCGCCCCGGTCCCGGCCCTGGACCTGGCCGGCACCGAGCCGGAGCCTGCCGCCGGCAGCTGAGCGGCCTGCCGGTCCCGTCCGCCTCCGCCGAAGGTCCTCCGGTGCAGATGTACTCTGACCGCGTGCTCGCACCGGAGGACCTGGTCCACAACGGGCTGCCGACCCGCCCCGGACCGGGCTCCAACGCCAAGCGGGCGGCCCGGCTCGCCGACCGGATCGTCGAGGACGTGATGGACATGGGCTGGCCGGTGGGGGAGGTGCTCGGAGCGGAGCTGGAGCTCCTCGAGCGCTACCAGGTGAGCCGGGCCGTGTTCCGGGAGGCGGTCCGGCTGCTGGAGCACCAGGAGGTGGCCCGCACCCGGCGGGGGCCGGGCGGCGGCCTGGTGATCACCGAGCCGACCATGGAGGCGGTCATCGACGCGGTGATGCTGTACCTGCTGCGCGTCGACGCCCGCCTGGACGAGGTGTTCGAGGCCCGCATCCTGCTCGAGGAGATGGCCGCCGCCCTGGCCGCCCAGCGCCTGTCCGACGCCGACCGGCCCCGCCTGCAGGAGTTCCTGGAGAGCGAGCACCCCGCCCGCCGCGCCGACCCCCGGGCCCTGCACACGCTGGTCGCCTCCTGCAGCCAGAACGCCGCCCTGTGGCTGTTCGTGGAGGTGGTCCACCGGGTGGCCACCCTCTACTCCCACGGTTGGAAGAGCTTCGGCAAGACCTCGGAGATCGTCCACGCCCACTCCCGCATAGCCGAGGCCATCCTGGACGGCGACGCCCCCACCGCCCGCCGGCGGATGCGGGTGCACCTGGAGGCGGAGGCCGAGTTCCTGCGCCGCCGGCGCACCACCCGGCAGATCCTGCCCGACCACATCCTCACCGACTCGCCCGGCACCGGGAAGCGGGCCGAGACCATCGCCCGGGAGCTGGCCCGGACCGTGGTGGTCAACGGCCTGCAGCCCGGCGACCTGATCGGCACCGAGGCCGAGTTGATCGAGAAGGAGAAGGCCAGCCGGGCGGTGCTGCGCGAGGCGGTCCGCCTGCTCGAGTACCACCGCATCGCCGCCATGCGCCGGGGTCCCGGCGGGGGGCTGTTCGTGGTGGAACCCGACCCGGGGGCGGTCACCGACGTGGTGGCCATCTACCTGGCCCGCCAGGGCATGGCCCTGTCCAAGCTGAGCGAGCTGCGCAGCGCGGTGGAGATGGTGATCGTGGCCCTGGCGGTGGAGCGCAGCGACCCGCAGGGGGCGGCCCGCATCTCCGAGGCCCTGACCCGGGAGAAGTCGAGCGGCGAGGAGGAACGGTCCGAGACCATCCACGACCTGCACGCCGCCCTGGCGGCGGTCGCCGGCAACCGGGTGCTGGAGCTGGTGGCGCTGGTGCTGATCCGCCTCAGCCGCCTCCATCAGGTGGAGCGCCTGGCGCCGATGGCCCTCGATCAGATCAGGGCGGAGATCCTGCGGGCCCACTCCGGGATCGCGTCGGCGGTGACCGCCGGCGACCTGGACCTGGCCCGCCGCCGGATGGGGCTGCACCTGGATGCCCTGGCCGCCGTGATCCAGTAGCGGGGCCCGGGGACCTCAGGCGAACAGCGACTCCGGGATGTCGGCGTGGCGGGCCCGCCACCACTCGCCCAGGCTCTTGGCCTGGGCGTCCATCCTGGTGCTGGACGCCACCCCTTCACCGAGCAGGCCGACCACCACGAAGTTGAGGGCCCGCAGGTTGGCCAGCTCGTAGCGTTGCACCGCCAGGCCGGCGATCTCGGGCAGCAGCTCGCGCAGGCGGTCGGCCGTCAACCATGCGGACAGCCAGGCGTAGGCCGGGTCGGTCCGGGCCCAGACGCCCAGGTTGGCGTTGCCGCCCTTGTCCCCCGACCGGGCGCCGAACAGCAGGCCGAGCGGGGCCCGGCGGGTCGGGCCCGAACCCGTCCCGGCAGAGCCGGCGTCGCCCCCTGCCCCCGCCGGAGGCTCGCCGGCCGTCTGCACACCGGGCCCGCCGGCCGTCTGCACACCGGGCCCGCCGGCCGGGTCCGGGCCGGGCCCGGTCACCGGGTCCACCACGGTGCGGCGGGCGGGCAGGACCACCTCCTGCCACACCAGCGACGCCGGGACCACCGCCGGCCAGTACACCCCGTACGCCGACGCCCCGGCGGTGAGCCCCCCGCCGTACAGCCCGGGATAGGAGGCCAGGGCCAGCTCGGTCACCCGGCCGGAGAAGGCCCGGCCGACCTTGCGCTCGTCGGGGTCCTTGACGGTGATGCGCAGGGCGGCGGTGGCCTCCTCGTTGGTGGCCGGGTCCAGCCGGTCCGTACGCGACAGCGAGACGTCCACCGAGGCGAACGACTCCCGCCCGCCGGGCACCGACCGCCACAGGGCGGCTTCCACCAGGGCGGCCTTGGCCTCGATGTCGAGCCCGGTCAGGTACAGCGTGGTGGTGGACCGCCACCCGCCCTGGTAGTTGAGCGCCACCTTGGTGGTGGCCGGGGGCGCTACGCCCCGCACCCCGGAGATGCGCACCCGGTCCGGTCCCTGCTGCTCCAGCCGGATGGTGTCGAAGCGGGCCGTGACGTCGGGGTTGGCGTAACCGGGCGGGCCGATCTCGTACAGCAGCTGGGCCGTGACCGTGCCCACCGACACCTGCCCGCCGTGACCGGGATGCTTGGTTATCACCGACGACCCGTCGGCCTCCACGCAGGCGATCGGGAAGCCGGGATGGTCCAGGCCGGGCACCTCCCGGAAGAAGGCGTAGTTGCCCCCGGTCGCCTGGGCCCCGCACTCGATCACGTGGCCGGCCACCACCGCCCCGGCCAGGGCGTCCCAGTCCCGGCGGTCCCACCCGTGGTGCCAGGCGGCCGGCCCGACCACCAGGGCGGCGTCGGTGACCCGCCCGGTGATGACGATGTCGGCGCCCCGGGCCAGGGCCTCGGCGATGCCCCAGCCCCCCAGGTAGGCGTTGGCGGTGAGGACCGGGCGGGACCCGAGCGGCTGCCCGGTGTCCATGTGGGCCAGCTCCACGCCGGCGGCGCGCAGCTCCTCCAGGCGGGGCATCAGGTCGTCGCCTTCCACGTAGGCGATCACCGGCGACAGGCCCAGCCGTTCGGCCACCTCCTGCACCGCCGCCGCGCAACCCCGGGGGGACAGGCCGCCGGCGTTGGACACCACCTTGATGCCCCGCTCCAGGCAGTCGCCCATCACCTGTTCCATCTGGGTGACGAACGTGCGGGCGTAACCCGAGGCCGGGTCGCGCAGCTGGTTCTTGGCCAGGATCAGCATGGTCAGCTCGGCCAGCCAGTCCCCGCTGAGGACGTCGATGGGGCCCCCGTCCACCATCTCCCGGGCCGCTGAGAGCCGGTCGCCGTAGAACCCGCTGCAGTTGGCGATGCGGATGGCCGGACGGTTCACGACGCCGACCCCTCGGCTGCCTCCAGGACCACCAGCAGATCGCCCCCGCTGACCTGGTCGCCGGCCCCGGCCCGGATCTCCGCCACCCGCCCGTCGTAGGGAGCGGTGACCCGGTGCTCCATCTTCATGGCCTCGATCACCATCAGCAGCCGGCCGGTCTCCACCGCCTGCCCCGATTCCACGTCGACGGTCAGGACCCGGCCGGGCATCGGAGCCACCAGGCCACCCTCGGGGACGGCCCCGGCCGGGGCCGGGAAGCGGGGCAGGACCTCGAAGGCCAGGTCGCCGGCCGGCCCCTGGGCGTACACCCGGGACCCGTGCACCACCACATCGAAGCGGTGCGCCTGCCCCTCCGCCTCGAAGAAGACGTCCAGGCGGTTCCCGTTCCCGGCGCCCGCCGCCCTGGTGGCGACCGCCGCCGCCCCGGTTACGACTGCGGACCAGTCCCCGATGGCGAACTCCACCTCGCCGTCCCGCCCGGAGCGGTACTCGACGACGAGATCGGATTCCCCCGACCGCAGCTCCACCCGCTCGGCGGGCATCACGCTGTTGCGCCACCCGGCCGGCAGGCTGCGCAGGACCGGGGTCGACAGGCGGGAGAGGTGGCGCAGGGCCAGGCAGGCGGCGGTAGCGGCCAGGCTGCGGTCGCCGGCGGACGGGCTGCGGTCCAGGGCCGGCCCGACCCGCCCGATGAAGTCGGTGGTGGTGTCGCCGGCCAGGAACTCCGGGCTGCGCAGCACGTTGACCAGGAAGTCCCGGTTGGTGCGGACACCCCGGATGCAGCTGCGTTCCAGGGCCAGGGCCAGGCGGCCCGCCGCCTCCGCCCGGGTAGGGGCGTGCGAGATCACCTTGGCCAGCATCGGGTCGAACTCCACGCCGACCTGGCTGCCCGTCTCCACCCCCGAGTCCCACCGGACGGCCGGCGCCGGGGCCGGGCGGAAGTCCACCAGCGTGCCGGTAGCCGGTAGGAACCCGTTGGCCGGGTCCTCGGCGTAGAGACGCACCTCGATGGCGTGGCCCACCATGGCGAGGTCCGGGGGCGACACCGATATGGGCTCGCCGTCGGCGATCCGCAGTTGCTCACGAACCAGGTCCAGTCCGGTGACGGCCTCCGTCACCGGGTGTTCCACCTGCAGGCGGGTGTTCACCTCCAGGAACCAGAAATGGCCGTCGGGCTCCAGCACGAACTCCACCGTGCCGGCGCTGCGGTAGCCCACCGCCCGGGCGGCGGCGACGGCCGCCGACCCCATCCGCTCCCGCAGGTCCGGCGCCAGTGCCGGGGACGGGGCCTCCTCGATGATCTTCTGGTGGCGGCGCTGGATCGAGCACTCACGTTCGAAGCAGTGGATGGTGTGGCCGTGGTCGTCGGCCAGCACCTGTATCTCCACGTGACGGGCGGAGGTGACCAGGCGCTCCAGGAACACCCGGTCGTCGCCGAACGCGGCACGCGACTCGCGTCGGGCCGCCGCCACCGCCTCGGGCAGCTCGTCGCGGGCGGACACCACCCGCATCCCCTTGCCTCCACCGCCGGCGGTGGCCTTGACCAGCACCGGGAAGTCGATGGTGTCGCCGGCCGATCCGTCCGGGTCCCAGGTGGGGAGCACCGGGACGCCGGCCGCCTCCATCAGCCGCTTGGCCGCCAACTTGTCGCCCATGGCGTCGATGACCTCGGGCGGCGGGCCCACCCAGGTGAGCCCGGCGGCGATCACCGCCCGGGCGAAGCCGGCGTTCTCGGACAGGAACCCGTAGCCGGGGTGCACGGCGTCCACCCCCGACTCCACCGCCGCCGCCAGCAGGGCTTCGATGTCGAGATAGGTGGCCGCCGCGTCCCTGCCGGGCAGGGCCACCGCCCGGTCCGCCTCGGCCACGTGGGGCATGTGGCGGTCGCCTTCGGAGTACACGGCGACGGTGCGTATCCCCATCAGCGCGGCGGTGCGGAAGACCCGCCGGGCGATCTCCCCCCGGTTGGCCACCAGCAGGGTCCTGATCACCGTGCCTCCCCCCGGACCCCGCCGCCGACCGGGGCCCGGTCCGGTCGGTTCACAGCCGGAACACCCCGAAGCCGGCGGCGCCCTGCACCGGGGCGGAATGGCAGGCCGACAGGGCCATGGCCAGCACCGTCCTGGTGTCCCTGGGGTCGATCATCCCGTCGTCGACCACCCGGCCGGTGGCGTACAGGCCGAGGGACTGGGCCTCGGCGAACTCCTCCACGGCCGCCGTCAGGGCCGCCTCGGTGTCCTCGTCGACCGGCCGCCCCCGGCGGGCCGCCTGCTCCCGGCGGACGATGGACATCACCCCGGCCATCTGCTTGGGGCCCATGATGGCGATCTTGGCGGTGGGCCACAGGAACACGAACCGGGTGTCGAACGCCCGGCCCCCCATTCCGTAGTTGCCGGCCCCGTAACTGGCACCGAGGATGACGGTTATGTGGGGCACCGTGGAGTTGGACAGGGCGTTGATCATCTGGCTGCCGTGTTTGACTATCCCGCCCCGCTCGTAGTCCCGGCCGACCATGTAGCCGGTTATGTGCTGCAGGAACACCAGCGGGGTGGACGTCTGGTTGCACAGCTGGATGAACTGGGCGGCCTTCTGGGCCGAGTCGGAGAACAGCACCCCGTTGTTGGCCAGCACGCCCACCTGGAAGCCGTGGACCCGGGCCCAGCCGGTCACGAGCGTGGACCCGTAGCGGGGCTTGAACTCCTCGAACCGGCTGCCGTCCACCACCCGGGCTATGACCTCCCGGGCGTCCACCGGGCTGCGCAGATCGGCCGGCATGATGCCGAGCAGCTCCTCGGGGTCCCAGCGGGGCGGGTCGGGGTCGGCGTCCGACGGGCCCGGGCCCGCCTTGCGCCAGCCCAGGTGGCCGATCACATCACGGGCCATCCGGATGGCGTGGCGCTCGTCCTCGGCCAGGTAGTCGGCCAGGCCGCTCACCGAGGCGTGCATCTCGGCCCCGCCCAGCTCCTCGTCGCCGGCGTCCTCGCCGGTAGCCACCTTGACCAGCGGCGGCCCCCCCAGGAACACCTTGGCCCCGCCCTTGACGAAGATGTTGTAGTCCGACAGGCCGGGCTGGTAGGCCCCGCCGGCGGTGGAACTGCCGAACACGACCGACACCGTCGGTATCCCCAGGGCGGACAGCTCGGTGATGTCATGGAACATGCGGCCGCTCTCGGCGAAATGGGTGAGGTTGCGGCGCATGACCGCCTCGGGGTCGTCGCCGGCGCCGATGCCCCGCAGGTCGCCACCGGCCGATTCGACGAACTGTACGTACGGCAGCCGGTTCTGGCGGGCCAGCTCCAGGGCCCGCATCAGCTTGCGGATGGACACGCCGGTCATGGCCCCACCGAGGTCGGTGGGATCGTTGCCCAGGATCACGCACTCGGTGCCCTCGACCACCCCGATACCGCACACCATGCCCCCGCCCACCGCGTAGTCGGTGTAGTAGCCGGCCAGCGGGCTGATCTCGAGGAACGGCGAGTCCGGGTCGAGCAGCAGGCTGATGCGCTCCCGGACCGGCAGCTTGCCCCGGGACCGGTGGCGCTCCTGGGCCGCCGGGCCGCCGCCCAGGGCGGCCTGGCGCATCAGGGCGTCCATCTGCTCCAGCAGGCCCTGCATGGCGTCCCGCCGGGCCAGGAAGTCCGGGGACCGGGTGTCGATCGAGGTGGGCAGGACGGGTGCGGGCATGCGGGCTCCGGTCAGCGGTCGGCGGCGGTCACGGTGGGCGGCCCGGCGAACGCCTGGGCGATGGCCATCCAGCGCTCGGCCACCGGCCCGGTGACCTCGACTGCGGTGCGGCTGCGGTGCCGGCGCTGGGCGAACACCAGCGCCACGTCGAGGGCCGGCCCGCTGATCCGGTCGACGGCGTCCTCGGGACCCCACGCCCAGGTCTCGCCACCGGGTCCGCGCACCTCCAGCCGGACCGGGTCCCCCGGGTCCTGCTGGCCGTGGGCGGCGAAGGAGTACCCCCGGGCGCCGTAGCCGATGTGGCAGACGTGGCGCAGGCGGGAGGTGGCCTCGAGGGGCAGCCCCAGGGCGTCGAGGATGTCCACCCCGTGGGCCCACGTCTCCATGAGGCGGGCGGTGGTGAAGCTGGCAGGGCTCATGTCCGGGCCGTACCAGGCGATCCGCAGCTTCTGCCCCGACTCCCGGGCCTGCCGGTCCGCCCCGGTCACGGCCTGCCGGTAGTCCGCCCCGGCCTGCCGCCAGCGCCCGAGCAGGTCGGCCGGGTCGCCGATCTGGCGGCCCAGGGCCACGTCGGGGGTGTCGCGCCCGGCGCTGGCCGCCGCCGCCATGCCGTCCAGCAGCCGGCGCCGGTGCTCCTCGAAGGCGGCCGGATGGCGCACCGACAGGGCGGCCGCCTCCTCGAAGAAGCAGAGGTGGCTGAGGCTGTCGCGGACGTCCCACCCGGCGGCCGGCGTGGGCCGGGACCAGTCGGCCGCCGGCAGGGGGGTGAGGACCCGGTCCAGGGAGCGCTGCTCGTCGGCCAGGTCGCGGCACAGATCTTCGATGGTGGGCACGCTCGTCGGCTCCTCAGGCGGTGAAACCGTCGAGCCGGGCCAGGACCTGGAGCATGACCTCGTCGGCGCCGCCCCCGATGGACAGGAGCCGGCTGTCGCGGAAGTACCGCGACACCCAGGTCTCGTCCATGTAGCCGACACCCCCGTGGAACTGCAGGCAGGTGTCCGCCAGCTCCCGCTGCAACCGGCCGGCCTTGAGCTTGGCGATGGTGGCGAAGCGGGTGGTGTCCCGGCCGGCCATGTAGGCCTCGGCGCAGGCGTAGTTGTACTGGCGGAGCAGGTCCACCTCGGCGGCCAGCTCGGCCAGCTTGAACTGGATGTACTGGTTGGCGAGCAGCGGCGCCCCGAACGCCCGCCTGTCGCGCAGGTAGCCGGCGGTCCGCTCCAGGGCGGCCTGCATGCTGCCGACGGAGGTGTAGGCGGCGATCATCCGCTCGTTCTGGAACTGGGCCATCTGCTGCTGGAAGCCCCGGCCCACCTGGCCGATGGTGTTGGCGACCGGCACCCGGGCGTCCACGAACGACAGCTCGGCGGTGTCGGAGCAGCGGTTCCCCAGCTTGTTGAGCTTGCGGCTCACCGAGAACCCCGGGGTGGCGGTGGGGAACACGATCTGGGACATGCCCCGGTAGCCGCCCTCGTCGGAGGTGCGGGCCAGCAGGCACAGCCAGTCGGCCTGGGTGCCGTTGGTGATGTACAGCTTGGCCCCGTTGATGACCCACTCGTCGCCGTCGCGCACCGCCCGGGTGCGGATGGCGGCCACGTCGGAGCCGGCGTCGGGTTCGGTCACGGCGATGGAGGCCACCGACTCGCCCCTCAGGGCCGGGGCCAGGAACCTCTGTTTGAGCTCGTCGGTGCCGAAGCGGTGCAACGACGGGGTGGCCATGTCGGTCTGGACCGATACGGCCATGGCCACGCCGGCACAGCCCATACGCCCCATCTCCTCGCCCAGGATCACGGTGTAGGAGTGATCGGCGCCCTGACCGCCGTAGGCCGGGTCGTACTCCAGGCCCAGCAGCCCGGCCGAGCCCAGGGCCTTGAACACGGTGTGGGCCGGGAAGGAACCGGCTTCCTCCCACTCGTCGGCGTGGGGGGTGACCTCCCGCTCCAGCACCCCCCGGACGGACTGGCGGAAGGCCGCATGATCGTCGCTGAACAGCATCTCTCCCCCTGAGGCGATCCGTCCCGGAACCCGAGCCCGAACTTGACGTCGGGTTCAGATAGGCGCAACATAACCCGGGCGCCGCCCGGTTGCAAGCGCCGACCCGAGGGGAGGGCTGTACGGATGGACTTCGATATCGCCGCCGAGGACGACCCCAGGCGCCTGGCCGTGCGGTCCTGGCTGGCCGACCACCCCGAGCCCAGCGGGCGGGACCTGGCCCGGGCCGGGTGGGTGGTTCCCCACTGGCCGGCTCCCTACGGTCTCGACGCCGACCCGGTGCACCAGCTCATCATCGACGAGGAGTTCGCCCGGGCCGGGGTGTCCCGACCGGCCAACCCCATCGGCATCGGCTGGGCTGCGCCCACCATCCTCATGGCCGGCACCGACGCCCAGAAGGAGCGCTACCTGATGCCGGCCCTTTCCGGGGAGGAGTTCTGGTGCCAGCTGTTCAGCGAGCCCGACGCCGGGTCGGACCTGGCGTCGCTCACCACCCGGGCGGTGCGCGACGGGGACGAGTGGGTGGTCAACGGCTCCAAGATCTGGACCAGCGGCGGTCACCTGGCCCGGTTCGGCATCCTCCTGGCCCGCACCAACCCGGACGCCCCGAAACGCAAGGGGATCTCCTACTTCATCTGCCCCATGGACACGCCCGGCATCTCCATGACGCCGATCGTGGACATGACCGGGGCCCACTCGTTCAACCAGGTGTTCTTCGAGGACGCCCGGCTGCCGGCCGACTGCCTGGTCGGGGAGGTCGATGACGGCTGGCGCCTGGCCAAGGCCACGCTGGCCAACGAGAGGGTCTCGCTCTCCAGCGGCGGGGCCCTGTGGGGGAGCGGACCGTCGGCCGCCGACCTGATCGGCCTGGCCCGCCGGTCGGGTGGGGTGGGCGACCCGCTGCTGCGCCAGCAGCTGGCCCGCACCTGGATCGAGGGTGAGGTGCTCCGGTTGATCAGGCTGCGGAGCCTCACGGCCCGCCTGTCGGGGCGCACCCCCGGCCCTGAGGCCTCGGTGCAGAAGCTCATGGCCGACGAGCACGGCCAGCACGTCATGGAGGCGGCCAAGGCGCTGGCCGGGACGGCCGGCCTCCTGGCCGGCTCCGGGCCGGTGGGGGAGCTGCCGGCCCGCAGCCGGGGCGGGGCCACCGAGATCCGCTTCGCCGAGGGCCTGTGCCCGGGGGTGGAGCGGGTCTGGCACTACGGGTGGCTGTTCTCCCCGGCGCTGACCATCGGGGGCGGCACCTGGGCGGTGCAGCGCAACATCGTGGCGGAATGGGTGCTGGGCCTGCCCCGGGATCCGGGGGCGTGACCGTAGCGGCCGAGCCCGGGCTGACCCCCCGCGGCCGGCGCACCCGGGCCGCGCTGGTCAGGGCGGCGGCCGGGATCTTCGAGCGGGACGGCTTCGTCGACGCCCGCATCGCCGACATCGCGGCCCGGGCCGAGGTGGCCATCGGCACCTTCTACACCTATTTCGACTCCAAGGACGCCATCTTCCGGGAGGTGGCCGACGTTCTGATCGACGAGCTCTACCAGCAGTCCCACGTGGGCGACGTGGCCGGATCCGATCCCCGGGCCCGCATCGAGGCCGCCAACCGGCTCTACGTGCAGGCCCTGGCCCGCCACGCCGGGCTCTACTCGGTGGTCATCCAGGTCGCCTCCATCAGCCCGGAGTTCCGCAGCCGGCGCCAGGCGTCGCGCCGGGCGTTCGTGGAGCGGGCGGCGCGCGGCCTGCGCCAGCTGCAGGAGGCGGGGCGGGCCGACCCGGGTCTCGACGCCGGCCTGACGGCCGCCATGCTGTGCGGCATGGTCGAGAACTTCGCCGAGGTGCGCCACCTGCTGGGCGAGCCGTTCGAGGACGACCGGGCGGTGCAGACCATGACCGACATCTGGTGCCGGGCCATAGGCCTGGCCGGCAATCGACCCGGGGACCCGGCGCCGGCCGGCGGCTGAGCCGGGCCCTGATGCCGGCCGGCAACCGACCCGGGGTCCCGATCCCCGGCCCCGGGGCGGGTAGCGTGGCCGGCCGTGGTTGAACGCATGGGACCGGGCATCCTGTCGGGCCCGGTGGACGGGCCGTGGAGGTCGGGCCGGGCCTACCGGGAGGTGGAGGCCGTGACCGGCCTGCTCGTCACCCATCTGGGGAGCCGCTTCACCGGCAAGGTGGTGGGCTTCGAGCAGGGGGCCGTGATGCTCCGCTCGCCCAACACCGGGATGGAGAGGCTGTTCAGCCTGCACCGCGGGTCGTTCTCGCTCAAAGGCGAGACGGTGACGCTGGTCCGTCCCGCCCCCAGACCGGCCGCCTCCGGGCCGGCCCGCACGGCCTCCGGTTCGATCGCGGTCAGGGACACCCCGGCCCGGGTGGCCCGGGCCGGTCGCATCCTGGTGGAGGGGGTCCACGACGCCGAGCTGGTGGAGAAGGTGTGGGGCGACGACCTGCGGGTGGAGGGCGTGGTCGTGGAGCTCCTCGACGGCATCGACCACCTGGGAGCGGTCATCGATCGCTACCGGCCCGGCCCCGACGCCCGCCTCGGCGTGCTGGTAGACCACCTGGTCCCCCGCAGCAAGGAGTCCCGCATCGCCGCCTCCCTCGAGGGGCCCGACGTCCTCATCAGGGGCACGCCGTTCGTGGACGTCTGGCAGGCGATCCGGCCGGGCGTGATCGGCATCGCGGCGTGGCCGGTCATACCGCCCGGCCGCCCGTGGAAGAAGGGCATCTGCGCTGCCCTCGGAGAGCCGGTTCCCGGGCGCCTCTGGAAGCGGCTGCTGTCCCGGGTGGGTAGCTACGCCGACCTGGAACCGGCGCTGGTCGGTGCCGTCGAGTCCTTGATCGACTTCGTGACGTCAGGAGAGTGAGCACGTGGAGTACGTGAAGTTGGGCCGCACCGGCCTCGAGGTGTCACGCATCTGCCTGGGGTGCATGAGCTACGGGGACGCCTCCCGGGGCGGCCACCCGTGGGTGCTGGCCGAGGAGGAGAGCCGGCCGTTCATCGAGAAGGCCCTGCAGCTCGGCATCAACTTCTTCGACACGGCCAACGTCTATTCGGTGGGCTCCAGCGAGGAGTTCCTGGGGCGGGCCCTGCGGGATTTCGCCAACCGGGAGGAGGTGGTGATCGCCACCAAGGTGCACGGCCGGATGCGGCCGGGACCCAACGGGGCGGGCCTGTCCCGCAAGGCCATCATGGCGGAGATCGACGCCAGCCTGCGCCGGCTGGGCACCGACTACGTGGACCTGTACCAGATCCACCGCTTCGACCGCTCCACCCCCATCGAGGAGACCCTCGAAGCCCTCCACGACGTGGTCAGGGCGGGCAAGGCCCGCTACATCGGGGCCTCGTCCATGTACGCCTGGCAGTTCGCCAAGGCCCTCCACCTGGCCGAGAGGCACGGCTGGACCCGCTTCGTGAGTATGCAGAACCACTACAACCTGCTCTACCGGGAGGAGGAGCGGGAGATGCTCCCGCTGTGCGCCGAGGAGGGCATCGGCGTGATCCCGTGGAGCCCTCTGGCCCGGGGCCGGCTCACCCGTGACTGGGACGAGTCCACCCGCCGGTCGGAGACCGATGCCTTCGGGAGCCGGCTCTACGATCCCGGATCGTCGGACCGGACCGTGGTGGCCAGGGTGGCCGAGGTGGCGGCCGAACGCGGCGTCCCCCGGGCCCAGGTGGCTCTGGCCTGGATGCTGGCCAAGCCGTCGGTCACCGCCCCCATAATCGGGGCGACCAAGCCCAACCACCTCGAGGACGCGGTGGCGGCCACCGAGCTGGAGCTGTCGGAGGAGGAGGTCGCCCGGCTGGAGGAGCCCTACGTGCCCCACCGGGTGGCCGGCTTCTCCTGACCGGCCGGCCGTACGCCGCGGGCACGCCCTGCACCAGCGCCGGTGGCGGCTCCGGCGCCACCTGAAGCCCAGCTGAAGAAAGCAGATCCTGCTGCCACTGTGAGCGTCGGGATGCTTAGGGTAGAAGCGGTTCGTATGGCAAAGCATTTCGGGCGCCCGCGCCACTTCGTCCCCATCGCCACCGGCACCGTGGTGGTGGCCGCCCTGGGGGCCGGCGGGGCGGCCATCGCCCTGCGCCCCCAACCCGCCGCCAGCGCGGCCAGCGGGAGCTCCGGAGGGTCCACCACGCTCGCCCCGGCCACCACGACCACCACCGCGCCCCGGCTGCCCCTCCAGGTCTCCGCCCTCACGCCGGCCGCCGGCGCAACCGGGGTCAGCGGGGCGTCCACCGTCGTCCTGGCCACCAACAGCCCGGTCGACACCGCGTCCGGGCTGCCCACCATCTCGCCGGCCGTGGCCGGCCGGTGGAACGCCTCGGGGGACCGCCTGGTGTTCACCCCCACCGACGCCTTCGCTCCGTCCACCACCTACACCGTCACCGTGCCCGCCGGTCTGCGGTCCACGGCCGGCTCCCCGGCGGGAGCGGCCCACAGCTGGTCGTTCACCACCCAGGCGGGCTCCACCCTCAGGCTGCAGCAGCTGCTGGCCCAGCTGGGCTACCTGCCTCTCAACTGGAGCCCGTCCCCGGGCCAGCCGGCGGAGAGCCTGGCCCGATCGGTGTTCCAGCCCCCCACCGGGCAGTTCTCGTGGACCTGGACGTCACCCCCCGCCACTCTGACCGCGGCCTGGTCGCAGGGGCAGTACACGGTGATGACCAAGGGGGCGGTGATGGCCTTCGAAGCCGACCACGGCCTGACCACCGACGGGGTCGCCGGACCCCACGTGTGGGCGGCGCTGCTGGCGGCCACGTCCAGCGCCTCCCCGCCCAAGAACCAGCACGGCTACACCTACGCTCTGGCGACCAAGGCCCTGCCGGAGACGTTGAGGGTGTGGCACGACGGCACCCTCATCTCCACCAGCCGGGCCAACACCGGCATCCCCCAGGCCCCGACCGCCGACGGCACCTTCCCGGTGTACGAGCGGCTGGCCACGCAGGTGATGAAAGGCAAGAACCCCGACGGCTCCAAATACGCCGACCCGGTGGCGTGGGTGGCCTACTTCAACGGCGGTGACGCCATCCACTACATAGCCCGCGCCGCGTACGGCTCACCCCAGAGCCTGGGCTGCGTCGAGATCCCCTACGCCGTCGGCCAGCACATCTGGCCGTCCCTGACCATCGGGACGCTGGTCACCGTCGCCGGCTGAGCTCCGGCCCGCCGCCCCACCCGTCATCGGCCGGGAGCCGCCCCCGGTGCCGACCGGCTGTCAGGGGCAGCGGTCGAAGGACGGCTCCGAATCCAGGGCGGCCCGGGTCCGCGCCGCCTGGGCCGCCTGCACCAACGGTGAGCGGTCCAGCACCGCCACCCCGGCGCAGATGCACACGATGCCGAGCACGAAAACGGACAGGCCGATCGGCCCGAAGTCCCCCAGCTGCTCACCGAAGGCCAGGATGGCGATCAGCGAACCGACGAACGGTTCGCCGACGTCGAGCAGCGGCAGGGACACGGCGAGCGGCCCGGCCCGGTAGGCGTTCTGGGCCAGGGACATCCCCACCAGGCCGATGACGGCCAGCGCCCACGGCTGCCAGGTGACCAGCGCCCCCAGACCGTGGGACGCGAAGTCCTGGGTGGTGGCCTTGGTCACCACCGACAGCAGGCCGAAGGTGGCGCCGGCGGCGGCGGCCAGCCCGGTGGTCCGGGCCAGCCCGCTGGACCGGCCGGCCACCGCCACCAGGGCCACCACCAGCAGGCCCACCGACCCGAACAGGATCAACCACCGCAGCCCACCGCCGGCGATGAGACTGTCGTTGGGACGGATGGTCGTGACCACCGCCACCAGGCCGGCCGTGACCAGGAGGATCCCGGTCCACTCCCGCTGGCCCAGGCGCCGGCCGGCGACGAAGGCGGCGAGGGGCAGGGCGAAGGGCAGCTCGGCCACGATCAGGGGCTGGACCAGCACCACGGGGGCCATCGACAGGGCGGTGGCCTCCAGCCCGAAGCCGACGATGGAGGCGGCCAGCCCGATCAGCCACAGCGGCTCGCGGGCGGCCCGCACCACCACCCCGGCGTCGATGTGGCCCCGGGCGGACGCCAGGCGGGTGGCCGGCTGGCGGCGCACCGCATCCATCTGGGTCACGTTGGACACGCCGAACCCGGCCGCCGCTCCGAGGGCCAGGATCACCGCCAGCGCAGTGTGGTCACCCGTCACGGTTGCTCCGCGCCGCTCATGAGGCCAAAAGTATCCCCCTTTCGTCCGGTTGCGGGGGGAAAGCATCGGACTCCCGGACACGGAAAAAGCGGCCCGGGAGTCGCCTCCCGGGCCGCTCGGGTGCAGCCCGCTCACGGGCCGGAGCCCGCAGCAGGGATCAGACCATGGCCGGCGAGCCGGTCCCCAGGCGTTGGCTCATGAGCTCCTCGGCCGGGTCGACCCGGCGCAGGTGCCAGAAGCCCAGGGCGGTCAGCACCAGCATCACCGCCGCGCCGGCGAAGCTGACGATGGCGGCGATCAAGGCGATCTGACCCATCTCCCAGAAGGCGTAGGCCTCGAGCAGCAGGCCGCGCAGCGTGGTGCCCTGGAAGATGGTGGTCTGGGCCGCCTTGAGCGAGGCGTTGTTCGGCTGGGCCTGGGCGGCGGCGCTGACCTTGCTGTAGACCCCGCCGTAGGGCATCTCGGACAGGTGGACGGCGATGAAGTGGTCGGCGTAGGCCTTGGCGGCCGGACCGCTCAGGACCTCCTGGCCGGCGTACTGGTTGAGGTAGGGGCCGATCTTGGGGCTGGCCAGCGCCTGGCTGCCGGCGGCCGGGACGAAGATCTGCTGCTGGGCCAGCTGGCTGCGCACGTTGGAGTTGGCGAAGTTGTGCCCCCACAGCAGAAGTGATCCGGCCGCTATCAGCACGATGGCAAGGACCAGACCGCCGGTGGTGAGCAGAATGTCGAAGGTCTTGCGACGCATTTTGGGGCTCCTTTGGCTCGACAGGGTGGGGTTCCGCTGTCGCTCCGTTCTCGTATGACGCGTCCATCTTCCGGCCGACCGCCCTTGTGCGTCAGAGCACAAAGTCCCGTAAAAACCGGGACCGAAGGCCCTGATCGGCGGGATGGGAGGGACGGGCGGTGGGGGCCGGAACTCCCGGGGACGGGAACCGGCGCCGGGCTGCCGACCGTCCGGCCCGGCGATCAGGCCCCGGGCCGGCCGGGCCAGGTCCAGCCCGCCACGTCGGGGTGGTCCTCGCCGTGCACCCGGGTCCACTCCCGGGCCCGGAGCCGGGCGTCGAACATCTCCTGGCGCACCCGGGCGGCCCGGGGGCCCAGGCCGGGGATCCGGTCGATGGCGTCCATCACCAGGTGGTAGCGGTCCAGGTCGTTGAGCATCACCATGTCGAACGGGGTGGTGGTGGTGCCGTTCTCCTTGTAGCCGCGCACGTGGATGTTGTGATGGTTGGTGCGCCGGTATGTCAGGCGGTGCACCAGCCACGGGTAGCCGTGGAAGGCGAAGATCACCGGGCGGTCGGCGGTGAACAGGGCGTCGAACTCGGCGTCGCCCAGGCCGTGCGGGTGCTCGGATTCGGGGAGCAGGCGCATCAGGTCCACCACGTTGACGAAGCGCACCCGCAGCTCCGGCAGGTGGCGGCGGATCAGGTCGGCGGCGGCCAGCGCCTCCAGGGTGGGGATCTCACCGGCGCAGGCCAGCACCAGATCCGGCAGCTCGCCTGTCACTTCGGAGCCGGCCCAGTCCCACACCCCGATGCCGCGGGCGCAGTGGGCGACGGCGTCGTCCATGCCGAGGAAGTCCAGGGCGGGCTGCTTGCCGGCCACGATGACGTTGACGTACTGGCGGCTGCGCAGGCAGTGGTCCGCGGTGGACAGCAGGCAGTTGGTATCGGGCGGGAGGTACACCCGGACCACCGAGGGCTTCTTGTTCATCACCACGTCCAGGAATCCGGGGTCCTGGTGGGTCGCCCCGTTGTGATCCTGGCGCCACACGTGGGAGGTGAGCAGGTAGTTGAGCGACGCCACCGGCCGCCGCCACGGCAGCGCCGACGCCGACTCCAGCCACTTGGCGTGCTGGTTGAACATGGAGTCGACGATGTGGATGAAGGCCTCGTAGCAGGTGAACATCCCGTGCCGGCCGCTCAGCAGGTAGCCCTCCAGCAGGCCCTGGCACAGGTGCTCGGACAGCACCTCGACCACCCGCCCGTCGCGCTCGAGGTGGTCGTCGCCGGGCCGGGTCTCGGCCATCCACTCCCTCCCGGTGACCTCGAAGACGGCGCCCAGCCGGTTGGAGACCACCTCGTCGGGGCCGAACAGCAGGAAGTTGTGCGGGTTGGCGGCGATCACGTCCCGGATCCACTCGCCGAGCACCCGGGTGGCCTCGTGGGCGCCGGCCCCCGGCCGGGGCACGTCCACGGCGTGGCGGCGGAAGTCCGGCAACTCCAGGTCGACCATCAGCCGGCCGCCGTTGGCCACCGGGTTGGCGCTCATGCGCCGGTCCCCCCGGGGCGGGAAGCCGAGCAGGGTGGGGACCGGCGCCCCGTTACGGTCGAACAGCTCCCCGGGGCGGTAGGAACGCATCCACTGCTCGAGGGCGGCCCGGTGCCCGTCGTCGGTCCTGGCCGCCGCGATGGGCACCTGGTGGGCCCGGAACGTGCCCTCGACCTGCTGGCCGTCGACGGTGCGGGGCCCGGTCCAGCCCTTGGGGGAGCGCAGGACGATCATGGGCCAGCGGACCGGCACCCCGTCGGAGCCGGGGCCGCCGGCGCCCTCCTTGATCGAGGCGATGCGGTCGAGGCAGCGGTCCAGGGCGGCGGCCATGCGCTGGTGGGCCTCCGCCGGGTTGGTGTCCAGCTCCACGGTGACCGTCACCGGGTCGTAGCCGTAGCCGCGGAGCAGGTGGTCCAGGTCCTCCTCGGGGATGCGGGCGAGGAGGGTGGGGTTGGCGATCTTGTACCCGTTGAGGTGCAGGATGGGCAGCACGGCGCCGTCCCGGCGGGGATTGAGGAATTTGTTGGCGTGCCAGCTGGCAGCCAGGGGGCCGGTCTCGGCCTCCCCGTCGCCGACCACGCAGAACACCGTCAGGCCGGGGTGGTCGAGCGCCGCTCCGAAGGCGTGGAGCAGCGAGTAGCCCAGCTCGCCGCCCTCGTGGAACGAGCCGGGGGTGTCGGGTGCCACGTGGGACGGCACCCCGCCGGGGAACGAGAACTGGCGGAACAGCCGGCCCATGCCCTGGCGGTCCCGGCGGATGGACGGGTACACCTCGCTGTAGGTGCCCTCCAGCCAGGCGCAGGCGTTGGGCCCGGGGCCGCCGTGGCCGGGGCCCATGACGTACACCGCGTCGAGGTCCCGCTCGACGATGCAGCGGTTGGCGTGGGCGTAGATCAGGTTGAGCCCCGGGGTGGTGCCCCAATGGCCGAGCAGGCGGGGCTTGACGTCCCCGGGCCGGAGGGGCCGGTCCAGGAGCGGGTTGTCCATCAGGTAGATCTGTCCCACGGCGAGGTAGTTGGCCGCCCGCCACCAGGCGTCGAGGCGCTCCAGGGCAGCCCGGTCCAGCGGGCCGGGGGCGTCGGCCAGGTGGTAGCCGGTGGGGGCGACGGTGGCCCCGGTGGAGGCGGTGACTTCGTCGGCCGCAGTGTCGCTCACAGGGTCCCCTTCCTGAGGTCTGCGGCCACCCTATCCAGGCCGTCCCGCCCGGAAAAAGGGCCTGCCGTCCCGCCGGCGGGCCCTCCCCTCCGGCCGGCGGGCGGCGCCACCGGGTAAGAAGGGGGCGTGCGCGTACTGGTCGTCAACGCCGGGTCGACCAGCCTCAAGCTGCGGGTCGTCGAAGCCGACGACCGTCCCGGCCCGGCCGAGGACCTGCATCCCGACGACACCGCCGGGCTGGACCGCTTCGTGGACCGGGTAGGCGCACTCGACGCCGTCGGTCACCGGGTGGTGCACGGCGGCGCGGGATTCGTCCAGCCCGTGGTCGTGGACCGGAAGGTCCGCCGGGCGCTCGAGGAGCTCAACGACCTGGCCCCACTGCACAACCCGCCCGCCATGCGGGCCGTCGACGACCTGGTCGCCCGGTTGCCGTCGCTGCCGGCGGTGGCCTGCTTCGACACCGCCTTCCACGCGTCGCTGCCGGAGGAGGCCTACCGCTACGCCCTGCCCGCCGAATGGGTGCGGCGGTGGGGGGTGCGCCGGTTCGGGTTCCACGGCCTGAGCTGCACGTGGGCGCTGCGCCGCGCCGGCGAACTGCTGGGCCGCGACGGCGGCGGGGTGCGCCTGGCCATCTGCCATCTCGGGGGAGGGGCGTCGGTGACGGCGGTGGCCGGCGGCCGGTCGGTCGACACGACCATGGGCTTCACCCCGGCCGAGGGCCTGGTGATGGCCACCCGCTGCGGCGACGTGGATCCCGGGGCCCTGGCCTGGATGGCCACCAGGGGGCTGGGGGCGCAGGAGATGACCGCCGGTCTGGAGCAGCAGAGCGGGCTGCTGGCCCTGTCGGGCGGCGTCACCGGCGACATGAAAGAGCTCCTGGAGCGACGGCGGGCCGGGGACCCGGCGGCCGCCGTGGCGGTGGAGGTCTTCGTGCACCGCCTGGCGGCCAAGATCGCCGCCATGGCGGCCGCCACCCGGGGCCTGGACGCGGTGGTCTTCACCGGCGGGATCGGGGAGCACTCGGCCGCCATCCGCGCCGAGACCGCCGGACGGCTGGCCTGGATGGGCTGCGCCGTGGACCCGGCCGCCAACGAGGCGGCCGGGTCCGACGACTGCGACATCTCCGCCCCCGGGTCCGGGGTGGCGTCCCTCGTGGTCCACGCCCGCGAGGAGCTGGTGGTGGCGGA
>DASSZD010000108.1:0-2983 GCA_035702985.1 Acidimicrobiales bacterium
CGGCGCAGTCGGGGACCAAGGCGGCGGTGCACCACCGCGTCACGGTGCAACCGGGCGGGCGGGCCGAGATCCGGCTGCGGTTCTGGAAGCCGGGGGAAGGCGCCCGGCCCGCCCCGACCGCGGCGGAGGGCGACCTGGAGCGGGGATTCGAGCGGGTGCTGGCCGATCGACGGGCCGAGGCCGACCAGTTCTACGCCGCCCTCACCCCGAGCGGGGCGTCACCCGACGAAGCCGCCGTGGCCCGCCAGGCGGCGGCCGGGATGCTGTGGTCCAAGCAGTTCTTCCACCTCGACGTCTCCCGCTGGCTGGATGGCGACCCGGGCCAGCCCACCCCGCCCCCGGGTCGGGGCGCCATCCGCAACGGGGAGTGGACGCATCTCAACAACCGGGACGTCATCTCGATGCCGGACCCGTGGGAGGACCCCTGGTACGCCGCCTGGGATCTCGGCTTCCACTGCGTGGCTCTGGCCCACCTGGATCCCGAGTTCGCCAAACGGCAGCTGATCCTGCTGTGTCGCGAGTGGTACATGCACCCCAACGGGCAGCTGCCGGCCTACGAGTGGAACTTCAGCGACGTCAACCCCCCGGTCCACGCCTGGGCGGCCCTGCGCGTAGCCGAGATCGACGCCGCCGCCCGACGGGCTCGGGGGGAGAGTGACCGCCCCGACTACGAGTTCCTGGAGCGGGTGTTCCACAAGCTGCTGCTCAACTTCACGTGGTGGGTCAACCGCAAGGACGAGGCCGGCAACAACGTCTTCGAGGGGGGTTTCCTCGGCCTGGACAACATCGGCCTGTTCGACCGGTCGAAGCCGCTGCCGGTACCAGGGCGCCTCGAGCAGTCAGACGGCACGGCGTGGATGGCCACCTACTGCCTCAACCTGCTCGAGATGGCGCTGACCCTGGCCGCCCACGACCCGGTCTACGAGGACGTGGCGACGAAGTTCTTCGAGCACTTCGCCTACATCGCCCATGCCATGGAGACCCAGGGCCTGTGGGACGAGCAGGACGGGTACTTCTACGACGTCCTCCAGATCGACGGCTCCGGCAGCGTGCCGGTGCGGGTGCGGTCGATGGTCGGGGTGGTGGCCCTCTTCGCGGTCACCGTCCTCGACGGCGACGTGCTGGCCCGGCTGCCGTCGTTCACGCGGCGGATGCACTGGTTCGTCGACAACAAGCCCGAGTACGCCGAGCACTGCCTGCACAGCGCCGTCCCCAGCGGGGCCGACCGGCACATGCTCTCCATCCTCACGCCGGACCGGCTCCGCCGGGTCCTCGGCCACTGCCTCGACCCGGCCGAACTGCTCTCCGACCACGGGGTGAGGTCCCTGTCCCGGTACTACGGGGACCACCCGTTCTCCATGGACCTCGGGGCGGCCCGGGCGACGATCGACTACGAGCCGGCGGAGTCGACGAACTTCCTGTTCGGTGGCAACTCCAACTGGCGGGGGCCGGTGTGGTTCCCGCTCAACTACCTGCTCATCGAGGCACTCGACCGCTACCACCGCTACCTCGGCGACTCGTTCACGGTGGAGATGCCCACCGGCTCGGGCCGGTCGGCCAGCCTGGCCGACGTCGCCGACGACCTGGCCCGCCGGCTGGTGGCGCTGTTCCTGCGGGGACCGGACGGCCGGCGACCCGTGTTCGGCGGCTACGAGAAGATGCAGTCGGACCCGGAGTGGAGGGACCTGCTGCTGTTCCACGAGTACTTCCACGGTGACACCGGAGCCGGCCTGGGGGCGTCCCACCAGACCGGTTGGACCGGGCTGGTCCTCGACCTGATCGCCGACCGCCGCCTCGGCGGCCGGTCCTGACCACCGCCATGGGCGCTGGCCGCAGGACGGCGGGCTCCCGGCGCCCGTGACCGCCTCCGAGCCCCCGCAGTGGAGGGCGCCGATGCTGGCCTCGGCGCTGCGCCTGCCCGATGACGCGGCGGTCCTGCGCCGGGGCGAGTGGTCCTACGAGCGGAAGCTGGACGGTCTGCGCTGCATCGCCGTGTGCGACGGCCCCCGGGTGGAGCTGTGGTCGCGCAACCGGCTGCGGTGGACCGGGCGGTTCCCGCTGGTGGCCGCCGACCTGGCCGGGCTCGGGATCGGTCCGTCCGTGCTCGACGGCGAGCTGGCGGCCTTCGACCGGACCGGGGCCACCAGCTTCCAGCTGCTCCAGGGGGGCGACCCGCAGGCGTCGGCGGTGTACGTGGCCTTCGACCTGCTGCACCTGCTCGGGCGGGACACGACCGGCCTGCCCTACACCGAACGCACGGGCCTGCTGCGCCGGGCCCTGCAGTCGCCGCCGCCCCACGTACAGGTCTCCCTACCTCTTGCCGGCGACCCCGAGGATCTGCTGCGCCAGGCCTGCCAGCAGGGGTGGGAGGGCCTGGTCGCCAAGAGGTCCGACTCGCCGTACCGGTCCGGTCGGTCCCCCGACTGGCGCAAGCTCAAGTGCTCGGCCCGCCAGGAGCTCGTCATAGGCGGTTGGACGGAGCCGACCGGGGCCCGGTCCGGATTCGGGGCCCTCCTCGTCGGCTACCACGACCGCGGCCGGCTCCTCTACGCCGGCAAGGTCGGCACCGGCTTCGACGAGAGGACCCTGCGCAGCCTGCACACCCGGATGGTGGCCCTCGGGCGCGAGACCTCGCCCTTCGCCGACCTGGCCCACCAACGGGGCGCCCACTGGGTGCGGCCGGAGCTGGTGGCCGAGGTGGCGTTCACGGAGTGGACCCGCGACGGCCGGCTCCGCCACCCGAGCTTCCTCGGTCTGCGCCCGGACAAGGAACCGGGCCAGGTGGTCCGCGAGACGGGCGGCCGGCCACCGGACCGGTGACGGCGGCGGCCCGGCGGCCGCCCCGCAGGGCCACCGGTTGTTCCCGTGTCGGCCGCTACCCTGGGTCGGGTGCGCAGGCGCCGCGCCGTCCGGCCGTCCACCCGTGCGGACCTCCCCACCCGCATCCTGATCATCTCGGCCAGCATGGGCGCCGGGCACGACG
>DASSZD010000110.1:0-3233 GCA_035702985.1 Acidimicrobiales bacterium
TGCCGGGTCGGCCCCGGCGACCAGGGCGATCTCCCCGGCGTGGATCATGATCCCCGGCTCCAGCACCAGGTCCTCGCTGCGGCGGGTCCGGGAGCCGGCCAGCGACGCCTCCACCCGCCGCCACCCGTCGTCGGACGCCCAGGCGATGGCCCGGGCGGCGTCGGCCATGGCCGCCATGAGGGCGTCGGCGTCGGCCATCTTCAGGGCCCGGGCCACCAGGTCCTGGTCCTGCAGGAGCAGCAGGTTGGTGGACTGGCCGGTGGGCCGCTGCAGCTCCACCCGGGCCGCGCTCAGCATCCGCTCCGCCCAGACCAGCTGCCGGTCCTCCAGGCTGTCGGCCAGCACCGGGGCCACCCGGCACAGGCTGCGCAGGAGCTGCAGGTCCCGCAGGCCTCCCCGGGCCTCCTTGAGGTCCGGTTCCAGCAGGAACGCCAGGTCGCCGAAGCGCTCGTGACGGGCCCGGGTCAGCTGGTCCAGGTCCGGCAGCCAGCGGGCCGAGCGCGCCGACCAGAGCTCCATGGCCTTCTCCACCGCGGTTCCGGCCAGGTCCCGGTCGCCGGCGACGAAGCGGGCGTCGAGCAGGCCCAGGGCCACCTTGATGTCCGACTCCATGGCCGAGCGCAGCTCCTTGACCGTCCGCACGCTGTGGTCCAGGGGCTGGCCGGCGTCCCAGATGGGGTACCAGATGGCATCGGCCACCTCCTTGACCCGCCGGCCCCGGCCGTCGTGGAGCAGGAGCAGGTCCAGGTCGCTGCCGGGGGCCAGCGAGCCCCGGCCGTAGCCGCCCACCGCCACCAGGGCCACGCCCCGGGCCCGGCCGGCGGCGGCCGTCTCGAACAGCGCGGCCAGCCACCCGTCGGCGGCCCCGGCGAAAGCCGCGCACCACTCGGTCCCGGTCAGGGTCCGGTCCCCGAGGAGCCCGGACCGCAGATCGCGCAGGGAGCTAGCGGTCACCCTGGCGGCGCACCGCCTCGGCCGCCGCCGCGATGGCCTCCGGGTCGCCCAGCTCCCGCTTGGAGCGGACCGCCAGATGCCGGTCCAGCTCGTAGACCATGGGCACCCCGGTCGGGATCTCCAGCCCGGTGATGTCGGCGTCGGATATCCGCTCCAGGTGCTTGATCAGCGCCCGCAGGCTGTTGCCGTGGGCGGCCACCAGCACCGTGCGGCCGGCCAGCAGGTCGGGGGCGATGGCGTCGTACCAGTAGGGCAGCATCCTGGCCACCACATCGGCCAGGCACTCCGTGGTCGGCACCACGTCGGGGGGCACCTGGTGGTAGCGGGGGTCGGAGCTGACGTCGAACTTGTGGCCGGCCTCCATGGGCGGGGGCGGCACGTCGTAGCTGCGGCGCCAGGTCATGAACTGCTCCTGGCCGAACCGCTCCTTGGTCTCCGCCTTGTCCAGGCCGGTCAGGTCGCCGTAGTGGCGCTCGTTGAGCCGCCAGTGCTTGGCGACCGGCACCCACTGCTGGCCCATCTCCTCCAGGGCCAGGTTGAGGGTGCTGATGGCCCTGGTCAGCACCGAGGTGTGGGCCACGTCGGCGGCGATGCCCTCCGATGCCAGGAGGGCGCCCGCCGAGCGGGCCTCGGTCCGTCCCTGATCCGACAGCGGCACGTCCCACCAGCCGGTGAACCGGTTCTCCAGGTTCCACTGACTCTGGCCGTGGCGCACGAGCACGAGGGTTCCCACGCTCATGCAGGGTACTCGCCCGGCCACCGCGGCCCACTTAAAAGATTTCCTGAGTCGATAGGACTCAACTTCGCTACACTGATCGACAACAGTTCTTCTCACACGGAGGCAAGTCCATGCCCAAGGCCGTCGGTATCGACCTCGGCACCACCAACTCGGTCGTCAGCGTTCTGGAAGCTGGCGAGCCGATAGTCATCCCCAACGCCGAAGGTGCCCGCACCACCCCCTCGGTGGTCGGCTTCTCCAAGTCCGACGAGGTGCTGGTCGGCGAGGTGGCCAAGCGCCAGGCCATCACCAACCCCGACCGCACCATCCGCTCGGTGAAGCGCCACATGGGCGACAACTCCTGGCACATCGACATCGACGCCAAGAAGTACAACGCCCAGGAGATCTCGGCCCGGATCCTCATGAAGCTGAAGAGGGACGCCGAGAGCTACCTCGGCGACACCGTCACCCAGGCCGTGATCACCGTGCCCGCCTACTTCGACGACGCCCAGCGGACCGCCACCAAGGAGGCCGGCCAGATCGCCGGCCTGGAGGTCCTGCGCATCATCAACGAGCCCACCGCGGCGGCGCTGGCCTACGGGCTGGACAAGGAGGAGGAGCAGACCGTCCTGGTCTTCGACCTGGGCGGCGGCACCTTCGACGTGTCGGTGCTGGAGATCTCCGAGGGCATCTTCCAGGTCAAGTCCACCTCCGGTAACACCCACCTGGGGGGCGACGACTGGGACCAGCGGGTCATCGACTGGCTGGTGAAGACCTTCAAGGACACCGAGGGCGTGGACCTGGGCAACGACAAGATGGCCCTGCAGCGGCTGAAGGAAGCGGCCGAGAAGGCCAAGATCGAGCTGTCGTCGGTGCAGGAGACCACCATCAACCTGCCCTTCATCACCGCCACCGACACCGGACCCAAGCACCTCGACGTCAAGCTGACCAGGGCCAAGTTCCAGGAGATGACCTCCGACCTGGTGGAGGCCTGCCGGGGCCCGTTCGAGCAGGCCATCAGCGACGCCGGGCTGACCAAGTCCCAGATCCACCACGTGGTCCTGGTCGGCGGCTCCACCCGGATGCCGGCCATCCAGGAGCTGGTGCAGACCATGACCGGCTCGGAGCCCCACAAGGGGGTCAACCCCGACGAGGTGGTGGCCGTGGGCGCTGCCATCCAGGCCGGTGTGCTCAAGGGTGAGGTCAAGGACGTCCTGCTGCTCGACGTCACCCCGCTGTCGCTCGGTATCGAGACCAAGGGCGGGGTCATGACCAAGCTGATCGAGCGCAACACCACCATCCCCACCAAGCGCTCGGAGGTGTTCACCACCGCCGAGGACGGCCAGCCCTCCGTGGAGATCCACGTGCTGCAGGGCGAGCGGGAGATGGCCATGTACAACAAGACGCTCGGCAAGTTCCAGCTGGTGGACCTGCCGCCGGCCCCCCGGGGCGTCCCGCAGATCGAGGTCACCTTCGACATCGACGCCAACGGCATCGTCCACGTGTCGGCCAAGGACCGGGCCACCGGCAAGGAGCAGTCGATGACCATCACCGGCCAGTC
>DASSZD010000138.1:0-3528 GCA_035702985.1 Acidimicrobiales bacterium
CTCAGCCGGCGACCGCCTCCCAGCGCTCATACAGCGCCGCGACGGCCTGCCTGGCCTCCTCGTGGCGGGCGGTGGACCGCGCCGTCGCCTCGGGCGTGGCCCACGCCGACGGATCGGACAGCACGTGCTCCACCGTCCGCAGCGCCGCCTCGGCCGCCTCGATCTCCGCCTCCAGCGACCGCTGGCTCCTGCCCCCACCCCTGGGCTTCGGCGGCGTCCGCTTCTTGGCCCCGCCGCCGGGCTTCGTGGTCGCGGCGGCCGCGGTCGGGGCGGCCGGAGCGGCCACCGGGCCCCGGGTGCTCTTCACGTTTGCGGTGGGTGTGCTGTCGGCCGCGGGCTCCTTGGCGCGCTCCGCCCGGACCCGCAGATATTCGGGCCAGCCGCCGACATAGGAGTGCAGCTGCTGGTCCTCCAGCGCCACCGTGCGGGAGCCGACGGCGTCCAGCAGCGCGCGGTCGTGGGAGACGAGCAGCAGCGATCCGGGGAAGGCGCCCAGCGCGGCCTCCAGCGCCTCGCGGCTCTCCAGGTCCAGGTGGTTGGTCGGCTCGTCGAGGATGAGCAGCTCCGCCGGGTGGCTCAACACCCGGGCCAGGGCCACCCGCTTGGCCTGGCCCCCGGAGAGGTCGGCCACGTCACGGTCCACCAGGGCCGACATGCCCAGCCGGTCCAGCACGGCGGCGCTCTCCCAGCCGTCGCCCACCGCCTGTCCGACCGTCCCCGCCGGCAGGGGGGCCTCCTGGTCCAGGAAACCCACCCTGACCCCCCGACCCCGGCGGACCTGGCCCGCCTCCGGTTCCTGCGTCCCGGCCAGCACCCGCAGCAGGGTCGACTTGCCGGTGCCGTTGATGCCCACCACTCCGAGCCGGTCCCGGTCCGCCACCGTCACCGACAACCGGTCGAACAGCACCCGGTCGGCCCGGGCGACGGTCACCCCGGCGGCATCCACCAGCACAGCCACTCCCCCACGCTACGGGAACGGCTCCCGCCGGCGGGACGGCGACCCTCCGCCCCGGCGGCGGCCCGTCTAGTAGGCGTCGGCGGCCACGGTCCCCGGCGGCGCCAGCGGGCCCGGGCCGGACCGCTCCCGACGGACGCAGCGCAGGCCGACCAGGGCCATGGCGGCCAGCGCCGGCAGGGGGCTGCGCACCGGGCCGGGCAGCACCAGGATCGCCACTCCGGCCACGGCGCCGGCCCCGATGAGACTGCCCAGGTACCGGGGCTGGTCGCGGAGCGTCCGGGCCACCCCCCCGAGGTGGCCCCGGGCGGCCAGGTAGGCCACGGCCAGGGCCAGCACCGCTCCCACTCCCACCCGGAGCCCGGAGGCGGCGTCAGGGGTGACCACCAGCCAGCTGGCGGCGGCGGCCACCGCCAGCAACCGGTCGTGGCGGTCGACCAGGAGCAGCGGCACGGCCAGCAGGAGGAGGTAGGAGCTCCAGACGATGGGGCTCATGAGCAGGCTGCCCACCACCATGGCACCCAGCACCTGGCCGTCACGCAGCAGCCGCCGCCGCCGCCAGAGCACCACCAGGCAGGCAGCCACGACCGCCACCGCCGCCACGCTGGCCGCCGTCCTGGGCAGCCCCACGCTCTGGAACAACGACGACAGCGACCAGCTGCTCACCTGCTCGTTGGCCTGCAACTGCGAGAGCAGGTGGAAGTACCGGATCGGCGTCACGGTGCCGAACAGCCCGCCGGCCAGTATGAGCGCCGCCACCGTCCCCGCCGCGGCGGTGGTGGTGGACCAACGGCGCATGAGCAGCGGCCAGGCCAGAACCGGCAGCAGGAACAGCTTGGCGGCGGCCGTCACCCCCAGCAGCAGCCCCGACAGCACCGGCCGCGACGCCCGCCAGTGCCAGGAAGCCGCCAGCCCGAGGAGGAGGAAGGCGTTGACCGTGCCCATCTGCAGCCCGATGATCGTGGTGGAGCAGACCAGGACCAGGGCGGCGGCGGAGAAGTCCCGGCGGCCCAGCATCCGGCTGCTCACCACGATGGCGGCCACGGAGCCGACGCCGTAGATGACCTCGGCCGGGATCCTGGGGACCAGGGCCAGAGGGGCGAACATCCAGGCCACGAACAGGGGGTAGACGAACCCGTGGCCGGACCGGAACACCGGCGAGTCGACCCCGGGGTACGGGCTCCGTCCCTCCAGCACCTGCTTCCCGGCGTGGAGGAACGTCAAGAAGTCGAACGGGCCGAGCAGGTGTCCGAATGTCACGGCCAGCACGGCCACCACCGCCACCACGATGGCCGGCCCGTTGAATCTGCCCAGGCTCACGGACCTGCGCCTCTCCTTCCAGATGCAGCGGCCCACCGTCGGGCGAACCTCTCGAACCTACCGGGTGACAATTTTTCCCAGAATCCGGCGGAACAGCGGGCGCGGCCGGCGGGTAGGACCACAGGAGCCGCCCACGACGGCGAGGAGGTGAAAGTGATGGCCCGTGCCATATGGACCGGTGCAGTGAGCTTCGGCCTGGTGAGCGTGCCCGTCGGGCTGTATTCCGCCACCGAGGATCACACCGTGCACTTCAGCCAGTTCGAGCGGGACACCCCCGACCGCATCCGGTACAAGCGGGTCAACGAGCAGACCGGCGAGGAGGTCGACTACTCCGACATCGTCAAGGGTTACGACATCGGCGGGGGTGACTACGTGATCGTGACCCCCGACGAACTGGACGAGATGGACCCGGGGCGGTCGCGCACCATCGACATCAGCGACTTCGTCGATCAGAGCGACATCGACCCCGTCTACTACCAGAAGTCCTACTACCTGGCCCCGCAGGGCGAGGGCGCCGAGCGGCCCTACGGGCTGCTGCTGCAAGCCATGGGCCGGGCCAACCGGGTGGGGATCGCCACGTTCGTGATGCGGGGCAGGGAGTACCTGGCGGCCGTCAGGGCCCAGGGCTCGGTGCTGGTGCTCGAGACCATGTTCTTCGCCGACGAGATCCGCGACCCGGCCCGGGAGCTCGACACCCTCCCCGCCGATCAGAGCTTCGACGAGCGCGAGATGAAGATGGCCCTGTCGCTGATCGATTCCATGACCGTCGACTGGAAGCCGGACAGCTACCGCGACACCTACCGGGAGCGGGTCATGGAACTGATCGAGGCCAAACGCCGCGGCGAGGAGGTGGTGACCGAGGGCGAGCCGGCCGATACCGGCAAGGTGGTGGACCTCATGCAGGCCCTCGAGCGGTCGCTGGAGTCGGCCAGGGGCCGGGGCGGGGGCGCCGCGGGTGGGGGTCGGGGCAGGGGCGCCACCGGTGGGGGCGGGGGCGCCGACGGCGGGGGCGGGGGCCGGGACGAGTCGGATGATCTGGACGGTCTGAGCCGGGACGAGCTGTACCAGATGGCCCAGCGGCTCGACCTGGCGGGCCGGTCCAAGATGTCGCGGTCACAGCTGCTGGCGGCCGTGCGCCAGGCGGCCGGGGACCGGACCGGCCGGGGAGCCCGGGCTTCCTAGAGGGAGGGATCCGGGGCGGTTCGCGCCCGTCCTAGTCTGAACTGTCCATGACCGACCGCACCCACCCAGCG
>DASSZD010000198.1:0-6631 GCA_035702985.1 Acidimicrobiales bacterium
GCCGGCGCCGGCCGCGTCGAGTGCGGCGTCGGCCAGCCGGTCGAGGGGCAGGGCGGCGAAGCCGGGGTCGACCTCCGGAGCCGGCGGGGTGGCGGTCATGCCCGGGCCCGCCGCCGGCGGGGCGGGGCACCGGGGCCGGGCGACCGTCGGGCGGACGGGTGGCGAAGCCGCCCGCCGCACGGGTGGGGGAGCGAGCTGCCGGGCCGGTGGGGGAGCGCGCCGCCGGACGGGCGGCGCCGCGGGCTGCCGGACGGGTGGGGCAGAGGGCTGCCGGGCGGGCGGGGGAGCGGGTTCATGTCACACCCGACGGTAGGCGCGCGCCGCCAGCCACCCGAACACCCCCAGGATCCCGGCCACCCACAGGGCGCTCTGCCAGGCGTGCAGCAGGAGCGGGCCGCCCACGGCCAGGGAGCGCATCTCGTCGATGAATATGGTGAACGGCTGGTTCTTGGCGAAGGCCTGCAGCCAGCCCGGCATGCCGGCGATGGGCACGAAGGCGGAGCTGACGAAGGTCAACGGGAACACCCAGATGAACCCGAACGCCTGCACCGACTCCTCGTCCTTGATGGCCAGGCCGGTGAAGGCGGACACGCAGGCCACGGCCAGGCCCACCGCCAGCGCCAGCGCCACCATGAGGACGGCCGGGACCGCCCCGTTCTCGAAGCGGAACCCCACCGCGTAGCCGGTGGCGATCAGCACCCCGATGGTGACCGCCAGGCGCACCAGGTCGGCGCCCAGCCGGCCCACGAGCACCGCGGAGCGTGCCATGGGCATGGACCGCAGCCGGTCGATGGAGCCCTTCTGCAGCTCCTGGGCCAGGGCGATGGCGGTACCGAAGCTGGTGAAGGCACAGGTCTGGCCGATGATGCCGGGCAGGAGGTAGTTGACGTAGCCGCCGGGGATGTGCACGTTGATGGCCCCGCCGAACACGTAGCGGAACAGCAGCATGAACATCATGGGCTGGATGACCGTGAACATGATGTAGGCGGGAGTCCGCCGCCACAGGAGCAGGTTCCGGGACATGATGGTCACCGCGTCCACCACCGCCCAACGCAGTCGGGTCCAGGGCCGGTCCTCGGCCGGAGGGGCCACGGCCGGTACCGAAACGGTGGCGGTGCTCACGGGCCCACCTCCCCGGCGTCCGGCCCGGGCGGGGAGCCCCTGGGGGCACGCCCGCCCCGCCCCCGCCGGCGCCCCGGTGCGGGGGTGGCGCCGTCGGTGGCGGCGTGACCGGTCAGGGCCAGGAACACGTCGTCCAGGGACGGGCGGTGCATGGTCAGGCCGTGCACCTCCACGCCGGCCGAGTCCAGCAGCCGGACCGCTTCGATGAGGGCTTCCGAGCCCCGCCGGCCGATGCGGATGCCGACCCGGCCGGTCGATTCGTCGATGGACGCGTCGCCGTCCGACAGGCCCGAGACCGCCCGGGCGGCGTCGGCCCGGCGGCCGGCGTCGGGGACGGTGAACTCGATCACGTCGCCGCCCACCCGGTCCTTGAGCTGGTCGGAGGTACCGGCGGCGATCACCTGCCCCTGGTCGATGACCACGATCTGGTCGGCCAGCTCGTCGGCCTCGTCCAGGTACTGGGTGGTGAGCAGCAGGGTGGTGCCGGCGTCGACCAGGTCGCGGATCACCGACCACATACCTATCCGGCTGCGGGGGTCGAGGCCGGTGGTGGGCTCGTCCAGGAACAGCACCGCCGGTTCGGCCACCAGGCTGGCGGCCAGGTCCAGGCGGCGCTGCATGCCGCCCGAATAGGTCTTGGCCGGCCGGTCACCGGCCTGGCCCAGGTCGAACCGCTCCAGCAGCTCGCCGGCCCGGGCCCGGCAGCGGGGGCGGGGCAGGTGGTACAGGCGGCCGACGAACTCCAGGTTCTCGCGGCCGGTCAGCTCGCCCTCGATGGCGGCCGACTGACCGGCCAGGCCGATGATGCGCCGCACGTCGGCCGGGGCGGCGACCACGTCGCGGCCCTCGATGACGGCCCGACCGGCGTCGGGCTGCAGAAGGGTGGTGAGGATGCGCACGGCGGTGGTCTTGCCGGCCCCGTTGGGGCCGAGCACGCCGAGGATGGAACCGCGCCGCACGTCGAAGTCGATGCCCCGCAGGGCCCGGACATCGCCGAAGGACTTGTGGAGGCCCTCCACCAGGATGGCGGTGTCGCTGCGCACCGCCGCACGCTACCTTTCGGTCCCGCTCAGCGCGGGCCGTTTTCCAGGGCGGCGGCCGCCTCCAGGAAAGCCAGGGCGGTCCCCGTGGCCGGGAAGTTGCCGAACCCCTCGGCCGTCACCGGGTCGACGGTCTCGGGAAGAAGTCCTGGCCCGGAGCCCGTCAGCGTGAGCACCGATTCCAGCCGTTCGTGGGCTTCCTCCCAGCGGCCCAGCCGGGCCAACGCCCGCACCGCCATCAGGGACGCTTCCAGGTCGGGGTGGTCGGGGCCGGCCCTGTCGTCGGCCACCCGGTCCGAGTAGCGGTGGATCACCAGGTCCGAGCCCAGCCGCTGCAGCACCCGGTCCACCGTGGCGGTCACCACCGGGTGGGTCACCGGCCACGGGCCCTGCCAGGCCACCGCCAGCAGGGCGGCGTCCGCCTCGTCGAGCGGAGACGCCCCGTCCATCCTCAGCCCCCCGTCGGCGGCCGGGCCGGAGCCCTCCAGCCAGGCCAGGACCTCCCGGCTCTCCTGCTGCCAGGTGGCCGCCTGCAGGTCCAGGGGGTTGGCCGCCCGGGCCAGGCGGGCCATCCGGTCGAGGGCGGCCCACACCCCCAGCCGGCCGGCGACGTACATCCGCGGCGGGCGGCCGATCTCCCAGCGGCCCGGGTCGGGCCGGCGCCAGTCGTCGGCGGCCCGGTCGGTGGCCCCGGCCAGCGCCGCCCATGCCGCCGACAGCGGGCCGGCGTCGTCGGGCCGGCCCCGGGGGCCGGTGCGGGTGGAGCCCACCGCCGCCACCACTTCGCCGACCAGGCCGGTGTCCGCGTCCAGCGCCGGGCGGCCCCGCCGGACCGGGCCGTTACCCCTCCAACCGGGGAAGGGCCACTCCTCGGCCGGGGGCACCGGCTGGCCGTCGGCGTCGAACCAGGCCGGCCAGGGCAGGTCGGCGGTGGTCAGGGTCTCGCGCATCCACCGCTCGGCGGCCTCCCCGTCCTCGGCCAGCCCCAGCCCGGCCAGCACCCGGGCCGCCCGGGCCGCGTCGCGCAGGCGGACCCAGCGGTCGTCGGCGCTGCGCTCGCTGCCGGGACGGCGGGGCAGCGACGAGGTACCGGCGGCGTGCGGCGCCCCGCCCGGGCCGGTCAGCATCCGCACCGACAGCAGCGCCCTCTGCAGCGCCGCCTGGTGGGGACCGGCGTACACCACGGCGGTGAGCCAGCTGCGCCACGCCGCCTCGGTGTCGGCCAGCGCCCGGTGGGCGCCGCTCTCCGAGCCCGGCAGATCCTGGTCCCGGCGGCCGACGGTGACGACCGCCTCCTGCCCGGCGTCCAGTTCGAGCACCGCCCGCCACCGCTCCTCGTCCCGGCCGAGCGGGGCCGCCACGAACGGGGCCGGGGCGGTGACCTCCAGCCGGCCCACGATCAGGCCCCGGGCTGACGGCGCCACCTCGGCGGGCCGGGCGCCGGGCAGCACCTCCACCTCGATGCGGACCGGCCCGGACAGGGCCCGCACCAGCCGGACCACCCCTCCCGGGGGGTCCAGGCCGGGACCGGGCCAGGGCATGAAGTCCACCACCGCCACCCGCCGGCCGGCCGGGCCCTCGATGACCGTCTCCAGCACGTTGGTAGCTTCCCGGTAGGTCTGGTGGGCCACCGGCAGACGGCGGCGGACCCCGCTGCCGTCACGGACCGGGCCCACCCGCACCGCGGCGCCCGACGGGTCGAGCAGCCGCCACAGGTCCGCCCCGGCGGTGAGGCCGGCGGAGGAGTACCAGTCGACGGTGCCGTCGGCGGTCACCGAGGCGCCGTGGCGGCCGTCGCCTATCCAGCCTCTCCGGTTGAGCGGCACCCGGCCCGCGTCGGTCAGCACGGGGCCGGCCCGGCGCTAATCGCCGACCTTGACGATCTGCACCTCGAGGGTGGCGCCGGTCGGGGTCTCGTAGGCGACCTGCTCACCCTGGCGCCGGCCCATGAGCGCCTTGCCGAGCGGGGCGTCGGGCGAGATCACCGACACCCCCTCGCGGCGCTCCTCGATGGATCCCACCAGGTAGCGCTCCACGTCGTCGTCGCCCACGTACCGCAGCGACACGACCACGCCGGTGGTCACCTCGCCGTCCTGGCCCACGGCGCCGTCGATGATCTCCGGCTCCTTGAGCATGGCCTCCAGCTGGCGGATCCGGGCCTCCATCTTGCCCTGGGTGTCCTTGGCCGCGTGGTAGTCGCCGTTTTCCGACAGGTCGCCGAGGGCCCGGGCCGCCTCGATGGCCTTGGCTATCTCGATCCGGCCCCGGGTGCGGAGGTCCTCGAGCTCCTCTTGCAGACGTTCGTAGGTGTCCTTCGTCAGACGGCTGCTGGGCGACATAGGAGTACCAGGGTAACGGCGGTTGACGCGAGTGGGGGGCATCGGCGAGACTTGATCCGATGGGTGCCCGTCCCGCCGCCGGGATCGTAATTATCGTCTAGCGCATCGGTTGTTCCCGGTGCGCTTCGCTGACCGTCCCGGGAGGGACGGTCTTTTTGTTCCAGGAGACAGAGACACAAGTGACGAGTCACAGGATCGCCGTCATCCCCGGCGACGGAATCGGCATCGAGGTGATCACCGAGGCGCTGAAGGTGGCCCGGGCCGCCGGGGCCGAGCTGGACACCACCGACTACGACCTGGGCGGCCGGCGGTACCTGGCCACCGGGGAGGTGCTCCCCGACAGCGTGCTCGACGAGCTGCGCTCCTTCGACGCCGTCCTGCTCGGCGCCATCGGTACCCCGGAGGTACCGCCCGGCGTGCTCGAGCGGGGCCTGCTGCTCAAGATGCGCTTCGAGCTGGACCAGTACATCAACCTGCGGCCCTTCGTCGCCGCCCGCAGCGTGGGCGCCGGGGTCCCCATCGACTTCGCCGTGATCCGGGAGAACACCGAGGGCACCTACGCCGGTGAGGGCGGGTTCCTGCGCCGGGGCACCCCCCACGAGGTGGCGACCCAGGGCTCGGTCAACACCCGCTTCGGGGTTGAGCGCTGCATCCGCTACGCCTTCGACCTGGCCCGCTCCCGGCCCCGCCGGCACCTCACGCTGGTGCACAAGACCAACGTGCTCACTTTTTCCGGAGACCTCTGGTACCGCACCTTCGAGCAGGTCGCCGCCGAGTACCCCGACGTGGACACCGCCTACAACCACATCGACGCGTCGTGCATCTACTTCGTGGAGCGGCCCGAGCGCTACGACGTCATAGTCACCGACAACCTGTTCGGCGACATCCTGACCGACCTGGGCGGGGCCATCGCCGGCGGGATCGGCCGGGCCGCCTCGGGCAACATCAACCCCGACCGCACCGCCCCGTCCATGTTCGAGCCGGTGCACGGTTCCGCCCCCGACATCGCCGGCCAGCAGAAGGCGGATCCCACCGCGGCCATCATCTCGGCGGCCATGATGCTCGACTTCCTCGGCGCCTCCGACGCCGCAGCCCGCATCAACAAGGCGGTGGAGGGCCACACGCCCGCCGCCGGCCTCACCACGAGTCAAATCGGCGACGCCATCGCAGAAAGGGTGTAGATCAGACATGCCGCTCACCACCACCGAGAAGATCTGGATGGACGGGGAGCTGGTCGACTGGGACCAGGCCCGCATCCACGTCCTCACCCACACCCTTCACTACGGCTGCGGCGTCTTCGAGGGGATCCGGGCCTACCCGACGGCGTCGGGGCCGGGCATCTTCCGCCTGACCGACCACATCAAGCGGCTGTTCAACTCGGCCAAGATCTTCATGATGGACGTCCCCTTCACGGCGGACCAGATCATCGAGGCGACCAAGACCACGGTGAGGGTCAACGGGGTCAACGAGTGCTACATCCGCCCCCTCATCTACCTGGGCTACGGGGAGATGGGCCTCAACCCGCTGCCCGCCCCGGTCAACGTCTCCATCGCGGTGTGGCCGTGGGGCACCTATCTCGGCGACGACGGCATCGCCAACGGGGTGCGCATGAAGATCAGCTCCTGGCAGCGCCACGCCCCCAACGCCATGCCGCCGGCGGCCAAGGGCACCGGCATGTACATCAACTCCTCCATGGCCAAGGTGGAGGCCCTCAAGGCCGGCTACGACGAGGCCATCCTGCTGTCGCCCCAGGGATATGTCAGCGAGTGCACCGGCGAGAACCTGTTCGTGGTGCGCCACAACCGGATCATCACCCCGCCCATCTCGGCCGGCGCCCTGGAGGGCATCACCCAGGACTCGGTGATGACCATCGCCCGGGACCTGGGTCTCGAGGTGGAGTTCGACAACCTGCTGCGCTCGGACCTCTACACCGCCGACGAGGCGTTCCTCACCGGCACCGCCGCCGAGGTGGTCCCCATCGCCTCGGTCGACGACCGGGCGGTCGGCGACGGCCGGCCGGGGCCCATCACCCGCCAGATCCAGGAGATCTACCAGGCGGCCGTGCGGGGCCAGGTGGACCGGTACAAGGACTGGGTGGAGCATGTCGGCTGAACACGACCCGGGCCACCA
>DASSZD010000129.1:0-2330 GCA_035702985.1 Acidimicrobiales bacterium
CGCTGCACCGGATTCTCATCCAGCTTCGCCACCGGCAGGAACGGCTGCCAGTACCGGCGCATCAACTCCCCCATCGGCGTCCCCGGACCCACCCGGGTCAACCGCTCGTTCTGCTCAGCCGTCAACACCTAGAAACCCACCTCCCGGACCCGGGGCGGCCCCGCCGGGTGGCCGGGGCTACTTGCCCGGCACATACGGCTTGATCGTGGCGGCCGAGTTGAAGGCGGTGGTGATGGCGCTCAGGGTGTCCTGGGCCGACTCGTACCCCGGGACGAGGTGGAGCTTCTCCGCCTGCTGCTGGGCCCCGGGCTGGTCCATGGCCCACTTCATGGCCGCCTGCAGGGCGTCCACGTACTTGGTCGGGGTGCCGGGCGCGGCGGCCAGGGTCACGTTGTAGGTGTACAGCGCCATGACCGCCTTGAGGGCCTGGGCGGCGGCCGCCGCCGGCGGGTGCTGGGCGCTGTACTGGTCCACCGTGGGTACGCCGCTGAACGCGGAGGCCAGGCTGCTGGTGGACGCCACCGCGTTGGTGAGCAGCAGCGGCCGGCCGGTCTTGCCGGTGATCAGCGGACCGAAGGCGCTGACGTTGTCGACCGCCACGATGCCGTCACCGCGGCTGAACCCGGCCTTGAGGTCGGCCGACGACTCGTAGCCGGCGATGTACTGGGACTTCACCCCGAAGGCCGCCATCAGGACCCGCTCGATCAGGGCGGTCGAGCCCTTGGTCTGGGTCAGGGTCTTGATCGGCCCGGCCGCCGAGGCCAGCGCCGAGAACGACGTGTACGGCGCCGACGACTTGTCTATGACCACCACCGGGATCGGGTCGGTGGCCCCGATGATGGCCATCTTGGACGGATCGAAGTTGATCCCCGAGATGCCGGCGGCCTTGTCGCTCACGTCCTCGACCAGGTTGAGCCACCCGATGGTGAGCCCGTTGGGGCTCGAGGAGGCCAGGGTGTTCTGCCCGACGATGGTGTTGCCGGCCGGGATGTTCTGGATGTTGATGGTGGCGTGCAGGTACTGGGCCATGTAGGGAGCCAGCGTGCGGGCCCAGTTGTCGAACCCGCCGCCCGGCTTGTCCGGGGCGATCAGCGTGATGGTCTTGCCGTTGAAGTACGACAGGTCGGCGGACTGCGAGCCGCCTGACGCGGCGGCCGCGGTGGACCCGGAGGTCTTGGCCACCGTGGTGGCCGTCGACGCCGAGTGCGACGCGGACGACCCGCAGGCTGCGACGGCCATGGACACGGTGGCGGCCACCGCGGCCATCTTGGTGACCCCGCCGCCGCGGCGGCGTCGGTCGGACCCGGCGGATCGGCTTCTGCTCTCAGTATGAATTTCAGACATCAGCGGTTACCCCCCTGTTATCGGGCGGCACGGCTCCGGCCGCGCTGCCCTGGTTAGATTGCACCTGCTCGGCTCTCGCCATCAGTTCGACCACCAGCGGCAGCGCCGGGCCGTAGCGGTCGGCGTCGTCCTGGAAGTAGCCCCGGTGGTACATCGACCGGTATCCCACCAGCCCGGTGTCGTCGCGCCGGGCGTCTATGCGAGGCTTGAGGTGGATGACGTCACCCACCGCCTCCGGGTCGCGGAACACGTTCATCGGGTCGCCGCCGGATTCCACGATCTGCATCTGGTCCTCCAGGAGGCGCCGGAATCGGCGGATGGCCTCGTCGGTGGCACCGAGCCGCTCCTTGGTCCGGTCGGTGACGGGTCCCTGTGACCACCATGCCACCATGTCCTGGGCCAGGACGTAGTCGAGGATCGGCTTCCCCGAGGGGTCGACCATGGGCACCTCGTAGCAGGGCACCACATCCTGCGACGGGGCCTCCACCCCCTCGGGTGCGACGTAGATGTCGTACAGGATGTGCATGGTGGTGGTGTCGTCGACCGGCACCCGGATCTGCAGCTCGTGGCGCACCGCCCCCCCTCCGGGGCGGGTGTAGTTCGGGAAGATCATGTAGGAGTGCCAGGCTTCCCGGTCCCGGGCCGCGCCGAGGTCCCGGCGGTACACCATGGCCTTCTGGAGGCCGTAGTCGTCCACCTTGCTGATCACCCGGTCGAAGCCTACGCCGGCACGCATGCTGGCGTACGCCCGGTGGGTCTCGGGGTCGGCGGCCCGCTCGGCCAGCAGGCCCTCCCGCTCCAGCACGTACCGGAAGTAGTGGCCGTGCAGGTACACGCTGTGGACCGGGTCGGCGGCGTTCTCCTGGCACTGCAACCAGTTGCACGGGATCTCCGTGTAACCGATCTGACGGATGGCGTTCGGCCACACGAAAACATCCCAAGGAGGCAGCACCGGAGCCGGCTCGGGACCCATATAGGCGAACAAC
>DASSZD010000058.1:0-3045 GCA_035702985.1 Acidimicrobiales bacterium
TCGGACCGGGACCTGCACCAGGTGCGGATCCGGGCCAAGCGGCTGCGCTACGCCGCCGAGGCGGTCGAGCCCTACGTCGGCCGCAAGGCCCGGCGCACGGCCGCCGCCGCCGAGGATCTGGCCGACCTGCTCGGCGACATCAACGACGCGGCCAATGCGGCCCGGCGCCTGCGGGAGCTGGCCTGCCACCCTTCTGTCACTCCCTCGGTCGCGTTCGTCGCCGGTCGCATAGCGGGCCGGGCCGACGCCCGGGCCCGGGTGGCCCGGGCCCGGTGGAGGAAGTCGGCGGCCCGGCTGGCGTCCCCCCGGCGTCGCAGCTGGCTGGCCTGAGCGACGCCCCGCCCGTTACTGGCGGCCGGGATCCCGGCCGGTCAGAGGGTGCCGGCGTCGAGGCGCTCGAGCACCTCGGCGGCCCGGGCCCTCACCTCGGGCAGGTCCGCCAGCCGGTCGAGGTTGCGGACCGCCTGCACCATGCGGTGGTTGCCGGCCAGCCGGTCCCGGTGGCGGGCCAGGAAGTCCCAGTAGAGGGTGGTGTAAGGGCAGGCCCGGTCTCCGGTCCGCTTCTTCGGGTCGTAGGCGCAGCCGCGACAGTGGTCACTCATGCGGCTGATGTAGGCGCCGCCGGCGGCGTAGGGCTTGGTGGCCATGCGGCCGCCGTCGGCGTGGAGGGCCATGCCGATGACGTTGGGCAGCATCACCCACTCGGCCCCGTCCACGAAACGGGACCACATCCACTCGACCATGGCCCGGGGGTCGATGCCGGCCAGCAGGGCCAGGTTGCCGAGGATCATCAGTCGCTGGATGTGGTGGGCGTAGGCCCGAGCCTCCACGCCCTCGACCGCGTTGGCCACGCAGCGCATCCTGGTCCCGGCCCCCAGCAGCGCCGGCGGGACCGGGCGGCGGGCGCCGAAGTGGTTGCTGTCCCGGTATCCGGGCATCCACAGCCAGTAGACCCCCCACACGTACTCCCGCCAGCCCAGCACCTGGCGCAGGAATCCCTCGGCCGAGGCGATGGGCACCCGGCCGGCCCGGTAGGCGTCCTCGACCGCGTCGCACACCTCGCCGGGCAGGAGCAGGCCGATGTTGAGATACGGGCTGATGAGGGTGTGGGCCAGGTGCCAGTCGTCGTCGAGCATGACGTCCTGGTGGGGCCCGAACCGCGGCAGCACCTCGTCCACGGCGTGGCGGAGCCGGGCCAGGGCCCCCCGCCTGGTGGTCGCCCACAACCCGGTCGGCGCCGCCCCCACCGCCCCCGGGGGCAGGCCGGCGACGACCTCGGCGTCGTCCGGGCCCATCCGGGTGAGCGACGGCCGGGGCCAGGCCAGCGGCTCGTTGGGCGACGGGCGCCGGTTGTCCGAGTCGAAGTTCCACCGACCTCCCGCCGGTCGGTCGCCGTCCATCAGGTAACCCGTCTCGGTGCGCCGCCACCGGTAGAAGTCCTCCATCCGCAGCCGGCGGCGATCCCCGGCCCAGCGGGCGAAGTCCTCGTAGTGGCACAGGAACTGGTTGGAGCGGATCAGCTCCACCCCGAGGCCGGCCAGCAACTCCCTCCCGGCCCACGACGCCGGCTCGGTGGCCCTGACCACCGCCGGGCGGTGACGGTGCCGGTGCTCGTCCAGGCCGGCCGCCAGGCTCGCGGCGCGCACGTAGTCGACCTCGAATCCCTCGGCGCGCAACTCCGCGGCGAACGCCCGCATCGAGGCGATGACCAGGTGGAGGCGCTGGCGGTGGAACGGCTTGGAGGCGATCTTGGCGTCGCTCTCGACCATGAGCACCCGGGTCCGGTCCGGGTCGGCGGCGGCCATGGCGCCGATGGCCCGGTTGAGCTGGTCCCCGAGGACCCAGACGGTGTCCACAGCGTTTGGATTATCGCCCGCGTCGGTAGACAATCCCACATCGCCTGCGCCCGCCCCCGGGGCGGTTCGGGCGGCCGGTGTAAGTTCGGTGTCCCAGACACCCGCGAGGAAGGTGAGCGCACATGGCAGATGAGGTCGGTCTGGAGGTCGAGAGGACCGACAGCTACACCGTGTTGAGCGCCACCGGCTACCTCGACGTGTCCACCTCGCCCCGCCTGCGGGAGCGGATCCACGAACTGGTGGCGGGGGAGAAGCCCCGGGTGCTGTTCCTCGATCTGGGCGCCATCGAGTTCCTCGACTCGAGCGCGCTGGGGGTGATCCTCAACGGCTGGAAGCTGATGCACGCCGAGGGGGCGACCCTGGCCATCGTGTCGCCCCAGCCGCGGATCACCAAGATCTTCGAGATCACCGCCCTCAACCTCAGCATGGGCATCTACGCCTCGCTCGACGAGGCCCGGGCGGACCTGGGCCTGGCCGGCTCCTGATCCGGCCGGCCGGACCGGCCCCCTGGCGTCCGGCTCTGAATCTTCCGTTGACGTGAGAGTCGGGTAACCTGTTCCGGCCGATGCCGGAGCGGATCGGCGAGCAGGCAGCGCACGACGGACGGAAGGAACAGCATGGCGAGGACCGGCACCCCCCCGAGACAGGCCCCGGCCGGGCCGACGGGCGCGGACGACCCCAACTACAAGTGGATCGCCCTGTCCAACACCACCCTCGGGATCCTGATGGTGACCATCAACCAGTCGATCCTTCTCATCTCGCTGCCCGACATCTTCCGGGGCATCAAGCTCAACCCGCTCACCCCGGCCAACACCTCCTATTTCCTGTGGACCTTCATGGGCTTCCTGATCGTCACCAGCGTGCTGGTGGTCAGCCTGGGTCGGGTCGGTGACATGTACGGGCGGGTCAAGATGTACAACCTCGGCTTCGCCGTGTTCACCTTCTTCTCCATACTGCTGTCCGTCACCTGGATGACCGGGGCGGCCGGCGCCATGTGGATCATCGTCATGCGGGTGTTCCAGGGGGTGGGGGGCGCCTTCCTGTTCGCCAACTCCAGCGCCATCCTCACCGACGCCTTCCCCGAGGACGAGCGGGGCAAGGCCATGGGCATCAACGGCATCGCCGCCATCAGCGGATCGTTCCTCGGCCTCATCCTGGGCGGGGTGCTGGCCCCGGTGGAGTGGCGCCT
>DASSZD010000095.1:0-23091 GCA_035702985.1 Acidimicrobiales bacterium
AGATCCACGGAACCGCATTCGTCCACCCCGAAGCCACCGTGATCGGCAGCGTCCGCCTGGGTCCCCGCTCCAGCGTGTGGCCCCAGGCGGTGCTGCGCGGCGACTACGGATCCATCACCATCGGCGAGGCCAGCAACGTCCAGGATGGTGCCGTCATCCACGCCACCGCCGAACTCGACACCGTGGTGGGCGACTGGGTGGTGATCGGTCACCTGGCCCACCTGGAGGGCTGCACGGTGGCGGACCGGGCCCTGATAGGGGTCGGGTCCGCGGTGCTGCACCGGGCCCGCATCGGGGTGGGGGCCACCGTCGGGGCGGGAGCGGTCGTCACCAACAAGATGGACGTCCCGGCCGGCGCCCTGGCAGTGGGCGTGCCGGCCGCCATCAAGGAGGACCGGTCCCACGCGGACGTCATCCGGGCCATGGCCCAGGTGTACGTGGACAACGCCGAGCGGTACCGGGACCTGCTCCGGCGCATCGACTGAGCGGCGTGACACCGGGGCCGTTCGACCGGACCCGTTTCCGCCGCCGGCACTGACTTCCGGATTAGCCGCCTTTGGTGGCCTTTTCACGGGGCGGAGCCGTTCCGGAGGCCGGCGTCTGCAACCGGGCCGCCCATCGACCGATACGAGGGTATGACCGCTGCAGGGGATACCCCGGGGACAAGCCACGGCGTCGCCCCCGGCCGCGGTCCTCGACCCGGTCGAGGAGTGAGCTGATGGAGGGCCCGGCCGGCGGAAGGGAAACCGCCGGCCTGACCATGAAGCTCATCGTCGACTACGTGCGCGGCCAGGTGGGCCCCGCCGCCGTCGATCGGATGCTCGCCATCGCCGGCGAGACCCGCCCGCTCGCCGCCCTCGAGAACGAGACGGTGTGGTCCTCCTACGACCAGAAGATCGCCCTCTTCTCGGCGGCCGCCGAGGTCACGGGCCGCCGGGACGTGGCCTGGTCGATCGGCGAGACGGTGCTGCACTCCACGGTCGGGACCTCCCTGCAGATCGCCCTGGGCCTGCTCGGTTCCCCGTCGATGGTGCTGCGCTCCGTGGCCCGGGCCAACGCCAAGTTCTCCACAGCCGGCAGCATGCGGGCCGAGGACGTCACCTCGACCAGCGGCACCGTCGTGTACCGGGTGCGGGACGGCTTCCGGCTCAGCCACTTCGACTGCGACTACGCCGGCGGTCTCCTCACCCAGATACCGGTCCTGTTCGGATTGCCTCCGGCCGCCATCGAGCACCCGGCCTGCCAGGTGCTCGGCGCGCCGGAGTGCGTGTACCAGCTCAGGTGGCGGCGGCGGCCCCGCCGGCTGGGGATCCGCCGCAAGCGGCCGTCCTCGGTAGCCGCCGACGCCCTGCTCCAGCGGCTCCGCCAGCTGCAGGCGACGCTGAGCGATCTGGTCGCCACCTCGGACGTCGAGGAGGTCCTCGACACCATCGCGTCGCGGGCCGGGTCCGCCGTCAACGCGGAGCGGTTCGTGCTGGCCGTCCGCCTCCGCGAGGGGGAGGCGCCGAGCGTGCGCTCCGACGGCTTCACCCCGGAGCGGGCCGGCCGGTTGGCCGACGATGTCCTGGCCGGGCGGCCGGTGACGCTCGACGGTTACCACATGCTGAGCGCTCGGGTCCGCACGTCCACCCGGAGCTACGGGAGGCTGGCCGCCTTCGCCCAGAACGCCTTCTTGGACCATGAAGCCGAGCTCCTCGAGTCCTACGCCGGGCTGGCCGCCACCGCCCTGGAAGCGGTCACCTCCCTGACCGAGGCGGAGGACCGCCGGCGGGCCGCCGAGGCGCTGCTGGACCTGGCCACCCAGCTGCACACGGCCGGCGGGCGGCCCGAGATCGCCGCCGCGGTGGCCACCGCCGCCCGCACCGTCGTGTCCGCGGACGTGGCCTCGTCGCTGCTCTTCGACGAGAACCGCCAGTCCCTCCGCGTCCTCGGCCACTCCGGTTGGCCCGCCGACCTGGTGCCGATGCTGCCCCAGGTGTCGGTGGCGGCCGAGGACACGCCGCAACTGGCACTGATGATGGCGGATCCCGATGCGCCCCGGATCTACCGGGACGACTGCGAAGACCCCTTCCTGCGGTCGCTCCTGGCGTCGTTCCGGACCCGGCTCATCGCCGTGGTCTCCCTGCAGGGTACCAGCGGGCTGCACGGGGTGCTCCTGGCCGGATGGCTGGAGGGGTCCCCGGTTCCCGAGCTCACCGACGGCCTGTTCGAGAACCTGAAGGCCCTGTCCAGCCAGGCCACCAACGCCCTGGACAAGGCCGAGCTGATGAGCCAGGTGCACAGGCAGGCGACCAGTGACCCCCTGACGGGTATAGCCAACCGGAGGGTGCTCGGCGAGCAACTCGAGGAGGCCATGAGGAGGCCGTGCTCGGAGCGCCGGGCCGCCCTTTTATTCCTGGATCTGGACGGCTTCAAGCAGGTGAACGACACCCTGGGCCACAGGGCCGGCGACGACCTGTTGCGGGTGGTGGCGGGGCGGCTGCTGCGGAGCATCCGGACCGACGACCTGGTCGCCCGCCTGGGCGGGGACGAGTTCACCGTGCTCCTGTCCTCCGTGACCGGGCCGCAGGCCGCCCTCGAGGTGGGCAACCAGCTGCTCGCCGCCCTCTCCGAGCCGATCGTCATCGATCAGCAGGTGCTGGACGTCCACTGCAGCATCGGGGTGGTGCTCATCGATCCGGGTGACCGGTCACCCAACGACATCCTGGCCGACGCCGACGCGGCCATGTACGGGGCCAAGAAGTCGGGGGGCAACCGGTGCACCCTGTTCGACCGGTCCGGGCTGCGCCAGGCGGTCTGACCGGGGTAGGCCGCCGGAGCGGCGGCGAGGACATGTGTGACCCTGTCCACCCCATAGTTGGGCTTCCGTTGGGAAAGGCGTGAGTTCCGCCCGCCAACATGAACCCGTTGCGCTCAACTGGGCGGCGGAAGGGTTGGACAGTCGTCCAGCCGAGCGTGACGCCTCGACTGTGCTGATCCCTGCCGGTGCCAGGGGCAGACGTCCGGGTCCTCGGGCTGGGACGGGCGCCGGCAGGGCTGTCGAGGCCGTCTCAGAAGAGAAGCGAGCCCGGTTTCCCGAAGGGGCAGAGGGAAACCGGGCTCATGAAGTCCGCCGGCCAGGGGCAGTGGGCCAGGGACCGCTTCTCTTCCCTCATTTTATAGCTCATCCGTCCCCGGGTGTCACCGCGAATGGCGGGATATGAGAACAGTCTCACTCTGAGGCCCCGCCAGGGCCGGAAGTCCCCCCGTGAACAACTCCACCAGCAGCTCCACCAGTTGCTGCCTCGGGAAGCGCCGGTGACCCAGCCAGGCCTCGCAGGCGGTGAACACCTGGCCGAGCAGGGCGAACGCCGCCGTCTCGCGCACGTCCGGGTCGAGGTCGGGGTAGGCCCGGGCGACGATGGTGGTGATCCGGCCCTGGAAGGCCGGGACCAGGGCGTTGTCGAGGACGTCGGCCCCGTTGCCTTTCATGGCTCTGACGATGAAGCGGTACAGGTTGGTCTGCTCGGCCATGAACCTGGTGAAAGCGTCCACGCCGACCCGCAGCAGGTCGGCGGCCTCGTGCAGGTCGTTCTCCGCCGCCCGCCTGGCCGACCATTCGTAGAGGTCGCCCTCCAACTCGAGCGCCAGCGCCTCGGCCAGGCCGGCCTTGTCGGCGAAGTGGGAGTAGATCGCCGGCTTGCTGACCCCGGCCGCCGACGCGATGTCGTCGAGGGACACTTCGGGCCCCCTCTCCTCGACGGCCAGGCGGGTGGCCCCGAGGATGGATGCGCGTTCGCTGGCCTTGGCCTCCTCGCTCTTGCGGGGGCGGCCGGGCCCTCGCCTGGCCGTCACGGTGTCGGCGCGCGGTTCTCGACTTCGGATGCTTATGGGCACCGAGACTAGTTGGCGGGTACCGATCCGAGGCCGGCGGGCGTCAGCACCGGGACCAGCACCTCGGCCAGGAAGGCCCGCAGATCCCCCGGGGGTGGGGCCAGGATGCAGCTGCCCCCGATGCGGGTCATCCACTCGGCCAGGCTGCGGGCGTCGCCCCGGGCCAGCCTGCCGGACCGCATGGCCGCCTCCAGGCCGGGTGTCACGGCCGCCACGACCCGCTCGATCATGGCCGGTAGATCGGCGACCAGGGTGCCCACCAGGTCCAGCTCGTCGCCCAGGACCTTGCCGACGACCGGGTCGGAGCGGACCATCTCGATCAGGTCGGCCAGCAGCTGGACCACCGTGTGGGCCGAGACCGAGGCGGGATCCGCCCGGCGGAACGCCTCTTCGACGATGCGGTGAACGGCCCTGGCGTTGACCAGGCGCAACATGGCGTCGACGTTGCCGACCTGGCGGTAGACGGTGGTGCGGTTCACCTTCATCTCCGCCGCCACGTCCTGGACCGAGGTCCGGTGCACGCCGTAGCGGACGAAGCAGCGCACCGCCGCGTCCAGGTACGGATCGAGGGCGGGGGGCGGGGGCTCGGGCAGCCCGACCCGCATCTCTACCACCCCGGCCGCTTCCCGGTTGGCCCTGGGGGTCATGCGCTCAGTATGCCATCGTGCGACAGTTGGCCCCTGATGTTGCACGCCTATCCGGGCGGCCGCCTCCCCCGCAGAGGCGGCCCGCCGGATCGTCTTCGCCTATCGGGTCGCGATGGTTAGGGTGGAGCCGACCGACGAAGCTGGGAGACCTCCGATGTCCACAGCAGAACCCGGGTCCGGCCGGACGCCTCCCACCACCGCGCAGGAGGGACGGCGCGAGGAGATGCTGGACGAGGAAGAGGTCGAATCCTTCCCGGCATCCGATCCGCACTCCGACTGGGCCGGGCCGCCGCAGCCACCGGCGCAGCCGCCGCCCCCGGCCCGGCCGCCGGCCCCGGGGCGACAGTAGCGCCGGGTGAGGGGCTGACCGGGGCCCGGCCGCTACCCTGGCCGGCGCTCCTGATCGATGGAGAATCCTCTCGATGATCGTGCTGGTCGGTTTCATGGGCGCCGGGAAGACCACGGTGGGCCGCATCCTGGCCGGTCGGCTGGGCCTGCCCTTCGTGGACAGCGATCTGGCCATCGAGCAGCGCCTGGGCCGGCCCGTGCGCCAGGTCTTCGAGACCGACGGGGAGGCGTTCTTCCGTGAGGTGGAACACGCCACCATCAGGGATCTGCTGCAAGGGCCGGACGCGGTGGTGGCCCTCGGGGGCGGGGCGTTGGGCGACGCCCGGACCCGCGCTGCGCTGGGGGACGCCACGGTCGTCTATCTCGAGGTGTCCTTCGCCGGGGCCGTGGAGCGGGTGGGCGGTGACCGGGGTCGGCCCATGCTGCACCGCCCCGGCCTGGAGGAGCTCCACGCCGAGCGGGTGGCGGCCTACCGGGGCGCCGCTTCGATCACCGTCGACACCGGCGGGCGGACCCCCCCGGCAGTGGCGGACGAGCTGCTCCGACTCCTGACCGCTGACTGACCACCGCCGGCCAGCCGCCGGCCACCCTCGACCAGCCGCCGGCCACCCTTGACCAGCCTCCGGCCTAGTGGCGCCCCGGGCCGACCTCCCGCAGCGCCGGCGCCAGCTCCCGCCACGCCTGGAGGGGGAGGTCCCGCTGACCCTCGCCCAACGCCTGGATGCTGACGTGGTCGGCGCCGGCGTCGAAGTGGGCCTGGACCCGCTCGACGACGGTCCGGGTGTCCCCCCACGCCACGATGGCGTCCACCAGCCGGTCACTTCCTCCGTCGGCGAAGTCGTCCTCGTCGAAGCCGAGGCGCATCAGGTTGTTCCGGTAGTTGGGCAGGCGCACGTAGGTCGCGGTGTGGGCCCGGCCGATCCGGCGGGCCCGTCCGGGGTCGGTCTCGAGCAGCACGGCCTGCTCCGGGCACAGGAGGGGCTCCGGGCCGAGCGTGGCGCGGGCCTGCGCGGTGTGCTCCGGGGGCACCAGGTAGTTGTGGGCGCCGTCGGTGCGCTCTCCGGCCAGCGCCAGCATCTTCGGTCCCAGGGCGGCCAGGACCCGCCGGACCGGGGTGGCCGGCCGCTGGGCGGTGTAGGGGGCGGCGTCCATGGCCTCCAGGTAGGCCCGCATGGCGGCCAGCGGCTTGGCGTAGGTGTGGCCCCGCAGGCCCTCCACCAGTGTGTGGTGGCTGACCCCCAGCCCCAGGAGGGCCCTCTCCGGGAACGCCTCGGTCAGCGCCTTGATCCCGCCCGTCATGGTCACCGCGTCGCGGGCCCAGATGTTGGCGATCCCGGTGGCCAGGACCATCCGGCGGGTGGCAGCCAGCAGCATCCCCATGTGGAGGATGACGTCGCGGCCGGCCACCTCGGGCAGCCAGACGGCCCCGTAGCCGAGCTCCTCCAACTCCGCCGCCACCTCCTGGGAGCGGGCCAGCGGCACGAAGTCCAGGGTGGCGGTCCAGATACCTATCGGCGGAATTCCGAATGTCATGTCACTCCGAGGTGGCCGGACCGGACGCCTCGCCGATCCATACGGTCTTGAGGTTGCAGAACTCCCGGATGCCGTGGGCGGACAGTTCACGACCGTAGCCGGAGGTCTTGACCCCGCCGAAGGGGAGCTCGGGATAGCTGGTGGTGTTCCCGTTGATGAACACCATCCCGGCGTCCAGGTCGCGGATGAAGCGCTCCCGTTCGGCCGGGTCGTCGGTCCAGACGTTGGAACCCAGCCCGAACTCGGTGACGTTGGCCAGTTCGACGGCCTCGTCGATGTCGCCGACCCGGTACACGGTGGCCACCGGGCCGAACACCTCCTCGGTGTGCACCCTCATCTGCGGGGTGATCCCGGCCAGGACGGTCGGCCGGTAGAAGAACCCGGGCCCGTCGACCGCCCCGCCCCCGCAGAGCACCTCCGCCCCCTTGGCCACGGCGTCGTCGACCAGTTCGGACACGTCCCTGACCTGCTGCTCGGAGGCCAGCGGCCCTATCTCGGTCTTCTCGTCCATGGGATCGCCCACCACCTTGGAGGAGGTGATCTCCACGAAGCGGTTCACGAAGGCGTCGTAGACGTCGGCGTGCACGATGAACCTCTTGGCGTTGATGCACGACTGGCCGTTGTTGAGCAGCCGGGCCCCCACCCCCACCTGGGCGGCCCGCTCCAGGTCGGCCGACGGCATGACGATGAACGGGTCGCTGCCGCCGAGCTCCAGGGCGGTGGGCTTGATGGACGCCCCGGCGGTGGCGGCCACGGCGCTGCCCGCCGGTCCGGAACCGGTGAGGGTGGCGGCCACCACCCGCCGGTCCTCGAGGACGGCCTGCACCTTGGCCGACCCGATCAGCAGCGTCTGGAACGCCCCGGCCGGGAAACCGGCCCTCTCGAACAGCTCCTGCATGTACAGCGCGGTCTGCGGCACGTTGGATGCGTGCTTGAGCAGGCCCACGTTGCCGGCCATCAACGCCGGGGCGGCGAAGCGCATGGCCTGCCACAGGGGGAAGTTCCACGGCATCACCGCCAGGACCGGGCCCAGCGGCTGGTACCGGGCGTAGGCCCGGGTGGCCCCGACCGCCTCCGGGTCCGCCGGCTCATCGGCCAGGAGCGCCTCGGCCCGGTCGGCGTAGAACCGGCAGGCCTTGGCGCACTTCTGCACCTCCTGGCGGGCTGACACCAGGGTCTTGCCCATCTCGGTGGTCATCATCACCGCCACCCGCTCGAGGTCCTCCTCGAGGATGTCGGCGGCCCGGGCCATCCAGGCCGCCCGCTCGGCGAAGCTGGTCAGCCGGTAGCCGGCGAACGTCGCGGTCGCCAGGCTGAGGCGCCGGTCGATCTCCTCGTCGCTCAGCTCGTCGAAGGTCCTGATCGTCTCCCCGGTGGCCGGGTTGATGGTGGCGATGGCCATCTGAGTCCTCCTGGGTCGGCCGCATGCAGCGCTGCGGCGAATCTACGTCCGGGGGGCGGCGCGTCGAAACCGGCCCCTCCCCCATCGATACCCACCGGGCGGCGCCGTCAGCCGGACGCTCCGGCCAGCCTGGCCGCCAGGGCCCGCAGCGCCGGTACGGCGCCGACGATGGCGTCGCGCTCCTCGTCGGGCAGCGCCGACAGGGCCGCCGAGATCCGCCGCTCGTTGGCCGCCTCCCAGGCCGCCAGCTGCTCCCGGCCGGCCGGCGCCACGGTCACCACCGCGGCCCGCCGGTCGTCGGGGTCGGTGCCCCGCTCCACCAGCCCGGAGGCCAGCATCTGGCTGATCAGGCCGCTGACGGTGCTGGGCGCCAGGTGCAGCCGCTCGGCCAGGTCGCCCACCCGCACCGGGGCGTCCTCGGCCAGGCTCTGCAGCAGCTCCACCTGGGCCATGGGCAGCGTTTCCCAGGCGATGTCGGTCCGCACCCCCGCCCTCAGGGCCCGCCGCAGCCGGGTGACGGCGTCGGTCAGGGCCAGGGCGTCGGCCCCCTCGGGCAAAGTGGCCATGCTCCCCACCATAGGCGTCCCGGAGCGTTATTTCGGTCTGCGAAACAGTTCGGCCCCCGATATATCCTGGGGCGGTGATGTTGCTGACAAAGGAGCCGGCCCGTCCGGCCTGGATCCGCGACTGGCCCCACGCCTGGATCCTGGCCGTGGGGACGGTCTGCTTCGGAGCCTTCATGGGCCAGCTCGACGCCAGCATCGTCACCCTCACCTACCGGCCGGTGCAGCAGCAGTTCCACGCCGGGCTGGCCGGGGTGGAGTGGGTGTCCCTGTCCTACCTGCTCAGCCTCACCGCCCTGCTGGTCCCGGTGGGCCGGTGGTCGGACCGGAGGGGCCGGAAGCTGTCCTACCTGCAGGGCTTCATCCTCTTCACGGCGGCCTCGGCGGCCTGCGGGCTGGCCCCGTCGCTCCCCGTGCTCATCGCCGCCCGGGCCGTGCAGGGGGGCGGGGCCGCCCTCCTCCAGGCCAACAGCGTGGCCCTGGTGACCACGTCCCCGCCCCGGAACCGGCTCCGCACCGCCCTCGGCATACAGGCGGCGGCCCAGGCCCTCGGCCTGGCTGTCGGTCCCACCGTGGGCGGGATGCTGGTTGACGCGGCCGGGTGGCGCTACGTCTACTTCATCAACGTCCCGGTCGGGCTGGTCGCCGCGGCGGCGGGCATCTGGCTGCTGCCCCGCACCCACCACCGACCCGACCGGCTCCCCCTGGACGGCGTGGGCACGGGGCTGCTGGCCGCCTGCACCACCGCCTTCCTGCTGGCCCTGTCCAGCGCCTCGGGGCTCAGCACCCCGGGCTGGGTGACGGCCCTGCTGATCGTCGTGGCCGCCGGGACCGGCTGGCTCCTGGCCCGCCGGCAGCGCCACACCAGCCAGCCCCTCATCGACCCGGCGCTGCTGCGCGACCGGGCGGTGAGCGCCGGGCTGGTATCGGCCCTGTTCGGCTATCTGACCCTGTTCGGCCCGCTGGTGCTGGTGCCGGTCGTGCTGGAGGCGCAGGGGATGTCCGCCGTCCACGCCGGCCTGGTGCTCACCGCGCTGCCGGCCGGGTTCGCCGTCGCCGCCACCCTGGCCGGCGCCCTTCTGCCCCGGGCCTGGGGCAACCGGGCCCGCAGCATCGCCGGCGGAGTGGTCACCGCCGCCGGGCTGGTCGCCGGGCTGGTCCTGCCGGCCCACACCGGCCCTCTGATCGTGGTGCTGGTGGTGACCGGACTCGGCCTCGGCATCTTCACCCCGGCCAACAACGCCCAGATCATGGGGGCCATCCCCCACGCCTCCTCGGGCACCGGCGGGGGCATGGTCAACATGGCCCGGGGTCTCGGCACGGCCCTCGGCATCTCCACCGTGACCCTGTGCCTGCAGATCGGCGGCCAGGGGCAGTCCGGAGCCCGGCTGGCCTTCGCCGCCCTGCTGGGGGCCGCCGGGCTGACCCTGGCGGGCACCGTGGTGCACCGCCCGGTGGGCGGCGACCAGCACACCGATGGTGGTGCGGCCGCCGCCTCCGCCTTCGAGTGAGGGTCCCGGCGCCGACCGGCGGGGCTACCCGGCCAGCGAGTCGAGAGCGGCCAGCGCCGACCCCCGGGCTCCGGCCATGTCCAGGTCCGGGACCAGGGCGAACTGGGCCAGCGCCGCCTGCTCCGGCCGCAGCGAGGTGTGCCGGCGCACGTTGGCCAGGAACCACCCGCTGAAGTCCCGGTCCGCCTCGACCACCCCCCCGCCGATCAGGTAGGCACCCGGGTCGGTGAAGTTGGCGGCGATGCCGAGCAGGCGGCCCAGGGCGGCGGCCTGCTGCTCGAAGACGGCCCGCGCCAGGGGGTCCCCGCGCTCCCCGTAGGACCGCAGTTCCCGGGCCGCCCGCTTGGGCTCCAGGGACGCCAACGGATGGCCCGGATAGCGGGTGAGCCAGTACGGGAGCAGGTTGGCGGTGATGGCCGTCAGCGAAGCCACGCTCTCGGCGTCGCCGGCCTGACCGCAGTTGCAGCCCGGAAGCGGCTGATCCGGTTCGAGGATCCCGTCGAGGGAGATCAGTATGTGACCGAGCTCCCCGGCCATCCCGGCCACCCCTTTGACCACCTGACCGTTCTCCACCACCCCCCCGCCGAGCCCGGTGCCGACGATCACCGAGACCGACGAGTGGCGGGCCGACTGCGGCCCGAAGAAGCCGTGATGGGCGTAGATCGCCGCCGCGTTGGCGTCGTTGTTGTAGACGACCGGCACCCCGAGGGCCTTCTCCAGCGCCGCTCGCACATCGAAGCCCCGCCAGGCCGGGTGGGCGAAGTTCGTGGACCCGGCGGCGCAGATGACCCCGTCGGCGCTGGCCGGCCCGGGCGTGTCCAGGCCGACCGCGCCCACGTCGGATCGCGTGCATCCGACCTGCTCCAGGACGGCGTCGAAGGAGTCCACCAGCGCCGGGACGGCCACTTCGGGGCCCTCGGTGACCCGGCTGGGCGACTCGACCAGGCGGTCCACCAGGAACCGGCCGTCGAGGCTCAGCACCGTGGCGTTGTTGGTCGTGCCGCCGTTGTCCAGGCCGACGACCACCCGGTCGGAAGCGGGACGGTCCGGCCCCGGCGGCGGGGCGTCGGGGTGGGGGGACGGGTGGCGCGACATGACGATCCAGAAACTACCGGCTGCGGCGGGGCCCGCCGGACCCGGCCGGCCCCCACCCGCCGGCGGCCTTCGGCGGCCCGTCGGCGGCCCGTCGCGGTGATGAGAAGATGTCGGGCGTGACCCGCCGAGAGATCCGATCGTGGCTGATGGACATGGACGGGGTCCTGGTCCGGGAGGAGCAGGCCATCCCCGGCGCCGAGGCGTGGATCGCCGGGCTGCGCCGACGCCACATCCCGTTCCTGGTCCTGACCAACAACTCCATCTACACGCCGCGGGACCTGGCCGCCCGGCTGCGGGCCAGCGGCCTGGACGTGCCCGAGGAATGCATCTGGACCTCCGCTCTGGCCACGGCCCGGTTCCTCGCGTCGCAGCGGCCGGGCGGCTCGGCGTTCGTGATCGGCGAGGCCGGCCTGACCACCGCCCTGCACAACGTCGGCTACACCCTGACCGAGCGGGCCCCCGACTACGTGGTCCTGGGCGAGACCCGCACCTACTCCTTCGAGCGCATCACCCGGGCCATCCGCCTGGTCTCCGCCGGGGCCCGGTTCATAGCCACCAACCCCGACACCATCGGCACCAGCCCCGAAGGACCCCTGCCCGCCACCGGGTCGGTGGCGGCGCTCATCAGCCGGGCGTGCGGGGTGGAGCCGTACTTCGTGGGCAAGCCGAACCCGCTGATGATGCGCTCTGCGCTCAACGCCATCGACGCCCACTCCGAGTTCACCGCCATGATCGGAGACCGGATGGACACCGACGTGGTGGCCGGCCTGGAAGCCGGGCTGGAGACCATCCTGGTCCTCACCGGGGTCACCTCCCGCGCCGAGATCGAGCGGCACCCGTACCGCCCGTCGCGCATCGTCGACTCGATCGCCGACCTGGTGCCGGCCCTGGAGCAGGGCGGCCCTCCCGGGCGGTGACTCAGTTGAGCCGGGCCCGGATGCGGGCGGCCTCCCCGAGCAGCCGGTCCTGCACCTGGCCCGGAGCGGCGTCGGCGGCCAGCAACTCGAACTCGGCGGCGGCCGCCTCCAGCTGACCCAGTTCGGTCAGGCGTCGGGCGGCGTGGACCCGGTCGGCCGCCGGCCGGCCGGGGAGGCGGACCCTGAGCTCGTTGACCCAGCCCAGCGACCCGAAATCCTGCCGCTCGGCGAAGCTGCGATCCAGGTTGGCGAGCATGCGGGTCAGGACCAGCCGGGGTCGGGTGGTGACCAGCATGTCGGCTGTCAGCTCTGCCCCCGGCCCGGCCACCGACCGCAGCAGCTGCTGGCACCCGGACCGGTCCAGCCGGCGCCCCCCGTAGAAGGCGTCGATGAGCAGATCCGGCGACTCCGGGTCGCGAACCAGGAAATGCCCGGGCATCCCTACCGGCTCCAGGCGCACCCCGCACCTGCGCCCCACCTCGATCAGCAGCACGGAGAGGGAGATGGGGATGCCCCGCCGCCGGTCCAGGACCCGGTCCAGGTAGGAGTTGGCCGGGTCGTGATAGGTGCGATCGTCGCCGCGCAGGCCCAAGCGGTCGAACAGCAGGACGCACACCGCCGACGGATCGGGCTCGTCGACCCGGGCGGCCAGATCGGCGAGCCGCCCCAGCTCGGCGTCGATGTCCAGTTCCGGATTGGCGCAGGCGCTGATGAGCAGGGCGGACCGGTCCAGCGGGATCTCGTCCTCGGGGCCCTGCACCAGGGCCGCCCAGTGGGCCATCCGGTCCATCCCGGCAGGGTACCGACCGCGGCGCCCAAGACCGCGCTCTCCGGGTGGCGGGGTCACCGTCGGACCCCGGTCCGGGTGACCGGTCAGCCCGGCCAGGGCACCTGGACGGTGGTGATCCGGTCGTCGATGACCAGCACGCCCCGCCCGGCCGGCCGGGAGAACACCGAGCTGCGCGGCAAGCGGACCCCGACCAGCTCGCCGTGGAGGTGCGACTCGGGGCAGAGAAGCAGCCCGGCCCGGGATTGGCGGACCTCCACGATGAACCCGCGCATGGGCCGGGCCAGGTCCTCGGCTCCGCCCGCCACGATCATCACATGGCCCTGCTCCCGCCCGTCCCGGGCGATGGCCTCCAGCAGCTCGGCCAGATCCCCGTTGTGCAGCATGGGGGCGTCGTCGACCACGACGGCCAGGGGGCCGTCCACCCGGTTGACCAGCTCGAGGGTCTCGGCAACCGACGGGTCGTCACCGTTGACCACCCCCACCACGCCGGGCTGCCCTTCCAGCCGGCGCAGCGGTGAGAGCCGGGGGCAGAAGGCCAGCACAGCCGATCCGCCGGCCATGAGCGAGCGGGCCATGACCATCAGGGCGGTGCTGCGCCCGGACCGGCGCGGGCCGGCCACCACGAACCCGCCCGGTTCGAGCAGGTCCAGCCCGATGGGTGCCAGCTCGTCCCCGCCCACCCCCACCAGCGCCCAGTGCGGGCCGCCCGCCGGCTCCGGCCCGAGCCGGAGGGCCTCCTGCAGGTCGATCTTGTCCGGCAGGGGGTCGATGCGGAACGGCCGGCTGTCCCCCCGGCGCTCGTCCCGGTCCCGCCACCGGGAAGCCAGCTCGGCGAGAGCCGTGGTCTGGGCCGCGCCGGAGGCGGACCGACCGGCCACCGCCACCTGCATCTCGGCCTGGTCCCCGCTTCTCATGGCCCGTCCGGGCGCCATGACCGGAGGCACCCGGCGGGGATCGAGCCCGGCCATCGAGTAGTCGCCGACGTCCGCCAGGTTGAGGCACACCCGGTCCTCCACCATGCCCGACAGCTTCCCGAGTAGCACCTGACGGTCGCCGGTGACCACCAGGCGGATCCCCACGGAGGCCCCTTCCCGGGCCAGGTCCAGCACCGCTTCGGTGAGCCGGCCGGCGTCGATCGGGTCGAAGGCCGACAGGAAACCCTCCCAGCGGTCGATGAGCACGACTATGTAGGCGAGCGCCGCCCCGGCGGGATCCGCCTGGCGGTACTCGGCCAGGTCGGCGTAGCCCCGGCGGGCCAGCAGATCGAGGCGCCGGCTGGTCTCCTGGCGCAGCCGGCCCAGCAGCCGGTCGGTGCGGTCGGGCTCGGTCCGGGTGACCACGGCGCCGCAGTGGGGCAGGTCGGCCAGGCGGCGCAGTTCCCCGCCTCCGCAGTCGATGGCGTACAGCCACAGGTCCTCGGGGCTCAGGTGCCCGGCCAGGGAGGCGGCGATGGTGCGCAGCACGGTCGTGCGTCCGCTGCCCGGGGTGCCGGCCACCAGTAGGTGGCGGGCGGTGACCGGGTCGTAGGACCAGGGTTCCTGCCTCTGCACGCCCGGCAGGTCGACCAGGCCCAACGGCACCGCCCCCACCCGCCCGGCGGCCGGCTCGCCCGGGAACCGCTCGAGTTCGTCCAGAGGGAGCTGCTCCGGGAGCGGCGGCAGCCACGGCTGGGGCTGGGCGCCCACCCGGCTCAGGGAGGCGGCGTCCACCAGGGCGGTGGCCAGCCGGGACAGGTCGGTGTCGGTGGGGTCGACCCACTCGTCGACGGCGCCACCGGTCACCGGCCGCAGGGCCAGGCGCCGCCCGGCCGTGGACCAGGTGAGGGGGGCCACCCCTACCTGGGCGGGGCGGCCGCCGCCCGCCACCGCCGGGCCCCCCACCCGACCGGCCTGGAAGGTGATCAGGGTGGAGTGCCCGGTCAGGGCCAGGGCCCGCCCGGGCGTGGTGGGCGGGATCCGGGCCGCGTCGGGGGCGTCGATGATGTCCACCGACTCGGCCGGCGACACCACCCGGAGGGCGACCCGCAGGTTGGTGTTGGCCCTGATCTCGGGGCTCACCACGCCCGACGGCCTCTGGGTGGCCAGGATCAGGTGGATGCCGAGCGACCGGCCCCGCTGGGCGATGCCCACCAGTCCGGTGACGAAGTCCGGCAGCTCGGTCACCAGACCGGCGAACTCGTCGATGACGATCAGGAGGCGGGGCAGCGGCCCGAGCGGCTGGCCCACGCTCACGTAGTCGTCGATGTCCTTGGCGGCGGCCCGGCTGAGCAGTTCCTCCCGGCGCTTCAGCTCGGCCCCGAGCGACAGGAGCGCCCGTTCGACCAGGTGACCGTCCAGGTCGGTGACCACGCCCACGGTGTGCGGCAACCGGCCACAGTCCCGGAAGGCGGAGCCGCCCTTGTAGTCGACCAGCAGGAAGTTCATGGAGTCGGGCCGGTTGGCCACCGCCAGCGACGCCACCAGGGTCTGCAGGAACTCCGACTTGCCTGCCCCGGTGGTGCCGGCCACCAGTCCGTGCGGGCCGTCGGCCTTGAGGTCCAGGGAGAACGGCCCCTCCGCACCGATGCCCACCACCGCCGAGGTCGACCTCTCCTGCCGGGCCCAGCGGGCGGCCAGGGCCTGGGGGGTCACCGGGTCGAGCCCGAGGACGTCCACCAGCCGGGCGCTGCCGGGAATGTGCCCGGCCGCCGAACGCACCTCCGGGTCCCGCAGAGAGGCCAGCCGGCGGCCGACCGTCTCGCACCAGGCGGCCGGCACCTGATCGGCCCGGATCCCGTCCACTGCCGGGAGCCCCGACTGCTTGAGCGTCGCCGTCCCGTCCTCGGCGACGGTGACCACCGCCTGGCACTCCGGCGGGAGGTGCGATTCCGCCTCCTCGACGCAGATGGCCACCACCCGGACCGCCGGTCCCCGCTGCAGCACCAGCTCCATGCCTGCCACCCGGCGGATGTCGTGTGCCGGGTCCAGCACCACCAGCACCCAGGTCCACTGCTCCTCGGGCGCGCCCGCCCCCCCGAAGCCCCCGCGGGCCTGCTCCTTGGACCGCCATCGCGTTTCCACCAGTTCGACCAGGGCCCGGGCCCGCTCGTCGATGTAGGACTCGCCGCCCCTGGTCCCGGCGACCCGCCCCCCGGCGCCGCTCACGTGCGGAAGCCATCTGGCCCACGACCACCTGTCAGCCCCTCCGCTCCTGGCCTCGGCCAGCACGAACAGCTCGAGGTCGGCCGGTCCGAGCAGGACCGCCTGCTGGGCCACCAACCAGGTGGCCACCCGGTCCCGGACCCCGGCCGGCCCGCTCACCCCGATCACGCCGGCCTGGCTGAGCGAGAAGGCGCAGGGGACCCCCTCCACCGGGGGCGCCTCCTTCTCGTCGTTGGCCAGCGGGTCCGAACTGGTCAGCCGGACCCGGCTGGGCAGCGTCGCCGTTCCTATGCGCACCTCCAGGAAGTCCGGGTCGGCCGGCCGCCTCTCCCACAGCCTCCGGCGGGGTCCGGTGACGGTGGCCAGCAGGGTGGCCGGGTCGGGGTGCTCGGCCGCCCGCGCCGCCTTCTCCGCCGACTGGAGACCAGCCAGCTCGGCCTCGGCCCGGGCCACCTCGTCGGCGTGGGCGGCCGCCGCCTGGCGGCTCTGCTTCCGACCGGAGCGCTTCTCGGTCAGGAAGTTACCGATCACCAGCACCGGGGTCATCAGCAGGAACAGCAGCATGAGGATCTGGCCGGTCGCCACGAACATCACCAGGCCCAGCACCAGCGGGAGGATCGCCGAAGCCAGCGGGATCACCGGCCCGTGACGGTCCGGAGGATCATGGGGCCACTGCACCTCGGAGCGGGTCGGCGCCGCCAGCAGACGGGGCGGCCGGCGCAGCTCCCGGGCGCCGGCCACGCTGTGGACCACGGCATCGGGAGCCGTGCCCTCCCTGACCTCGAGGACGGTGTCGCCGGCCACGATCGCCTGTCCCGGCCGCAGCCGGGCCGAGCCCGACAGCGCCTCGCCGTCGATGCCGACTCCGTTACGGGAGCCCAGGTCCTCCACGGTGAGTGTGCCGTCGAAGCCCAGATCCACCCGGAAGTGCCGGTTGCTCACCGTCGGGTCCGGGATCCGGATGTCGCATTCCGGGGCCCGGCCGACCACCGACGGGCCGGGGGGCAGGGGGGCGACCAGCCCGCCGCAGGGGCCGGCCGTCACCGCCAGGTGCAGGCCGGACGCCGGGTCCGAGGCCAGCCCGTCGGAGTCCACCGAGGTGGGCGCCAGGCTGAGCACCGAGCCCGGTCGCAGCCCGGAGTGCTCCACCAGGTCGTCGACGTGCGCCAGCCTGCCGTCCACCCGGACCGGGGCGCCGGCGAACGGCAGGGCGACCTGCGCCGAATCCAGGATGTCGCCCAGCCGTACCGGGCCATCGATGTCCGCCTGGAGGTCGATCCGCTCGCCGTCCGGCCGGACCAGGGTGAATGGCACCAGCACGGACCCCAGGCTAGGCGGCGCAACACAGGAAAATCGGCGTTGTCCGGTTTGCCGGGGAAGCGGTGAGGGCTATATTTACGGGAAACAACCGAGAGTTGGGAACCTGGAGGCTGAACGGTGGGATACGAGCTCAAGGTCACGACCGGCGATGTGCACGCCAAGGCGGCAACCGTGCAGTCTCAAGCTGCCGAACTCGAGTCGCAGGTGGCCAAGCTGACATCGGACATGCAGGCGCTGGCCGAGACATGGACCGGTTCGGCCTCCGCCGCCTTCCAGAGCCTGTACGAGGGCTGGAAGGGCCAGGCCCGCCACATCCAGTCCCAGCTGGAGCAGATCGGGCGGTCGCTCAACTCGGTCGGCACCAACTACGACACCGTCGAAGCCCAGAACGTCACTGCGCTGCGCTAGACGTCGTCGGCGCCGGCCCGGTACCGGGTGTTGGGGCCAGTGACAGGGACCAGAGATGACCACGTTCCGAGCTGATCTCGACCAGATGTTGGATCTGGCATCGAGGATGTCCGTCGTCAAGGGAGCCTTGCAGCACGAGGGCCACGGCGGCTTCGACTGCGGCGCCCTGGGCGACCCCGACGCGGTAGGCGCCATGCAGGGCTTCGTGTCCGGCTGGTCGCACGGCCGGTCGGAGATCATCTCCGGGCTGGACACCGTGCACAGCGCCCTCAAGGGGGCGTCGGACACCTACCGCGGCAGCGACCAGGGCATGGCGGCCAAGCTCAAGCCCAGCTAGACACCCACCGGTCAACCAGGCCGGGCGCGGCGCCGAGAAAACAGACATGTCCCCGGATCTGCCCGGCTGCCCCGACTGCGGGTGCCCGCTCCGAAAGGAATCGCTCCCGGGCACCCACAGCTACCGGTGCCAGGCGTGCGGGGGGAGCCTGGAAGGGTTCTCGCCCTTCCGCCGGGCCCTGGCCGAGGGCGTGGGCCAGCACCTGTGGGTGGCCGCCGCCGGGGGGCCGGAGATCCGGCCGTGCCCGTACTGCTCCCGCCCGATGCGCACACCGGACCCGGGCGACGCCGACTTCCCCCGAGGGCTGGGAATCTGCCGGGGGTGCGAGCAGGTGTGGATCCCGACCTCGGCGGAGCCGTGGCTGGCCGAGCGGCGGGCGGCGGGCCCCACGGCCGCCCCGGCCACACCTGCCGGCCCGACTGAGTGCCCGAACTGCGGCGCCCCCTACGAGCCCGACCCGACCGGCCGGTGCCGGTACTGCCGGGCCCAGCTGGCCGCCCCACCCGCCCCGGTGATCGTCATCGAGCAGCCCGCCCCGGCCACCCGCGGCACCTGGTGGGATCTCCTGGGCCGGCCCCTCTGACCCGGGACGGCAGCGCCGCTGCAGACCATCTGGGGTAGCCCTCCCGAGCAACGATTTGCTGCTACGGATCCGGCGCATTAGGTGAGACCCGCCAGCTGCCGCATCCACCAGCCGGCGTAGGAGCGCGACCGTTCCGGCCTGGAAGGAGCCCCTATGGTCGATGCCGGTATGGCAAGACCGGGACAAGCCGCTCGAGCGGGCGGGGACCAGGGGGTCGAGTCCAACTCCCGGCTGACCGCCATGGCTGCGGTGGTGATCACCGCGCTGCTGGCGGTGGTGGCTGTCACCCTGCTCAACGTGCGGGGCATGATCAACGTCCACGTGTTCGTGGGGATGCTCCTGATCCCGCCGGTACTGGTGAAGATCGGCTCCACCGCATGGCGCTTCGCCCGCTACTACAGCGGCTCCCCGCCCTACCGGCGGAAGGGGCCGCCCCACCCGCTGCTGAGGATCCTCGGCCCGGTGCTGGTGGTGCTGACCGCGGCCCTGATCGGATCGGGGGTAGCTCTGGTGCTCATCCCCAATATGCGGCCCACTCTGCTGTTCGTGCACCAGGCCAGCTTCTTCGGGTGGCTGGCGGTGCTCGGCGTCCACTTCCTCGGCCACCTGGGCGAGACGGCCCGGCTGGCCCCGCTGGACCTGGCCCACCGCACCCGGGCCCAGGTGGCAGGGGCGTCGGCCCGGCAGTGGACCATGGCCGCGGCGCTGGCCGCCGGGGTGGTGCTCGGGGTGATCATGATCGGCACCACCGCCCACTACCTGGGCGCCACTGTGCAGTACATACACCACCATCACCACTGACGGGTCAGCAGCCGGTGATCTCCTGGGCCGGGCCCAGGACCGCGGCCTGATCCTGGGTCGTCTTCTTCGCCTGCGCCCGATCGTCTACGCCTGTCATGTCGCACGCCTCCACTGCCCCGAGGCCTGTGCGGTTCTGGCGAGTGCGACGCTGCGGGTGATGGTGTCGACGATCAGCCCGCAGAAGCCGACTGCGATGGCTATGCGGGCCAGGATTTCCCATCCGGACCAGTAGCCGGTGAAGTCGAAGGGGAATATCTGCCAGGTGCGTACGGTCACCACGATGCTGAGCAGGTCGAGGCCGATCTGTCCGAGGTGACGGAGCCAGGCCGGGTCGTGGAAGACCCATAGGAGGTTGACGGCGATGGTGACGGCCAGGGATGCGTCGATCCACGGGAGCAGCTGATCGAACTCGCCGGTGAGAAAAGGCGGCCAACCCCATCCCAGCAGGCTGTTGGCCACCCACAGGATTATGCCGTTGACCGTGGCGGCGGCGACGTAGCCAACTCGACGCTGCGCTACCGGCTTGGGCCGGGACGTTTCAGGGACCGCCGGGCCGTCGCGGATGGGAGTGTCGTGATCCTGTGGGTGACCAACTGGGGTCATGGGTCACGAACGGCGTTCGGGGCGGTGGGCCGCTGGCCGGCTCGGGACACCGGGATGACGATGAGCAGGCCCCCAGCGACGAGCAGTATCCCGCCGAGGGCGAAGAGGCCTCCGGCGATCCAGCCGAGCGACGGGATGGTCGCCCCCGCAGTGGCGGTGACTGCTACGCCGGGAGTGGCGTCCGGATTCATGACCACCACGGTCCAGTCACCGCTGGTCGGCTTCCAAGTGAGAGTCTGGGTGCCCGTACCGCTGGTCGAGGCGACCCAGATGGACGTGTTGGTCGGTGCTGCCGGTGGGGGCCCCCCGGTCTGCTGGCGGTAGTTGGCGGAGCCGCCGGCCCACTCGGTGACCACCGCCCGTCCCACCCCGGCCAGGAACGTGTCAGCCGAGCTGCGGGGGGCGATACCGACGAAGACCGGGCGCGCCGGGTCGCGGGCGGTCACCTCGAACCTGACCGTCCCGATGATGGCCGACGGAGCCACCACCTCGGAGCTGCCCAGGTCGATGCGGTCGCTGGTGATCGCGTACGCGGAGGTGGCGAACGCGTGGGCGTCGCTGGTCAGATACCCCGAGGCGTCACGCTGGGTGTTGTCCAGCCAGGTGGCCGCGCCACCGGCGGCCAACAGCCCCACCGAGACCACCGCCATGATCGAGCCGGCCACCACGGACACCACCCGCAGCGCCGTCCACCCCCTACCCGGCGATGGCGGCGGGGCCCCCGGACCGGCAGGCGGTGCAAGGCGGCCCGGCGAGGTCGCCTCCGGCTCAGTAACCGAACCCGGCGCTCCCGCTGCTGGTGAGGGGACCGTCATGGTGGCGCCGGCCTCGTGGCCGCCCATGTCCAGCCGAAACGGGGGGTACTGGTCGGTCATGAGCGCGGCGTAGGCCACGACGCGAAGCACCCAGCGGTTCATTCCCAGGACGAAGTCGAAGATCTGGCGCGGGTACCGGCCGGTGAAGGTCAGCACGACCGCGGCGACCACCACCAGCAGGCCGATCAGCCCGCCACCCCAGCCGGTCGCGTTGCGGTCGGTCTCCCACGCTGCCCATGTCCCGCCACCGGCGAAGATGCCCACCACCAGGTACTGCGGGATGGCCAGCAGCCACCACTTCACCAGCACCAGGCCGTGCGAGAGGTGATCGGGGTAGTCGACGGTCAGATGCGCCGGGTAGTCGGCCACCTCGCCGAGCGTGAAGGGGGGATAGCGGTCGGTGCCGAGGACCCCGTAGCTGTAGTAGGCCACCCGCCAGCTCCAGCGCAGCACCCCCACGTTGAACTCGAACAGAGATGGCGGATACCGCCCGGTGAACAAGATGGCGAAGAAGGCGGCGACGCTCACCACCACAAACGCCACCCACAAGAACAAGAGCAGCACGTAGTGGGGGATCGCCAGCAGCCACTTCACCAGCCACAACCAGCGGCTCAACTCCTGATCCAGCGTGGCGTCCACCCGGACCGGGTACGCGGAACCCAAAGACACCATCGGGTATGCCTCCAGAATCACGAGGTCGGAAGCCATCCTCTCCCGGGGTCCCCCGATCGACCAGGGTCGCAGGTCACCTCCAGTGGGCGGCAGGGAGGAACCCTGGGCCGGCCAAGGATGCCAGCACCTGGCAGATCTTCGCCGCCACCCTGGCATCCTCATAGGGGGCGGGTACCGGAAGGCTGGAAGCCGAGCAGATCGAAACGGCTCGGGTGCTCCCCCGTGAGAGGGCGCCGTGTCAATCCGTGTGTCGAGGGGCTCCTGTAGTGGATGCAGGCCGGATGACGTCGATGTCGGTCGCCGCGAAATCGTCGCCGGTGCATAGCACCGGATGGCCGGATCGCTCAGCGAGCGCATAGGTGAAACAGTCGCCGAAGTTCAGTCCGGCTGGGTGGCGTCCCTTACCGAAGCGTCGCCAGCCGCTCATGGCGCGGGCTGCCAGGTCTGCGTCGACCGGGACTATCTCAACCTGTGCGTCACGGAGGAACCGCTCGACCACGTCCTGGCCTGCGGGCCAAAACCGGGCTTCGATGACAATGCCCAACTCGACGCGGGTCGCGGCTGACATGAGACGGGCGATGGCATCTTCGAGATGCTCGGAGAGCTCATCACCGCCGGCCGCCCCGAGGATGACGGCAACCGCAGCCGAGGTGTCGACGACAACGGCCCGGAGCGGCTCCGCCGTCAACGCGGCAGGCCCGCATCGTCATAGTCGATGACCTGATCTGGTGTCCTGTCGTCAGCAATGGGCAGGCTGGCTACGTCGGCTGCCAGACGGGCAAGCCGCCGGCGGATGCTGGCTGAGCGGCGGGCATGCTCGCGATCCAGGCGCTCCTGAAGCGCGGTGACCACCGCTTCAGTCAACGTTTCACCGGTTTCTGAAGCGAGCTGTCTAGCCAGGCGGTCGGCGTCGTCACTCTTGATGCTCAGCGCCATGAGGTAGAACTATAGAAGGTCAGGTAGATTTCTTCCACACAGAGTCCGTGTCGCGACAGGCAACGGCGTGCGCTGGATTAGGGGGCGGCCTTCCAGGCGCATGGCGTCGTAGGCAGCAGTGAAGGCGACCTTGGCCGACTTGGTATTGGCTGCTTCCGCGCCGGCGATCGTCTCCCCGCATTGGTTGATCAATTCTTGCTGGTAGCGGGGAATCGGATCTACCGACCTCAGTTTGTGACCGTCGATCATGCTCTGGAGGGTCGAGTCTCTCCCCGGGACCGGTTCTGTTCGGCTGGGAGCGGTCGCCCTGACCCTTCTCTCCGCGTCAGGAGACGTCCGATGTCGGTCGGTCGGGTCAGGCATCGGTCAGCAGCGGGATGGATACCAGCGGCGAGTGCTTGACCTGCTCGATAAAGCTGCCCGGTTCGGGGTGCTCCCAGACGGAGGTGGTGACGGGCGTGGGGTTGACCGGCAGGGCCACCGCGTCGGAGAGACGGTCGGTGATGATCGTGAGCTTGACCACGTCGATGTCGTCGCCGACCACCAGCACGTCGATGTCGCGGGGGGCCATGCCGACCTCACCGTGGTAGCGCTCAGCCCACGACCCGTACACCCAGGCCGAATGGACCTCGGGCATCTCGCTGAGGGCTTCTGAAAGCCTGGCCAGGGGTCCTATGGTGCGGTCGAGCAGCTGGGCGAGTGGCTCGGCCCACGAGAGCTCCCAGTTGGCGGTCACCACCCTTGTCCGCCCGACGGCCTGAACGTGAAGAATTCCGGCGTCGGCCAACCGGTTGACC
>DASSZD010000176.1:0-26900 GCA_035702985.1 Acidimicrobiales bacterium
CTGTGGACCTACAGCCCGGCGTCCCCCAGCCCGGCGCTGGGCATGCCCGTGTCCCTGGACAGCTCCAGCCAGAGCCTGACCGACGATCTGTACGCGTGGAGCACCGGTTCCCTGAACCCGGTGTACCCCGGCACCTACGCCAGCATCTTCGCCGGTAGTTGCACCGACGCCGACCCGGCGGGACTGGACAAGAACCTCAACCCCTTCTACACCAGCGTCACCCCGGCCCCGGTCACCGTGGCCCCCGGCGCACCGACGAGCGCGACAGTCCCGCTGTACCCCCTGAACCTCGAGATCGTCAACGCCGCCGGCCAGCCCGTCACCGACGCGGTGAGCCCGGCGGCCAGCCCGCCGAGCGCCACGGCCGGGGCGACCGGCCTGAGCGGAGGGGGCGCCTGTCCCAACGGTGCACCGATCTACACCCTCAACGCGGTCAGCGCCGCCGGCGGTCTGTCGACCAGCTCCACCGGGGTGGGACTGGGACACCTGGCCATCAGCGTGGTCGTGACCGTCAACGGGGTGCAGGAGGCGGGCAGCGTCAACGTCTGGGTCCGGCCGGACGGGGTCTACTCCGTCAACCCCGATGGCAGCCTGGGCAGCACCGAGTACTACAGCTTCGGGGGGGCCGGCGGGACCGTGCCGGTGCCGGTCTCGTGAGACGGACCCCCACCCGGGCCAGCAGCCACGACGAGCGGGGGACCACCCTGATCGAGATGGCGGTGGTCATGCTCATCATGGGCATCGCCGTGCCCCTCATCACCGGTTTCCTCGTGTCGGTCCAGCACCAGGACACCACCATCCAGAGCCGGGGGGCGGCGGTCCAGGAAGCGCAGGTCATGGGAGAAACGCTCAGCCGCCAGGTGCACGCCGCGGCCATCCCGGCCGGAGCGGTGTCGCCCGTAATCACCGCCACCGCCGACGAGCTCGAGTTCTACTCGTCGCTCGGCAACGCCAACGGGCCGACCGAGCTCGATATCCACGCGGTGGCGGCCTGCGGGTCCTGCAGCTACTACAACCTGGTGGAGGAGGTCCTGCAACCCGGACCCGGACCCACCTACACGGGAAGCCCCCAACGCCAGATCATCGGCACGGGACTGTTGGTACCTGCCGTGTCGCCCAGCACCGACTGCCCCGCCGCCGGCCCGTCCACCCCGGGGATATTCCAGTACTTCACCCGGTCCGGATCCTGCCTGGCCCTCGACACGGCGGTGACGCCCCCGTCCCTCGACACCACCGGCGGCCCCCCGGCCGAGACCGCCCAGGTCGAGAACATCGCCATCAGCCTGACGACCGTCGACTCGCTCAACGCCGACCACGGCCCGTCGGCCACGGTCACGCTGCAGCTGAGCCTGCCCAACTGGGATTACGCCAATGCTCCCTAGCCCCCGGTCCGGCCGGGACGGGGTAGCGGCGGCCGCCCACGAGGACCGGGGCTTCGCCATGATCATGACCGTCGTGGTCATCATGATCGTGATGGTCCTGCTGACCGCCATCTTCGACCAGGGAATCGAAGGGCTGCCCCTCGCCCGGCAGGCCCAGGACTACCAAGCGGCCCTCCAAGCTGCCAACTCGGGAGTGGAGGACTACATCAACCGGTTGGACAACAACACCACCTACTACACCCTGGGCAACAACGACGCCAGCAACCCGGCCATGGAGAACGGCGGCCGGTGGACGACCTGGGCGCCCGTACCGGGCACCGCCGTCAACGAGTGGTTCCGCTACGCCGTCGACAACTCGTCGACGGCTCGGACGGGGACGGTCTACCTGACCGTCACGGGCGCGGCCGGCCAGAATCCGGCCACAGCCGGCGCCCGCTACAGCACCCGGACCATCAAGGAGGGGATCCGGATCTCGGGGTTCACCAGCTTCCTCTACTACACCGACTACGAGATCGTCTCGCCCACCATGAGCGGCCTGCCGGCCAGTTGCGTGCTCCACGCCTGGGAGTACAACCGCGTCACCGGTGGCTACGGCCCCGACCCCTACAACTGCGCCGGCGAACTGGTGTACTTCGTCGGCAAGCCGGGCATCCAGGACGGCCTGCACGGCTCGGTGTTCTCCAACGACGAGCTCCACATATGCGGCAACCCGACGTTCCCGGCCGGCGTGACCACCGCCTACGACCAGGCCACCAACCTGAGCGTGGCCGGCACCAGCTCGTACGGGGGAGCGGGCACGTACTACGGGGACCCGTCGTGCGCCAACAGCCCCACCTTCGGAGCCCCGCCCGGATGCCAGTCACCCTGCACGCAGCCTGCCGGTGCACCGAACAGCCCGTTCCCGGCGACCAACACCTCCCTCAAGACCGACATCCCGGCCAGCAACAGCGGGGGAGGGTGCGCCTACGTCGGCCCGATCACCGTGACCCTCGACCCGGTGGGGGGCGCCGGAAGGATGACGGTGACTGGCACGGTCGACACGTCGATCACCCCCTCGGGTCAGGTCTGCACCGGAAGCAACATCCCTCTTCCCCCCAACGGCCTCATCTACGACGAGAACGGCTCCAGATCGGCCGATGTCACCGTCTCGGGCACCCTGGCCGGGCAGCTGACCATCGGATCCCAGACCAACATCACCGTCGCCGGCAACCTGCTCTACAGCGGGGGTCTGACCGGGACGGACATGTTGGGGCTGACCGCCACCAACGACATCGTCCTCAGCCCCCCGATCCGTGACCTGACCATCGACGCCGCCATGGTGGCACTCAACGACTCGATCTACGTGCAGAACTGGGCCCGGATACCGGTCGAGGGCACCCTCTACGTCAACGGCAGCATGGCCCAGAAGTACCGCGGGCCCGTGGGCACCTTCACCACCGGCGGCGGGGTGGGACGGATCGCCAGCGGCTACGACAAGGACTACGTCTACGACAGCCGCCTGCAGTTCCAACAGCCGCCGTACTACACCTCGCCCACGCTGCCCAACTGGGTCAAGTCCAGCTTCAGCGAGTGCAATTCGACGGCCACGCCTGCGGTATCCACCTGCTGAGGGGGACCGGCCGCCGGGCGGCGGCGGTCAGCGCCCGGGGAGAAGCGAGTAGTCCGGGAAGTTGCCGTACAGGCGCTCGGAGGGCCCGTCGGGGCCGTAGGTGACGGCGTGGACCAGGAGGTCGCCGCCGACGAAGGCCCCCTTCCAGGAGTGCCCGAGCCCCCCGAAGACCTCCTCCCGGTCGCCCCGGCTGCGGGGCTTGTTGACCCCGATCTTGAACGCCTGGACCTGCTCCGCCACCCGGTCGGCGAAGTCCAGGTCGTCGGTGGCGATCGACGACACCAGGGAGCCGTTGCTGGCGTTCATGGCGGCGAGCAGTTCCGACTCGGTGTCGACTATCACCACCGAGTCCAGCGGCCCGAACGGCTCGGCGTGGTGCAGGGACCAGTTGGCGGCCGGCTGCAGCACGCAGGCCGGGGCGACGTAGGCGGAGGTGTCCTGGGCGTCGAGGAAGGAGCCGTCCCCCAGGTTGCCCCGGTACAGCGGGATGCCCCCGCCGCGCAGCGCCTCGTCGAACTGGTTGACCAGGCTGGTCGCCTTGGTGGCGTGGATCACCGGGCCGAAGTCCAGGTCCGGCAGCGGCTCCTCGGGAGCGTGGACGGCCAGGGGGTGGCCGAAACGCAGCGACCTGACCACCGGGAGGTAGGTGTCGAGGAACGCCGGGAACAGCCGCCGCTGCACCACGTAGCGGGGATAGGCGGTGCAGCGCTGCTTGGCGTACTCGAACCCCTTGCGCAGGTGCTGGGCCAGCAGGTGCCACTGGCTGAAATCCCAGATGCCCCAGGTGTTGAGCCCCTCCTGCTCGAGCATGTGCCGCCGGCCGGTGTCGGCCAGCGAAACCGCCGCCTTGCGGCCGTTGGCCCGCCCGCCGACGAACGCCAGCGCCCCCAACCCGTCCGAGCGGATCAGCACCTCGCCCAGGTGGCTGCCCACCCCGGACAGCAGGGTGACGGGCAGGTCGGCCCGCTTCATCAGGGCGTGGGCCAGGGTCAGGGTGTGGAACCCGCCCTGGCTGGGGGTCTTGGCGACCACCGCGTTGCCGGCCAGCAGCTGCACCAGCTCGGCGTGCACCTGCACGCTCATGGGGTAATTCCAGCTGGCGATGTTGGACACCGGGCCCGGCAGGGGCGTGCGCTGGCCGGCGCTCCCCACGGCCAGCTGCCGTTCGATCTCACCCACGTACCAGCGCACGCCGTCCAGGCACCGGTCCACGTCGGCGCAGGCCAGGCGCCACGGCTTGCCGATCTCCCACACCAGGAGCAGGGCCAGGAGGTCCCGGTGCTCGGTCAGGGCGTCCACCGCGGCGGTCACCCGGGCCCGGCGCTCATCCAGGTCCACCTGGCTCCACTTGGCGTGCTCGGCGCAGGCGAAGCGGACCGACTCCACCGCCTCGTCGTAGTCCACCCGGGGCGGCCCGGGGATGGGGGTGCCGTCCACCGGGTTGACGTGATCGCCGGGGATCCCCACCCGCCGCCACTCGCCTCTGGTCAGGTTACGCAACCGGTCGGAGTCGAAGGCCTCGGGCGCCACCGATACGCAGTGCGCGTAGGTCTCCCACCAAGAGGTACCCGGTTTCAGTGAGAGTGCCATTTGTAAACGCTAGCAACGACCATCAGGGTCGTCCAACTGACCCGGTAGCGTCGACCTCGCAGCCGCCGCCACCAATTTCGACCAAGGGGGATACCGGCATGCACACCGCATTCGCCCGCCGCCCGAGGCCGGGGCCTTGCTGATCGCCGCCGGAACATTGCTGACCCCGTCCCGGCGCATCAGCCCCGGATGGCTGTCGGTTCGCGATGGCCGTATCACCGCGATCGGGCCCGGCGACCCGCCGGGACACTCCGATCACGATTTCCGGCCGTACACGGTCGCTCCCGGTTTCGTGGACATCCACGTACACGGCGGGGGCGGACGGTCGTTCGATGAGAACGACGCGGCGGCGGCCGAGGCCGTGGTGGCCGCCCACCGCGATCACGGCACCACCACCATGGTGGCCAGCCTGGTGAGCGCCCCGCTCGACGAGCTCGTCTACGGGCTGCACACCTACCGCCCGCTGGTGGAGGCCGGCCTCCTGGCGGGCGTCCATCTGGAGGGCCCGTTCCTGTCGGACGAGTATGCCGGCGCCCACCCGGCCCACCATCTGCGACCGCCCGACCCCGATGCCCTGGGCCGCGTTCTCGACGCCGGCCGGGGTGTGCTGGCCATGATCACCCTGGCCCCCGAGCTCGACGGGGGCATGGCCGCCGTCCGGGCGGTCCGGGCGGCCGGCGTGGTGGCCGCCATCGGCCACACGGCCGCCACGTACGAGCAGGCGGCCGCCGCCATCGACGCCGGAGCCACCCTTGCGACCCACCTGTGCAACGCCATGCCCCCCTTCCACCACCGCCGGCCCGGTCCCGTCCCGGCGTGCCTGGAAGACGCCCGGATGGCGGTGGAGGTGATCGCCGACGGGGTCCATCTGCACCCGGCCACCCTGACGTTGCTGGCCCGGGCGGCCGGCCCCGACCGGCTGGTGATGGTGTCGGACGCCATCGCGGCCGCCGCCTGCGGGGACGGCACCTACGCACTCGGTGGACAGCGCGTCGAGGTCCGCTCGGGCCGGGCGGTGGTGGCCGGGACCGACGTCCTGGCCGGCAGCACGCTCACCCTCGATGCGGCTCTGCGCCAGGCGGTGGCCGCCGGTATCGATCCCGCCGCGGCGATGGCCGCGCTCACCGCCAACCCGGCCCGGGTCCTCGGCCTGGTTGACCGCGGCAGGCTGGCCGTAGGTGCTCGCGCCGATCTGGTCGTGCTTTCGGAAGACCTCGAGGTCCGGGCGGTGATGACCGGCGGCGAGCTGCCGAGGGCCTGAGACCGGGGGCGGCTGACGTCCGGACCCGGACCCCGACGATGTGTTGTCACCTCTCTTGCAACATTAATGATCAGTCGTTATGTTACGTCGGTGGACGTCTTCGCGGCCATGGGCACCTGCCGGGCCATGCGCCAGCTCAAACCCGATCCGGTCCCGCCCGAGCTGCTGGACCGCATCCTGTGGGCCGCCACCAGAGCGCCCAGCCCGGGCAACTCGCAGGGCTGGGACTTCGTCGTGGTGGACGATCCCGATCCGAAGAGGCGCATCGCCGCCGCCATCAGCGCGGCCATGGCGGCCCGGGTGGCGGCCATGCCCCGCCCCGACCGCACCGCCCGTCTGATGCTCGACGGCACGGAACGCCTGATCGCCACCCTGGACCGGGCCCCGGTGATCGTGTTCGTGACCGGGCCGGTGATCTACCCGCCGCAGGCGCCGCGGGAGCAGTTCACGTGGTCGGCCCTGTACCCGGCCGCCCAGAACATCCTGCTGGCGGCCCGGGCCGTCGGGCTGGGCTCCACGTTCACGACGCTGCACACGACGGCGGAGCCGACCATCCGCCAGGTGCTGGGGATACCCGACGAGATCCGCATGGCGGCCATGATCCCCATCGGCTGGCCCGACGCCGCCTTCGGCCCCGTCAAGCGGCGCCCGGTCGAGGACTTCGTGCACCGCAACCGGTGGGAGGGGATCAAGCGTGCCGACCGCGTCTGACCAGCGCCGGCTGGGCCGCCCCCCGCTGGTGGACGGCGACGGCCGGGCGACCGCCGAGCGGCTCCTGGCCGCGGCTGCGGCGGCCTGCGCCGAGCGGGGGTTCGAGGCGGTGACCCTCGCCGACGTGGCCCGCCGGGCCGGGGTCTCGGCGCCGGCGATCTACAACCACTACGGCGCCAAGGCCCAGCTGCTGGTGGCCGCCGGCCGCTGGGCCCTGGACCGGCTGTCGCCGGCGGACAGCGAGCGGATGAGCCCCCGGGCCGTGGCCCGGGCGTTCCTCGAACCGTCGTTCGCCGAGACCCGGCGCCTGATCCTGGAGCTCCATCTGGCCGGCCAGCGCCACCCCGATGTGGCAGAGCTGGTACGGGCCTGGAACGACGAGCACGCCGCGGTGCTGGCCCGGCGGTTCCCGGGCCCCGACTCGCCGGCCCGGGTCGCCACGTTCTTCGCCCTGCTGCTGGGCCTCTGCCACCTGGATTCCCTCGGCTCCATCGGCGCCGGGCCGGGCGCGGTGCAGGAGCGGGTCTTCGCCATGGTGGACACCCTTTTTCCCGAGGAGCCGACCGGATGAGCACCGACGCCACCAGTGTGGACTTCAGCCTGGTCTCCGAGTCGTTCCAGGCCGACCCCCCGGCGACGTTCGCCCGCCTGCGGGAGCGCTGCCCGGTGCACCACACCACCGTCCCGGCGCCGCACTACTCCCTGTCCCGGGAGGCCGACGTGACCGGCGCCCTACGGGACCACGAGCTGTGGTCCTCGGCCGCCGGTCCCGGCCTGGCCCACGCCGAAGCGGGCCGGGGGGTGCTGGTCTCGAGCGACCCGCCGGTGCACACCGAGGAGCGCCTGGCCATCTCCCGGGCGTTCAGGCCCTCGGTGCTCGAGGCCATGGAGCCGGACATCCGGGCGCTGGTCGACGGGTTGATGGACGGGATCGTCGAACGGGGCCGGGGTGACCTGATCGCCGACCTGGCGTCGCCCATCCCGCTCGCGGTCATGTGCTGGCTGCTCGGCACCCCGGTCGAGGACATCCCGCGGTTCCGGTCCTGGGTGCTGCCCATGGCCGAGGCCGTCTCCATGGTCGGCGGCCACCAGGCCAACGAGGCGGTGGTCGCCGCCTACGAGCAGTTCTACGCCTACTTCGGCCCGCACATCCAGGCCCGGGCGGCCGCCATCGCCTCCGGTCAGACCGTCCCCCCGGACCTGCTCACCCGCCTGCTGACCGTCGTGCGCGCCGGGCGCAGCCTGTCGCACCAGCAGGTCCTGGGCTTCTGCCAGTTCCTGCTGGTGGCCGGCTCCGAGACGACCACCCTGCTGATCGGCAACGTGGTGCACCGCCTCATGCAGCACCCCGACCAGATGGCCCTGGTGCGGGCCGACCGGAGCCTGGTGCCGGCGGCCATCGAGGAGAGCCTGCGCTTCGACAGCCCGGTCCATGGCCTGTTCCGGACCAACACCCGGCCCGTGGGCCTGCACGGGGTGCAGATACCGGCCGGGTCCAAGGTGTACATGCTGTTCGGGTCGGCGAACCGCGACCCGGAGGCCTGGGACGATCCCGACCGTTTCGACGTCACCCGGGACCCGGCCGACCTCCGCAAACGCCACGCCGCATTCGGGGTGGGCATCCATTACTGCCTGGGCGCACCGCTGTCGCGCATCGAAGCCCGCCTCGCCCTCGACGCGGTGATCGACCGCATGCCGAACCTGCGGCCCGACGGCGACCCCACCGGGGTCAAGGCCGGCGTGCTCAACGGGTTCGAGACGCTGCCGGTGCGCTGGGACTGACCGCTGGTGGAATATGTCGCCAACCTCATGGACGCGTCCATCGACCCGGTGTCGTGGGCCCGCAGACGGGAGGACCAGGGATGGCAGATCCTCTCCGTGGCCGACCACTTCTTCACGCCCACCCGGGCCTTCCCGCACGTCTGGGTCACGGCCAGCGCCATGGCCATGGCCACCCGCCGGGCCCGCATCACCACCGCGTTCGTCAACAACCTGTTCCGCAACCCGGTTGAGGTGGCCCAGGCCGCCCTGATGATGCAGACGGTGGCCGGGGGGCGCTTCGAGCTGGGCCTGGGCGCCGGCTGGGCCCGGGAGGAGGTGCAGGCGGCGGGGATGGCATACCCGGTGCCCCGGGACCGGGCCGGGGCGTTCATCGAGGCGGTGCAGATCGTCCGCGCCCTGCTGCACACCGGGTCGTGCCGGTTCGCCGGGCGTTACTACGACGTCGACGTGCCGAACCTGGGGCCCCGCTGCGAGGAACCGCCCCCGCTGGTCTGCTCGGTGGGCGGTCCCCGCACCATCCGGCAGGTGACGCCGCACGCCGATCGGATCGAGGTCAAAGCCAGCAGCGCCTCCACCAGGGGCGGGACTCTGGACATGGCCGCCATGGCCGGGGTCTCCGACCGGGATCTGCTCGACCTGATCAACCAGGTCCGGGCGGTGAGGCCGGATATCGGCATCGGGATGTTCGTCTTCTGCAACGTCGGTGACGACCGCAAGACCCGCGACCTGTCGGCGTTGATGGGGCAGGGCCTCTACGGCCGCTTCTACGGGTCCCCGCAGAAGGTGGCCGAGGGGTTCGCGTGGCTGGCCGAGGTCGGCATAACCCGGTTCCAGGTCAGCCCGATCGACGACGCATCGCTCGACCGCCTGGCGCCGGTGCTCTTCGGCTGAGCCACCCGGCGGCGCACCTCCGCCGTGGTGGCGTCGGTCCACCCGGCCGCTTCGACCCAGATCCCGGCCGCGCCGAAACCGGCCGCGGCCGCCGCCGCCACGGTCTCCGCCGGCGGGCTCTCGGGGACCACCCCGGCGGCGAGGGACAGGAGCCGGCTCAAGCGTCCGCCGGCCGGTTCTGCTGCGCTGAAACTGCCTGCTGCATGATCTCGGGCCGGCCCCGCCGCCACAGCACGGTGAGGGTCACCGCCGAGATCCTCCACCCGGCGCCCGTACGTACCGCCGCATCGGTGTAGAAGCCGCCGAGGGTGTACCAGGCGGTGGGATCGTCGTGGTCGAGGACGTGCTCGGCCTGCATGTACATGACCAGGCGGGCCCGGTCGCCGGTCACCTCCACCCGGGGGTTGGTCATGCTGTGCTGGGTGGCAGCCAGGCCGCTGAAGAGCGGCTGGACTCCCCGGACCCACTCGTCGGCGGCCATGGTGGACGGGGCCCGGCCGTGGTAGCTGCTGAAGTCGATCGTCACCCGGTCGGTGAAGATGGACCGGTAGAGGTCCCAGTCGCGGGTGTCGATCCCGGCGGCGTAGCGGTACTTGAGCTCGCAGATGGCCGAGAAGTCGTCCCACCCGGCGCTCAACCCTCCCCCCACCACCCAGAACATACCGAACGATCAGTTAGATGGCAACAGGCCGGCCGGACGGCCGGTCTCAGCGGCGGGCCACGATTACCGGGTCCCCGGGGCGGTACAGCTCGTGGTCCCGGCGCTGGCGGGCGAACGACGCCAGGATGTGGGGCGGGTCGCCGTGGATCTCGGTGAAGCCGCCGTTGACATCACGGGTGTCGAAGTAGGCGGCGTCGACCCCGTCGGCGAACAGCTCGCACGCCAGCTCGTAACCCAGGTCCAGCATCCGCTGCCGCTCGGCCGGGAAGTCGTGCACGAGGACCGCGGTGTGGTGGAACCCCTCCTCGCCGGCCCGGTACATCTCCCGGTAGATGGACGGCGTGTCGTCGTGCTGGACGATGAACTGGATCATCTGGTCGCCCAGATAGCCGAACGCGTAGGACACGTCGGCCTCCTGTGGCGTGCCCCGGTAGCTGAACCGCTCCGTCCGGTGGTGGGCCACGATGCGGAAGGGACCGGCTCCGTACAGGGCGTTCCACTTGTGGATGGAACCCTCCAGGTCCGCCACGAAGTAGGCCTGCTGGAACAACGGATAGGTGGTGAGCGTCATCGGCACTGCCAGCCTTCGTGCATGACGGCAGGCTACCCGTGCGCACGGACCCGGTCCGGCCCGGCGCGAGGCGCAGCACCCGGGTGGCCACCGGGGGTGGTGGGTCGCCGGGGCGGCTCCGGCGTAGGTCATAATCGCCTGGTGGCCTGCTCGGGGGACAGGGCGTCCCAGTCGTAGCGGACGGGAGGGAGGACTGAAATGGAGGTCGAGGTTGTAGCCCGTTGGGCGTCGACGCTGCCCGCCGAGGATGACCACCCCTACCGGACCGGGGCGTGGCGGCCCCAAGCCACGGAGTACGACGCGTTCGACCTGGACGTCGAGGGTGATCTGCCGGACGACCTCGAAGGGGTGTATCTCCGCAATACCGAGAACCCCCTCCGCCCGTCGATCCGGAAGTATCACCCCTTCGACGGTGACGGCATGATCCACGCCGTCACCTTCCGGGGCGGCCGAGCGGCCTACCGCAACCGCTTCGTGCGTACCGAGGGCCTCCTGGCCGAGGAGCAGGCCGGCCAGGCGCTCTGGGCCGGGATCGCCGAGAACCCCCAGCTGTCCCTCCGCGCCGACGGCTGGGGGGCCCGGGGCCGCATGAAGGACGCGTCCTCCACCGACGTGGTGGTCCACGCCGGTGTCGCCCTGTCCAGCTTCTGGCAGTGCGGCGACCTCTACCAGCTCGACCCGCTCACCCTGGCGGACCTCGGCAAGGCGACGTGGGACGGAGCCTTCCCCTCCGATCTGGGCGTCTCCGCCCACGCCCGCGTCGACGAGCACACCGGGGAGCTGTTGTTCTTCAACTACGGGACCCGGGCGCCCTACCTGCACTTCGGCACCCTGGACCGCCACGGCAGGCTGATCCGCTATGAGCCGGTGGAGCTGCCCGGACCGCGGTTGCCCCACGACATGGCGTTCACCGAGCGGTACGCCGTGCTCAACGACCTGCCGTTGTTCTGGGAGCCGGAACTGCTGGAGCGGGGGCTCCACGCCACCCGCTTCCATCCCGAGCTTCCGTCCCGTCTCGGCCTCCTTCCCAGGGACGGCGCCGGCCCGGTCCGCTGGTTCGAGTTCGATCCGACCTACGTCCTGCACTGGGTCAACGCCTACGAGGACGGCGACGAGGTCGTGATCGACGGGTTCTTCCAGGGCTCCCCGGAGCCGGAGGGGCTCCCCGACCAGGGACCGGCGGACCGGATCTTCCGGTTCCTCGCCGCCGACGTGCTGGAGACCCGGTTGCACCGCTGGCGTATCAACGTGGCCACCGGGATGACCAAGGAGGAGGATCTGAGCGAACGCTTCAGCGAGTTCGGGATGATCAACGGCCGCCACCGCGGCCGGCCCTACCGGCACGTGTACGCCACGGTCAACCGGCCGGGCTGGTTCGTGATGCGGGGCCTGGTGCACCACGACACCGTGACCGGCGGACTCGAGGAGTACATGTTCCCCGAAGGGGTGTTCTGCAGCGAGACGGCCATGGCCCCTCGAGTCGGCAGCCGGGACGAGACCGACGGTTATCTGGTGACGCTGACCATCGACACCGTGCGCGACCGATCGGACTGCGTGGTGTTCGACGCCACACGCCTGTCGGACGGGCCGATCGCCACGGTCCGGCTGCCGGAGCGGATCTCCAGCGGGACCCACAGCTTCTGGGCCCCCGCTTCGGACCTGCCCGGCTGGTGAGCACCTGATCCGCCGGGAGACTCAGGAGCCCGGCAGCCCCAGGGCCCGGCGGTAGGCGTCGACGAACGCCTGGTCGATGGCCAGCACCCCGGTGCGGCCTCCGGATACGGTCACGGTGACCGTCCCGCAGGAACCGGTGCTGTAGGTGATGTCCGTGGGCCGCCCCGTCCCGGGGGTGAACGCCACCACGTAGCGGGTGGTGTCCACCGGACAGGACAGGACGCCGGGCAGTAGGGACGGCAGCCCGTCCGCGGCAGCGCGCAGGGCGGCGTACCGGCCCGGGTCGGTGACGGTGACCTGATGCGACGTGGGCGGGTTCCCGATGGTCGACCCGGTGGAGAAGGTCCGTTCGACCGACACGACCGCGGTGGTGTCGTCGGCGGGGACGGTGAGCCCGGCCATCTTGGGCGGCAGCCAGCTCACCTGGGCGTCGAGGCGCACGTCGCTGGTCCCGCCGGTGGCGGGAGTCACCGAGACCAGGAGCTGGGCGGCGGCGACCCCGGCGGGCATGTCGCCGATGTGCTCGATGAGATAGTGCAGTTCAGCCTGACCGGGGTTGATGAGGGAGCCGGCTCCCGACATCTCCTCGGTGTAGCCGGCGGGGCGGTGGTCGGCCAGGTAGGCCAGGGCGGCGGCCTGGTCCAGCGGAACGACGGCGAAGCGGGCGGCGTCGGCCAGGTTCGTGGTCAGCTCCCTCTGCGGGGGTTGATCCAGCCCGGCGGTCGGGGGGGACTGGACCATGCGGGACCCGGCGGGCAGGGCGACCCGGGCGAGGAGGGACTCCGCCAGCGCGGTGGCCGCGGACCGGTCCTGCACCGACCCCGCTTGCCCCCCGCCGGTTCCCACCTGGATCGGGGCCGCTCCGCCCCCGCTCGAGCACCCGGCCACGGCCACCACGCCGGCCAGGCTTCCAGCCATCGCTACCAGCCATCTCCGCATGTCAGTTGGTGGCCGTTCGACCGGATGATCAACCGGAGATTCTCGGTGTGACCGGTTGAAGCGCCGGCATCCCCTGGGTGAATTTTCGACGACGAGTGAGTCGGGCGGCGAGGACCAGGGGTCGATCCCGGCGAAACAGTGATGGCGAGAGTCCGATGGCGCCCCGGCGGCCCCGGCAGGGAGAACAACGTTGAACAGCATGTCTGGTCCCAGGATCACCCGGCGGCGCTTCCTCGGCGTGACCGGAGCGGCCGTGGCCTTCCCCGGCGCGCTGCTCGACCGGGCCCTGTCCGTAGAGCCGGCGGGATCGTCGCTGAAGGACGTGAAGCACATAGTGATGCTCATGCAGGAGAACCGGTCCTTCGACCACTACTTCGGCACCATGAGCGGCGTGCGCGGGTTCGCCGACCGCACCAGCTACCGCTCCTTCCGGGGCGGCCCGCGGACCGATCCGGCCACCGTGTGGGACCAGACCACGGTGGACAAAGGGCAGCCCCTCCTGGCCGTGGGCGGGGACAGCTACCTGCGGCCCTTCGAGCTGGTGAGCGAGCCTCCCACCGCGGACGGCCAGACCCTCAATGACATCACCCACGACTGGGGCCCCCAGCACCTGGCCTGGAACGACGGGACCATGGACCGGTTCGTGGTGCAGCACCTGCTCAACGACGGCCGCGCCGCGCTGCAGTATTCCTCCGGACCGGCGGGCGTGCCCCAGCCGGGCCCATCGACCGCCCCCATCGGCATAGAGACCATGGGCTACTACCGGCCCGGGGACTCGCTGGAGTTCTACCGGGCCGTGGCGTCCGCCTTCACCATCTGCGACCGCTACCACTGCTCGGTGATGGGCCCGACCGATCCCAACCGGCTGATGTGGATGAGCGGCAGCCTGGGCGCCCACTCCGGCGACGTGGGCGGCCCCGTGCTCACGACCTACGTGTCCAACCGGGAGCAGATGCTCGGAACCCTCGACTGGCCCACCGTCCCGGAGCTCCTGACCGAGCACGGCGTCAGCTGGAAGGTCTACCAGGACCCGACGTCCAACGCCCTGTTCAACGTCCTCAACTACTTCAAGAGCTACGCCGCCCCGGCCAACCCCACCCAGGCCCACAACGCGGCTCTGGGCCTGGCCCCGGTGTACCCGGCCGGGTTCGCCACCGACGTGGTGGCCGGCACCCTCCCGCAGGTGTCGTGGATCATGCCTCCGGCCGCCAACTGCGAGCACCCCGCTACTCCGCCCGAGTACGGGGAGTACCTGGTCTCGCAGATCCTGCAGACCCTCCTCCTGAACCCGGAGGTGTGGGCGTCGACCGTGTTCCTGGTGCTCTACGACGAGAACGGCGGGTTCTTCGACCACGTCGCCCCGCCCACCCCCGGCCCCACGGTCACGACCCTGGCCGGGCTGCCCCCGGCGGCATTCGCCGGCGGCCAGCTCGACGGCGAGTACGTCACCACCCCCGACCCCACCAACGCGGCCGGCGGCCCGCCCGGGGACTGGGGCAACGTGCTGGGGCCGGCGGGACTGGGGTTCCGGGTGCCGGCGCTGGTGATCTCCCCCTTCAGCGCCGGCGGGTGGGTCTGTCGCGACACCTTCGACCACGTCTCGACCCACAAACTCATCGAGAGCGTCTTCCTGACCCCGGGGGCGCTGGCCGGCGGCGGCGGACTCCACGTGTCGCCCTGGCGCTACTCCACCGTGGGCGACCTGACCAGCGCCCTGCCCACGCTGGCCAGGCCGGTGAGGACGGTGCCGGCCCTACCGGCCACCACTATGGGCGACCCCACGGTGGTGGAGCAGAACGTGCTCCTCGGCTTCGCCGGGACGGCGGACTACGGACCGGCCTACCCGGTTCCGCCCGCCAACGGTCCGGTGCCGGCCCAGGATGACCCGGGTCCTGGCCGCACGACCGGTTAGCCCTGGAACCGCCGAACTGGACGACCTGGTGGGCAGAGGCCGCCTCGACAACCTGACCGCAGGAGTACCAGGTAAGGGGAACAGCAGGCCCTGAGCACGATCTCCGTGGTCGCGGGCGGGTTGGCGGATCGCGCTGGAGCGCCAGGGTCGTCGATGGTATGCTGGCATACATGAAGCGGACGACCGTCAAGCTGCCGGACGATCTCGACGCTCGACTGCGACATGAGGCCGAACGAAGACGAGTCACGGTCTCCGAACTCACTCGCGAGGCCATCGAGACACATCTCGGAGCCCGTCCGACGGGACGGCGTCGAATGATCGCCGCAGCCGCAGGTCGAAGCGGGTCCCATGACATCTCGGTGCGGATCGAGGAAATCCTGCGTGACGAGGTAACCCGATAGCGGTCCTCGTCGACGCCGGACCGCTGTACGCCTACGTCGACGCCGACGACGACCACCACCTCGAATCCCTCGAGTTCCTCGAATCTCATCCGGGTCCTCTGGTCGTCCCCGTATTGGTCGTCACCGAAGTGGCCTACCTGTTGGCCAGCCGTCTCGGCGTTGAAGCCGAGATCCGCTTCCTTGGGGACTTCGCGGCCGGCAATCTGATCACCGAATCGGTGGCCGGCGGCGACTGGCTTCGTATCGCCGAACTCGTCGGGCGCTACCGCGACCTGCCACTTGGTACCGTCGACGCCTCGGTGGTGGCCGCGGCCGAGCGACTCGAGATCACCCAGATCGCAACCCTGGATCACCGCCACTTCACCGTCGTGCGCCCTGCTCACGTCCCTGCCTTCGAGTTGCTCCCATAGCCCTAAACGTCCCCGAGCGCTATCTCCAACCATCGGCCGCGGTACGCCCCGTCTGTCACCTCTTCGAGGCCGTTGTTCGGTGAGTGACGAACTGGCGGGTCTTGTGATGCACGCTCGATCGTATGGCCGACGGCGGCGGTGATGATGCGGGCGCGAGCTTGGCGGCTGGGCCTGTGGGCCGGAGGCAGAACTGTCGCCGCCGCGTGACCGGCAGTGGCGCCGCTGGTTGAGGGGGTCCGGGGTCGAGAGTGTCGGTGGAGGCTCAGGTCACGGGCGGAACCCCATCCAGTCGGCGCCGGACTTCCGAGGTGTTCACGTTGAGAGCGTCCAGCAGCACCGCTGCGGGATCCGGCGGTTGGAGAGCGAGGATCTGAGCCAGCACCTGCTGGGCCGTGACCTGCGTCTTTCGACGCTGCGGCTTGACCGACTCCTCGAGCACCTTCTTGGCCGCTGGCGTCATTCGGAGGCGATCCCTCTTCATTACATCTCTGATCGTGGGCCTGTTCGGAACGGCCTTCATCGCCAGTGCGGGAACGTCGGCGCCCGACGCCATCCCCAGGGCGCCCAGCGCTTCGTGATCGAGGGACTCAACGGCCTGGCGAGCTTGCTGCAGGTTCACGCCCAACACGCGTTCGACCGAGGGTTCCTCCAGCAAGGACAGCAGGAGGTGATCAGTGCCCGTTCGGCGATCACCTCGGCGACGAGCCTCTTCACTGGCTCTCATATAGATAGCCCATGGGTGAAGCACTTCTGGGCCGACAGTTTCGGTCATGACGCCTCCTTGTTGTACTTGGCGTGCACGGATTGGCGGGTGACGCCCAATGCGTCTCCGATCTGCTGCCACGACCATCCCTGTTCCCGGGCCGCGGCGACGTGCGCGGCTTCGACCCTTTCAGCCAGGCGGTGCAGCGCCAACGACGCCCGAAGCCCGGTTGCCGGGTCGCCGGACGAGAGGCTCAGGTTGAGATCCTCGACATCCATGTGTGTCAGCCTAAACTGACACTTACCGACCTGTCAACCTGAACTGACATCGCCGCCCGTCCGGGTAGTTATAGGTCATGGGCGCTTGTCATGCCGTCAAGGGTCGCAGCGTTGCTGTCTCAGCCGAGAGGCAAGAGTTGGACATCGTATTGAAAGAAGCGTTCGTCGACGCTCACCAGTATCAGGTCCTCCGCACGCGCCTGCGCAATCATCATCCTGTCGAAGGGATCGGAATGGTGAGCCGGCAACCCACCTGCTGCCACAGCGTGTGAGGCTGTGATGTTCAGAGTCCCGAAGTCGTTGGTGGTGAGCACCTCCAGCAAATCGTCCGGCGCTTCGAGTGTTCCGACGGCCTGCTTGATGGCGATCTCCCATACCGCCGCCGCTGAGACCGTGACCTCGTTGTCGGGTGAGGAGATCGCTACCCGGGCTGCCGCTGGCAGCAGCGGGTCGTCCGAGAGCCACCACAACAGGATGTGCGTGTCCAGCAGCAGGCTCACGGACGCTCACCGCGAAACGCGGCAGCGAGTTCCTCCGGCAGTTGGTCGAAGTTGTCGCGCATATGAACCCGTCCCGCCCATTGGCCAGGACGTCGTGGAGCTCGTGGACGCGGCGGAACTATGCGGGCCACCACTTGGCCGGCCCGGGCGATCTCGACCTCGTCGGTCTCGCCGGACTCAACGGCCGCGACGAGCTTCGAAAGGTGGGTCTTGGCATCGTGCATGTTGACCCGCATATCGAACCAATATTAGCTAAGTTAGCTAGATACCGTCAAGGTGGTCCCCAGAGGTCACCGATAAGTGTCCCAGGATCGTCTCGGGCGACGCTCTGAATTTCCTCCGCGCTTGCTCACCGGCTTGGGGCGATGCAGGTACCGCTGAAGGCTGCTCTGGGTCCCGATCGGCGGCACGCGGTGGGGCGTGCCTAAGTCCGCGCCGCCGAGAGAGACTTCACGGAGCCTCGGTAGCCAGCAAGGGAACGAGGACCTGAGCGTTGGGGGTTCCCCATCCGGTGACAGGGTCCCAGCCGGGGCGGGCGGGATAGCCGGCGATCGTGGCCGGCCCGGATGCGGTGGTGACAGTCATGGTGTTGTTGCCGGTGGTGATGTCGTGGAATGCCCGGTGATACTGGGAGCCGGTCGCGATTCGGTAGATGGCGGGGTTGACGAGGCCGAGCGGGTGGCCTGCTTGCTGGTCGGCCAGGGCGATCAGCCCGGCCCAGAGCGGCGCGGACGCGCTGGTGCCGCCAGCACCGGTGAGCATGTAGGTTCGGTCGGGCCCTGTGCGTGCGACGGCCATGCCGGAGTACGGCGAGGCGTCCGCCGCGACGTCGGGGACCCCGCGGGTGGCGGTGATGCCGGGCACGCCGTCTTGATAAGAAGGTTTGGCGAATAGATGGCTGAACCCGCCGCCTGACGCTGCCGGCTCGCCTCCGGTCGCTCCGGCTGGGCTGTTCCATGCCGCTTCGCTGATGTAGGCGCCGGTGGCGGAGTCCGCCTTCAGGCCGGTGCCACCCACCGACAGCACCAGTGGATCAGACGCAGGCAGGCTGACCTCCTTGACCGGAGGTGTGATCGAGCCCTTACCCAAAACACCGTCGTCCCCGGACGCAGCGATGACGGTGACGTGTTTGCTCGCGGCGTACTCGAGGGCCGAGTGAACGGCGGCGACCTGCGCCGAGGAGAACAAGTGCTCACCGAAGCTGACGCTGAAGGAGATCACGCTCTCGTTGCTGGCAGCGAGGCGGACCAATGTGGAGAACTCTCCTGCTGCCTCGGCGGGGTTGGCCAACACCGTCGGATCGACCAGAAGCTCGTCGATGTTGGCCCCCGGAGCGACTGCGTGAACCAGCTCGGTGTCTTGTACCTCTTCCAATCTGGCCGACCACGGCGAAGCAGACGGTCCGGCCAGGTCGGTGATGACCTGGATCTGTGCCTTGGGAAGCCCGAACCGGCTGTCGAAGTCGGCCATGTCCTGGCGTATGTCGGTGACCGCCGGGGGCCGCGTCGACCCGGTCTGGGCGATCTCAGGAAGCACAACCGTGACGCCGCGACCGCTGGTCCCACGATCCAACAGCGCTGCGATGCCGTAGGCGTCTCGGATGACCTGGGGCGTGTAGCAGCCCGGTGCATGTATCAGGCAGTCCGCCGACAGGCCGGGCAGTCGAGCGGGAGTCCCGCTGCCGCTTGAAGCACCACCGGCCGCGGAGGCGTGCCCGCAGTTGCTCACTGCCGCGGCCAGGGCCACGGCCGCCATCAAGGCAGCGAAGCGCCGGCCGCGACGTTTCGACTCCGAACTCGCTGGGAGCTGTCGCACTATGCCTCCAGAGTCACCTTAGGTGCTGGAAGTGAAAGGTCGCCTCCAGTCGAGCAGGTCAGCGCGCTTTTCCTCTGTTGGGGTGTAGTCACCGTGCAGGACCGGGTCGCTGTCCAGGATCACTCCAGCTACGGCGCCGTGACGCCTCCCGTCGAGTGGCAGCTCCCAGCGGTCGTGGCGTCCCAGGTTGACCTCGAGTCGGGCCCGTAGCTGCTGGCTGCAGGCCACCGGCTCCGGGACATGGTCACCGGGCATGACCCCGGTACCGACCTCTCTGTCCTCCGGCCCGGTCGCCGGCTGGCGGGCAGGCTATCGCACGGCGAACTGGCGGCCGGTAGTCGAGCGCGTCGGGCCAGCCCCCGGCGCTCAGTGGCTTCCGACCGGGCACATCATGCGGCTGACCATTGGCTAGGTGGATCCGATGCAGCTTCCGTCGGGCCGGTAGAACCGCACCGCGCCCTCCGGGGCCACCTTCGACCCGGTATCCGGCGTGGAGCATCCGGTGGGCGCGGCGGCATTCGCAGATGCCGTTGGACACGTCGGTGGGCCCGTCGGCTTCCCACCATTGCAGGTGGTGGATGTCGTAGTGGGTGGAAGATTTTGGGTGTCGTCGTGTCAGATGCTGAGGAGGGACTCGAGGCAGTGCTGGTCCACGCCGCGACAGTAGTAGGAGGTCAGGTCTCCGATCTCCATCCGGCTAGCCAGAGTGGCGGTACCTCTGGCCGGCCCCGACTCGCCAAGGGGCTCGGACCCCGCTGTTGATTCCCGCAACCGCTTCCAACCGCTCACAGCCCCCCTTACCGCGGCCCTGGTCACCCCGGGCGGGGCGGGCAGCCGTTGTGACAATCAACAGGACCCCCGGCGGCGGCGCTTGTCGCGCCGGCGGCGCCGCCTTTTACTGGCACCGCACAACGCCTGGGTGGACGCTCGGGCGCGGACAGGGGGGTACTCGATGAACAGCACAGATCGGTCTCCGAGCGCCAGACGGTGGAGGCGCTCGATCGCCGCCACCCTCGCCGTGGCCGCCATGGTGGCTGCCGGCTGCGGCAGCTCGAAGTCCACCAAGGCGACGCCCCCGGGCGGCACCACGTCCGGGACGGCGGCCCAGGCGGCGTCGGGCAGCAAGGCGCCCATCGTCATCGCCGGCCTGCAGGGCACGGCCGCCCAGGGCGGCCAGGACTTCATAGAGGGGATGCTGATCGCCGAGAAGCAGATCAACTCCAGCGGGGGTATCGACGGCCGCCAGGTGAAGGTCAACGTCATCCAGACCCAGGGCACCTCTGAAGGCGCTGTCGCCGCCTACCAGCAGGCGGCCCAGGACTCCAGCACCATCGGGGCGTTCCTGGGTGCCACCGGCGGCATCGCCATCCGGGCCCAGAGCGACCTGGTGAAGCTGCCGGTGATCCTGGCCAACGGCACCGACAGCGACGTGTTCCCGGTGAAGAAGTACGTCTTCGCCAATGACCAGGGCCACGAGAACAGCACCGCCTCGCTGCGCTACGCGGTGACCACCCTGCACGCCAAGACGGTGGCCGTCCTGCACTACAACACCGATTTCTCCGAGCAGATCGCCGGTTATGTCCAGGCCGGGTGCAAGGAGTTGGGCTGCACCGTCACCGACATCGAGGCGGCCGGCGCCACCGACTCGCAGCAGCAGCTGATCCCGCTGCTGCAGAAGATGAAGAACAGCAATCCCGACGTCTACTACATCGAGTCGGTCAACCCGAACGGCATGGCCGCCGCCCAGCAACTCGGGATGTTCTCCAAGCCGGTCATCGCCGAGCAGTGGCTCACCGTCCCGGCCATCCAGCAGGCGTGCGCCACCAACTGCGACGGGGTGGTCTTCGGGGGTCACAAGTGCACCGACCCGTCGCTCCTGCCGAGCTCCGACCCGTATGTGAAGCTCTGCAACGACTACATCAACCTCTTCCAGCAGTCGTATCCCGGCCAGCCGTTCGCCCTGTTCAGCATCTACGGATACGCCGCCGTGCACACCCTGGCCGAGGCGGCCCGCCGGACGCTGAGCAGCGGTCACGCCCTGACCCGGGACGCCGTCGTCACCCAGCTCGAGGGCTTCCATGGCGACTTCCAGACCCTGCTCGGGAACCTGAAGACCTCGTCGAGCAACCACCTCCTCACCGGCAAGTTCCAGGAGGCCTACGTGCTCTACACCATCAAAGCGGCGAGCAACGGCAAGGCGACCTGGGCGCTGGCTCCCAACAGCGATCCAGAGGTCGGGGCCGTCGGGTGATCGGGTCCGGGACCCCCCACCCGGAGGCGGGGGTGGCGCCGGCTGCGGTCGGCGCCGCCCCGCCACTCTCCTGAGAGGACACCGGTGCCAGCTTTCTCGGACTGGGTGCAGTACCTGACCTCCGGCCTGACCGTCGGGTGCGTGTATGCCGCGGTCGGCCTGGGCTTCGTGCTCGTGGCCCGGGTCACCAACATCTACAACTTCGCCCAGGGCGCCTACGTCATGCTGGGTGCCATCGTCTACGCCGGCGAGTCCCACGCCGGCCTGCCGCAGGGGGCGGCCATCGTGGTGGCTCTGGCCGCCACCGTCGCCGCCGCCATGGTGCAGGAGGTGCTGACCCGCAGCCGCGGCGGGCTGGCCGGCTTCAACACCGCCGTGGCCAGCCTCGGATACGCCGTGGTCCTGGAGGGCTTCGCCCTGTGGGTCTGGGGCCGTCACCCGCTGTCCGCTCCGGCCCTGACCCACGGGTTCACCCGGATGGCGTCGGCGCCGGTGTCCAACCAGGACTTCTGGGTGTGGGCCGTCACCCTGGTCGGGGTCGTCCTGATCGGCGCCGGGTTCCGCTACACCCACGTGGGCCGGGCCATGCAGGCCACCGCCCTCAACCCCATGGCCGCCCGCCTGGCCGGCGTGTCGCCCCGGCGCATGGCCGTGTTCGCCTTCGCCGGGGCCGGTCTCCTGGGCGGCCTGCTCGGGGTGGTGACCGCCCCGGTCACCCTGGCCTCCTACGACTCGTGGCTCAACGTGGGGCTGGTCGGCTTCATCGCCGCCGCCCTGGGCGACTTCCGCTACCCGGTGCGGGTCATCGCCGGCGGCCTGGGCCTGGGCATCCTGGAGGCGGTGGCCGGCGGCACGCTGTCGTCCACCTACCGGGAGTTGGTGGTCTACGGGGTGCTCCTGGTGTGGATCCTCGGCCGGGACCTGACCACGGTGGACTGGCGCCACCTCTCCGCCCGCCTCCGCCCGGCCGGCGGCCTGCCGGCCCGGACCGCCGAGTGGCCGGCCGAGACCCCGACCGCCGGTGCCGCCGGGCTGGGGGAGCGCATCCGGTCCGCCGCCCGCACCTCCCCGTGGCCGGTCCTGTTGGTGGTGCTGGCCTTCCTGCTGCCGGTGCTGTCCTCCGGGGCCCGCCTGCAGGGGGCGGCCACCGTGGCCGTCATGGGCGCCATCGGCGCCACGGGCCTGTCGCTGCTGATGGGCCTGGCCGGCCAGCTCAGCCTGGGCCAGGGGGTCTTCTACCTGGTGGCCGGCTACGGCTTCGCCCTGCTGGTGTCGGTGCACGGCTGGAACGTGTGGGTGGCCGCCGCGGCCGGTGTGGTCCTGGCCGGGATCCTCGGCTGGGTGATCGGGGCCATGACCCTCCGGCTGCGGGGACTGAACCTGGCGCTGGTCACCCTCACCGTCGACCTGGCCGCCATCACCTTGGTCACCCAGCTGCAGTCGGTCACCGGCGGGGCTCTGGGCACCAGCTCCATCAACAACGCCGCCGACATCCCGTCCCTGCAGATCGGCGGGATCAGCTTCGCCAGCCCCAAGAGCTTCTACTACCTGTGCCTGGTGGTGCTGGTGGTGTGCCTGGTGGTGGCCCGCAACGTGTCCCGCTCGGCCATCGGCCGGGCGCTCACTGCGGCCGGCGCCGACGAGGAGGCCGCCGCATCCGCCCGCATCGGCGCCACCCGGCTGCGGCTGGTGGCGTTCACCGTGTCAGCTGTCATGGGCGGCCTCGGCGGGGCCCTGTGGGCGTCCTACCTGCACTACGCCGTGCCGAGCTCGTGGGACATCAACCTGACCATCCAGCTGATCGTCTACGTGGTGGTGGGCGGTCTCGGGACCATATACGGCGGGGCGCTGGGGGCGGCCGTGGTGTCGGCCATCACCTACCTGGTGACCAGCCACCTGCAGTCGGGCAGCGACTTCGGCTCGGCCGTCGACCTGTTCATCTCCGGGGGGCTGCTGATCGTGGTGCTGGGGCTGTGGCCGGGCGGGGTGGCGGCCGGGCTGGGCGCCGACTCGATCCGCCGGGCGCTCCGCCGGCTGCGCCCCGCCCCCACCGCCGCCCGCCCGACCGCCGGACCCCAGCCCGCCGCCGGGACGGCCCGGCCGCTCGACCTGGCCGCCCCGGCCCTGCTCGCCGCCCGGCCGGCCGCCGCCTCTGCGGACCGCCCGCAGCCGGTCGTCGAGGTGGAGGAGCTGACCAAGACCTTCGGCGGCATCCGGGCCGTGAGTGACGTCGAATTCCAGCTCTACCCGAACGAGATCGTGGCCCTGATCGGGCCCAACGGGGCCGGCAAGTCCACCGTGATCAACATGCTCTCCGGCAGCTTCGGGCCCACCGCCGGCCGGATCACGGTGGCCGGGGTGCCGACCCGGGGCATGCGCATGGAGCACGTGGCCCGGCTGGGCCTGGCCCGCACCTACCAGACACCGCGCAGCTTCGCCGGGATGACCGCCGTGGAGTCGGTGATGATGGCGCTGGAGTCCGGGCGCCGCCCCCCGCTGATGCGGGCCCTGGTGCGCGGCCCGCACACCCGCCGGCGCGAGGAAGCCATCCGGGCCCGGGCCCGGGACCTGCTGGGCTTCCTCGGCCTGGAGGACCCGGACCGGTCCATGACCCTGCTGACGGCCGGGGAGCAGCGGCTGGCCGAGGTGGCCCGGTCGCTGGCCATCGACCCGGTGGCCGTCCTCCTCGACGAGCCGGCGGCCGGCCTCAACGACGAGGAGACGGCCGCCCTCGGGTCGGTGCTGCTGCGCCTGCGCGACGCCGGCATCGCCATACTGCTGGTCGAGCACGACATGAGCCTGGTCATGACCGTGGCCGACCGGGTGATCGTCCTCGACCAGGGCTCGGTGATCTGCACCGGGACCCCGGCCACCGTCTCCAGCGACGAGCGGGTCCGGGTCGCCTACCTGGGCACCATGGAGGCGGCCCGGTGACCGCCGACGGGCTGGCCGTCGACCGGCTGGCCGCCGGCTACGGGGCCGCCCCGGTGCTTCAGCAGGTGGCCCTGCGCTGCGCCCCCGGCCAGCTGGTCGCCGTGCTGGGTTCCAACGGGGCGGGCAAGAGCACCCTGATGAAGGCCATCGCCGGCCTGGTCCGTCCCTCGTCGGGGTCCGTGGTCCTGGACGGCACCGACCTGGCCGGCCTGGACGCCCCGGCCGTGGCCCGCCACGGCCTGGTCATGGTGCCCGAGGGGCGGGCCCTGTTCACCGGGATGACGGTGTGGGACAACCTGCTGGTGGGGGCCTACCTCTACCGGCGGGACCGGGCCCGGATACGGGAGCAGCTGGACCGGGTGGTGACCCTCTTCCCCCGGCTGGGGGAGCGCCGGGTCCAGGACGTGGGCACCCTCTCCGGCGGCGAGCAGCAGATGGTGGCCCTGGGGCGGGCCCTCATGGGCCGGCCCCGCATCCTGCTGCTCGACGAGCCGTCACTGGGCCTGGCGCCCGTCGTGTTCCAGTCCCTGCTCGAGGAGATCGCCAAGCTGCGCACCTCCGGCACCGGTGTGGTGCTGGTGGAGCAGAACGTCCGCTCCACGCTGCGCTACGCCGATTACGCCTACCTGCTGCAGCGGGGCCGGGTCGTGGCCGAAGGCACCGCCGCCGAGATCGGCCGGCACGACCTCGTGGAGTCCAGCTACCTGGCCGGCGGCACGTGACCGCCTCCAAAAGGGAAAAAGAGAGAGGAGTCATCGAGATGGCCCAGATGCCGACAATCGGACTTTGGTACGACCTGAGGAACCCGGCCCAGTGGCGCCGGCCGTTCTCAACCCTGTACCGCCAGGTGATCGAGCAGATCGCCTGGGCGGAGCGGCTCGGCCTCAGTTCGGTGTGGCTGACCGAGCACCACTTCTGCGACGACGGCTACACCCCCTCCCCGCTGGTGGTGGCCGGCGCCATCGCCCAGGCGACCGAACACATGCGTATCGGGACCAACCTCATCGTCCTGCCCCTGCACAACCCGGTGCGCCTGGCCGAGGACTCGGCCACCCTGTCCCTGCTCAGCGGCGGCCGGTTCTCCCTCGGGGTGGGCCAGGGGTACTGGGAGAGGGAGTTCAACGCCTTCGACCGGGAGCTGCGCTACCGGCCCAGCTACCTGGAGGAGGGCATCGAGCTGATCCGCCGGTGCTGGCGGGGAGACAGCGAGGAGTTCACCGGGCGGCGCTACCGGCTGCCCGCCCTGCCCGTCACCCCCACCCCCGAGCACGAGCTGCCGCTTCTGGTGGGCGCCATGCAGGAGAAGAGCATCGAGCGGGTGGCCCGGTGCGCCGACGGGTTCTTGAGCACCCAGAACCACCACCACCAGATGTACATCGACGCCTTGGTCGCCAACGGCCGCCGGCCCGAGGACGGCCGCATCTTCGCCGGCCAGTGGGCGATCATCGCCGACGACCCGGAGCGGACCTGGTCGGCCATCGGGGAGCACGCCCTCTACCAGCTGAACCAGTACGTCAGCTGGGGGGCCTTCGGGCCGCCCGACGCCGTCCCGCAGTTCCCCGACCCGCAGGCCATCATCGCCGCCGGCGCCTACCAGCTGTGGGACGCCTCCACCGCGGTCAAGGAGATCTGCGCCCTCGTGCGGAACCGGCCGCAGATCCAGGACCTGCACTTCTGGGCCCAGCTGCCCGGCGAGAGCGTGGACAGCGGCTCGGCCCGCATCGAGTACATCGCCACCAAGGTGCTGCCTGAGGTCCGCCAACAGCTCGGGGGGGAGGCGTGACCGGCCGGACCTGGCGGCTGCCGGCCGCCTGAGGATGGCCGGCTACCAGCTGAGGATCACCTCGTTCCTGGCCCGGGCCCGGGACTTCTTCGGCGACCGCCGCATCGTCTCGTACCGCTCCGACCTGGGGTCCTACACCTACCGGGACTACCACGAACGCGTGCTCCGGGCGGCCGGCGCCCTGCAGGCGCTCGGGGTGGAGCCCGGCGACCGGGTGGGGACCTTCGCCTGGAACCACCACCGGCACCTGGAGATGTACTTCGCCGCGCCGGCCGCCGGCGCCGTGCTGCACACCATCAACATCCGCCTGGGCCCGGACGACATCGGCTACATCATCGACCACGCCGGCGACAAGGCCGTCTTCGTCGACGCCTCGCTGCTGCCGGTGCTGCGCCCGGTGCTGGCGGCCCGGTCCCACCTGCAGGTGGTGGTCATGGCCGACCGCCACGAACGCGACCCGGCCGGCGGCGCCGACTACGAGGACCTGCTGGCCCGGGCCGCACCGCTGGAGCGCCTGGTGGAGGTGGGGGAGGACCAGCTGGCCGCCCTGTGCTACACGTCGGGGACCACCGGGCGGCCCAAAGGCGTCCCCTACAGCCACCGCACCCTGTTCCTGCACACCCTGGCCGCCGGCCTGGCCGACGGGCACGCCATCAGCGGTCAGGACACCGTGCTGCACGTGGTGCCGATGTTCCACGCCAACGCCTGGGGGGTGCCCTTCGCCGCCGCCATGGCCGGGGCCCGCCAGGTGCTGCCCGGCCCCCACCCCACCGCCGAGGTGATCGCCCGGCTGATCGAGGCCGAGGGGGTGACCTACACCGGCATGGTCCCCACCCTGGCCG
>DASSZD010000068.1:0-24716 GCA_035702985.1 Acidimicrobiales bacterium
CCGGCTCGCTCCACGGCGCGGACCTCACGGGCGTACAGGCTGATGGTTGGACCGCCCGGAACGGAGTGGTCCAACGGGACCTCCAGGTGGTGGTCGTCGAGCAGCAGGCCGGGCACAGGAGGGGAATCCACGCCCTCTACAGTTGCAGGCACAGTTGCAGGCGCGCCTCCCCCTCGCCCGGAAGCCTCGGCCGCTCGCTGCCGGGCCGGGCAGATGCGACAATCTGTTGCAAATGAGAGACAAGCGGGACAGGGTCGGGCGCTGTGGCGGGAAGCGTCGCCGTCAGCCGGGGTGGACGGTCGCGGCCGCTGCCACCGCCATCGTGCTCTCCGCCTGCGGCAGTCAGGCCTGCACCGCGGTGGGGTGCTATTCGGGCATCTCTGTCACTACGCCCTCGATCGTCGACGGTCACTCTGTGACCAGCTTGACCATCTGCGGGCTCGGTCCATGCCGGGCCGAGCCTGTCTCCGCTCGGCCGTCCGGGATGCTGGCCAGCATCATCGTGCCCACGTCGTCTCTACCGGCGAACCACCGGCTGACCTTGATGGTCCAAGCGCTCGACGCGTCGGGCGCCGACCTGCTCAGCGCCAGCGGCGGGATCGCATTGGCCAAGATCACCCCGAACGGGCCGAAGTGCGGTCCTGTCTGCTACTTCCGCGCAGTGACGGTCAGCCCCGGCGGGAGGTTGTCGACGACCTCCGGGTGAACCCGACGCCGACCGCTGCTGTCCGTAACTTGTCGTGGCTGCCCGGCTACTGGCCCGACTGGCCGCCGGCCTGGCCCTCCAGGCAGTCGGGCGGCCGGGCTGTGGGTCCGGGTAGCCAGTCGCTCGTCGTCCGGTGGGGCTCCTCGCCCCTGGATGTATGACGTCCTCGGCAGAGGCGCCGGTCGGGTCCGGACCATCGGCGACGTGTACGAATGGGATCAGACGAGATCGCAGGGCCTGGTCATCGAGGTGGACCATCCTCGACTCGGCCGCCTGGAGCTACCTGGCCCGCCCGTGCGTTTCGACGAAGCGACGGTGCAGGCTCACCGGGCACCTCCGGCGTTGGGGGAGCACACAGAGGAGGTGCTTCAGTGGCTCCGCTCCGGATGAGTGGGGTCGGGGCCCAGTAGCCGCGCCGCGCCGGCTCAGGAGAGGACGGCTGCGGGGGCGGGATGGGCGGTTCGGTTGACGGCGGCCAGGCTGAGGGCCGAGTAGTGGGCGAGCATGCGTCTCTGGTGCTCGCTCAGGCGGTCGCATATCCAGCCCCAGTGCAGCGATACCCATTGGCCGGGGAGGAGCTGTGTGACGAAACCCCGCCCGCCGCTGGCGAGTGTGGCGGTCTCCGGTCGGGCAGGCCCGTAGCCGAGCCTGGAGCCGTCCCACAGGAGAGGCCGGCTTCGCACGACAGCCAGGTCGCCCTCGACCGCTTCGACCCGTCCCCACCGGACCCGGCACTGGTCGAGGACGCGGAGAGGCTCATCGACGTGTCCGGCCCGGAGCAGCCCGATCCAGGGGTAGATGGCGAACACGTGGAAGCTGTGATGGGGCCGGCCCCCGGCTGGGAGCACCTCGGCCAGTCTGCCCCAGGTGTTTCCTGCCCGTGGGCGGAATCGGGTCTCGACGGAGGCGGCGAGCAGCTCGGGGCCCACGTGGTCGAGCAGCGGATTGCCGATCCAGTACGCCTCGACCACCCTCCGGTCCAGCGGGTCGGTGATGTGGTTGGCTCCGGCGATGAGCTGCAGGTAGGGCCAGGCGCCTTCGAAGGACCGGGCCCGCTCGGCCAGTTCCCTGGTTGCGACGGCCTGCGCCGGGGAGGCCGGGGTGCCCGTCGGTGTGTCGCGCCGGGCCGCCTGTTCGAGGAGGCCTGCCGGATCGCCGGGCCCGCAGTAGCCGAGGGCGTTGGGTGGGTAGGCGTAGCGGCCGAAGAGCAGGGCGCCGGCGGTCACGTCGGGGCCGGTCCGGTCGATTCGAGCCCGCTCCGCCGCCACCCGGCGCTGGCGGCGACGGTGCCGAGGGCCACGAGGATCAGACCCCAGGCGTGGGGCGGCGCTGTTCCCTGTACGCTGGCGGAGAGCGTGGCAGTGATGAACGCCGCGGACACCAGGACGGCGGTCACGTCGACGGCCCTGGCGCGGGCCAGGGCGGCGAACCACACGCCGACGTAGACGGCGAGGATGGCGCCGGTGAGCAGCACCCAGGCCCATCCCGAGCGGCCCAGGTGCCCGAGCTGGCCGAGACGGCCGGCGAGTGCCAGCCAGACGAACAGCGCCACCGTCCCGACGGCCATGCGCAGTACTGCGACGGTGAGCGACGGGACGGACGCGAGCAGCCGTTTGGCCACGATCACCTCGACCGCCCAGAGCACGGTGGCGGCGAGCACGAGAGCCGGTCCTGCGCCGAGTCCCAGGCCACCGTTCCCGGCGTTCAGGGCGACCGCCCCGGTCAGCAGGAGAAGGACGGCCACCCCCTGCACGGGTCCGACTTTTTCCCCCAGGAGTGGAACGGCCAGGGCGATGACCCAGACAACGAGGGTCTTCTGCGTGAATGCCGCTGTGGTGGTGGACGTCCTGGCCAGGCCCTCGAAGAACAGGGCAAAGGCCAGCCCGCCCCCGACCAGCCCCACGTAACCCAGTCCCAGCCAGGTGCCTCGGGTCGGGCGCGCCGACACGCCGAGCGCCGGCACCCGGGGCGCCGGCACCCGGGACCGCGCCGTGGCCACGGTGACCAGCAGCAGGGCGGCCACCATGTTCTTGAGCGTGGTGTAGGCCGTCGGGGTGGCATGTACGTGCTTGACGGCGTACCCGTTGACGAACACGGCCAGCCCGCTCACGCCTGCGGCCGTCAGCGCCAGGAGGAGCCCGCCTCGCCGCCCGGTTCGGATGCTCATCAGTCCCTCCCCTCGGCCCGGGCTCGAACAACCAGGTCGAGCATCTGGCCCGCCTCGTCGGGGTCGAGCCGTTCCACGGCGAGACCGCTGTGCACGAGCAGCCAGTCGCCGGGCCGGACCGGTTCGGCGTCCCCGTCGAGGGCTACGAGCAGCGCACGGCCGGTCCGATGGTCGGCGCTGACCGTCGCCGCCAGGCCATCGGGGTCGACTGCGACGACCAGCGCCGGGATCTCGAGACACATCAGCCGGACACCTCCTTGACGATGCGGTCGGCGACCACGGATGTCGCCGCCTCCACCTCGGGGGAGAGACCCAGGCCGGGCTCGAAGTTCACTCCCTCGATTCCGTACAGCACGAGACGTCGGGGCAACCGTCCCAGCACCCGGGCCAGCTCGACGGCATCACCGGGACCGACCCCGTGCGAAGACACGGCGGACGGCACCGGGGAGTCTCCGGCGTCGGCGTCCAGTTCCAGCCGGTGGAACCGGAGTCGAGGGTCTCGCCCGTCGGACCGGACCCCGTCGGACCGGACCCCGTCGGACCGGACCCCGTCGGACCGGACGGCGTCGACCACGATGGCGATTTCGGCGTTGTCCCACAGGTCGAGCAGCCCGGCGGGCTCTCCGTCGTGTTCGACGACCTCCACCGACGCAGGCGTCCCGGCCCGCACCCGCCTGGCCGCCTCCGGGCCGGCGCCGTCGTCACCGCGGTAGGGGTTGCCGATCCCGATCACGACCCGCCTGGCCGGCCCCGGCCCTTCCGGTCCGTTCATGAGTGTCGCACGTGGAGGTCGAGGAAGTGGGTGGCGCACGAGATGCAGGGGTCGTAGTTGCGGATGGCCTGTTCGCACGCCGCGGTCAGCTCGGCGGTGGGCAGGTCGAACCGGTCGTCGGCGAAGCGGCGCAGGTCGTCCTCGATCGCGGCCTGGTTCTGGGAGGTGGGCGGCACGATCCGGGCCGCCAGGATCAGCCCATCGGCGGAGAGGTCGTAGCGGTGGTAGAGCAGGCCGCGCGGCGCCTCGGTGCACCCGTACCCGGTGGCAGCGCGGGGTGTCAGATCTGCGGCCGGCCGGGCGGGTGGCTCGTACCCGTCGATGATGCGCAGCGCCTCCTCGCAGGCGTAGACGATCTCGACGCTGCGCACCACGATGCTCCGGAACGGGTTCCGGCACACCGGACCGAGGCCGGCTGCCGCAGCTGCTTGCGCCGCCGCCGGGGACAGGTGACGCGAGTTGAGGCTGTAGCGGGCCAGCGGTCCCACCAGGTACCGACGACCGTCTCGCAGGCGGGCGTGCAGGGCGTTGGAGTGGGCCACCTGCTCCTCTATCACCTGCTGCTCGAAGTCGGCGACGCCGAAGTCGAGACCGCCGGTCGATACCACCCGGGCGCCGGCATCGATCGGATAGAGGCCGGGCTGGTCGAGGGCCACCAGCTCGTGGTCGAGCTCGAAGTCGGGAAAATCGAACCCCGCCACCCACGCCACGGTCGCCATGGCCGCATCCAGGGCCCAGCGGAGCGGCTCCGCCAACCGGGCCAGATCCTGACGGGAGGGGGTCCGGTAGAAGCCGCCGACCTTCACGTTGACCGGGTGCACGGCCCGGCCGCCGACGGTCTCCATTATCCGGTTGCCGACCTTCTTGAGCTGCAGGCCCCTCTCGACGACCTCCCGATGCTCGCGGGCCAGGCCGACGGCCCCGTCGAATCCGAGGAAGTCCGGGGCGTGCAGCAGATAGACGTGCAGGGCGTGGCTCTCGATCCACTCCCCGCAGTAGAGAAGCCGGCGCAGGGCGGCGATGCCCTCGTCCACGGTGACGCCGCAGGCGTCCTCGATGGCGGCGCAGGCGCTCATCTGGTAGGCGACGGGGCAGATCCCGCAGATCCGGGCGGTGATATCGGGGGGCTCGCTGAACGCCCGGCCACGGAGAAAGGCTTCGAAGAAACGCGGCGGCTCGTAGATCTGCAGCTGCACGTCGGTGACGTGCCCGTCGCGCACCTCCACGTGCATCGCCCCTTCGCCCTCCACCCGCGCCAGGGAACGGACGTGCAGCGTGCGGTCAGGTGAGCCGCGGTGGGTCATGGTCCTGTGACTCCTGGGCGAAGGCCTCGCTGGCCGCGTTGAATGTGCGCAGGGCCAGGCGGATGTCCCGTTCGGGGACACCGTGGTGGGCGAACCAGCGGGTGAGCGAGGACGGGTTGGGGGTCTCCTTGGGCCCGAAGCACCCGTAACAGCCCCGTTCCACCGCCGGGCACAGGGCCCCGCAGCCGGCGTGGGTGACCGGGCCCAGGCACGGGGTGCCCCGGGCGACCATCACGCACACGTTGCCTCGAAGCTTGCACTCCACACATACGCTGTGGGCGGCGACGCTCGGCCGGCGACCGGCGAGGAAGGCGCTGATCACTTCGAGCAGCTGCCGCCGGTCCACGGGGCAACCCCGCAGCTCGAAGTCCACCGGGACGTGTGCCCCGATCGGTGTCGAGTGCCCGAGGGTGGAGATGTACTCGGGCCGGGCGTAGACCACCGATACGAACTCTTCGACATCGGCGAAGTTGCGGAGAGCCTGGATGCCTCCTGCGGTGGCGCACGCCCCGATGGTGACCAGCCGCCTGGAGGCCGCCCGGACCTGGTGGATCCGCTCCGCGTCAGCCGCCGTCGTGATGGAGCCCTCGACCAGGGACAGATCGTAGGGACCCGCCACGGTGGTCGAGGACGCCTCGAGGAAGTGGGCCACCTCCACCTCGCCGGCCAGGGCCAGCAACTCGTCCTCGCAGTCGAGCAGGCTCAGCTGGCATCCGTCGCAGGAGGCGAACTTCCACACCGCCAGCCTGGGCCGCCGGGCCCGCCGGGTGGCCATCAGCGTTCCTTGACCTGTAGGAGCGGCGCAGCCTGGGCCCAGGTGTTCACCGGACCGTCGCGACACACGAACTCCCCTCCCAGTTGGCAGTGGCCGCACCAGCCGATGGCGCACTTCATGTTGCGCTCCAGCGATACCCGGATCTGCTCCGCCCCGAGCCCCCGGCCGAGCAGCGCGGTGGCGCTGAAGCGCATCATCACCTCAGGCCCGCACACCAGGGCCAGAGCGCTCGCCGGGTCGAACCTGGCCGCCGGAAGGAGCTGGGTGACCACCCCGACACTGCCGCCCCAGCCCGGGGCGCCGCGGTCCACGGTGACCGCTACCTGCACGTCCGGACGGGTCTGGAGCCGCCGCAGTTCCCTGGCGAAGAGCAGGTCCTGCGGCGATCGGGCTCCGACCAGCAGCACGAGCCGCCCGAAGCGGCGCCGGTTGGCCAGCGCGAACGCGAGAGCGGAGCGGAGCGGGGCCAGCCCCACCCCTCCGGCGATCAGCACCAGGTCCGCGCCGTCCGCACCGTCGAGTCCCCAGCCGGCGCCGAAGGGGCCGCGCAGGCCGATCACCTCACCGGTGCGCAACCGGCACAGAGCCGCGCTGACCGCTCCAACGGAGCGCACCGTGTGCAGAACCGGGCCGTCAGGCCGGGCCTGCCCGCTGACCGAGATCGGTATCTCGCCGATGCCGAAGCAGTACAGCATGTTGAACTGGCCCGGCTGGCAGGCGGCGACGGACCCGTCGAGCGGGTCCAGCGAGAGGGTCACCGTGTCATGGGTCTCCCGCCGGCGGCTGCGCAGTCGGTACGGTCGGGGCGCCATGGGATGCCCGGATAGCGCCGTCATCGGGGTCAGATCCCTCTGGTCGGGACGCTGTAGACATCCAGGAGACGCAGCCTGGTCGCCTGGAGTCGATCGACGATGACCGGCACGAACCGGGAGAGCAACTGGTACCCCACCCGGGGGTCCTGGTCCATCTTGGCGCGGACGCATCCCACGTCGAAGACCGTCGCTCTGGTGACCTCCACGGCGGTGGCGTCGAAACGCCACCGGTAAGGCGGGACGAACCACGACCAGCCCACCACCGCCCCCGACCCCAACGTTTCGACCGTCATGGGGCCGGCGCCGGGCACCGTGACCTGCAGGGCCACCCGCCCGTGGCGGATGATCCAGAACCGGTCGGCCGGGCCCCCCTCGACGAACAGCTGCTGGCCCGGATCGAAGACCACGTTGCTGGCGCAGCCGGCCAGCAGGGACAGAGTGGCCTGGTCCAGGCCGGCGAAGAGCTCGTGCTCGGCGAGAAGCTCATCGATCCCCTTCACGGCGACGTCACCCCGCCGGTGCCGGTGGCCGGGCCCCGCAACCCGGCGATCTCCTCGGTCAGGTCGATCCCCACCGGGCACCAGGCGATGCAGCGCCCGCAGCCCACGCAGCCCGAGGTGCCGAACTGGTCATGCCAGGTACCCAGCTTGTGGGTCAGCCACTGGCGGTACCGGGACCGGATCGACGGGCGGGCACTTCCGCCGTGGATGAAGGAGAAGTCACCGGTGAAGCAGGAATCCCAGCGCCGCCACCGCTCCGCATGCTCGCCGGCCAGATCGGTGGAGTCCTCCACCGTGGAGCAGAAGCAGGTCGGGCACACCAGAGTGCAGTTCCCGCAGGCCAGGCACCGCTCGGCCACCGAGTCCCAACGGGGGTGTTCCAGCGTGGCCGCCAGCAGCTCGGGGAGCCCTTCGACGCCCATTGTGCGGCCCATCCGGCCGGCCGCGGCGTCGACCAGGGCGGCCGCCCCCTCGATCTCCCCGGGGTGGGCCGGACGCCGCGGCGCCGAGGCCATCAACTCGGCGCCGGCGTCGCTGCCGATCTCCACCACGAAGCGGTGCTCCCCCTCGAGGACTTCGGTGAGGGCCAGGTCGAAGCCGCCTGCCGCCCGAGGCCCGGTGCCCATCGAGGCGCAGAAGCAGGTGCCTCCCGGCTCGGTGCAGTTGACCGCGATGATCAGCGCGTCCGTCCGCCGCGACGCGTACCGGGGATCGGGGACAGGTCCACGGTCGAACACGAGATCCTGCACCTCGATGGCCCGCAGATCACAGGCCCGGACCCCGACGAAGGCGTACCGCTCGGGATCGTGGCCCGCGTCGCCGCCGGCGTCCTCGACCGTGAACCCCTCGGCCGAGCGTCCCGCCCGCCACAGCAGCTCACGGGGCGGCGCCAGGAACCGCCGCCACGACTGGGGACCGTTGGCGAACCCGAACGCCGCGTCATCCTCACGCCGGCGGAGCCGGTAGGAGCCCCCGTCCTGGCGGTCGCCCACGCCCACCGGCAGGTCCGCCGGCGAGGACAGCTCATCGAGCATGATCGCCCCGTCGCGCACCGTCGGCCCCACCACCCGGTAGCCGGCGCGGCGAAGGGCCTCGAACAAGGCGTTCAAGCCGTCCAGGTCGATGACGACCGGCTCTGGACCCGCGTCCTGGAGCATCAGTGAGCCAGGGTAATCCTGGCCTTTCCAGCCGCCCCGGTACGAAGTACCTTTTCTGTCCGGCCCGGTGACCGGCTGTAATGTGCGGGGAGGCCGGCGGCCGGGCTGACCCGGTGGTCGGGAGTCGGGAGCGCCGGCGTTACCGACCGGCCGCAGCCAGGACCCGGAGGTGCTCCTCCGCCTCGTCCTGCTCGATGGGCGGCCCCACGTTGGTGATCCCGTGCCCGTACAGCATCCGGTCCAGCTGCTCCCGGGTAGGGGCGTCTCCAGGGCCCGGAGGCCCGGAGCGGTCGGCCGGATGTCCCACGTCCCGGACCAGAGCCAGGAACGAGTCGTCGGAGTGGATGCTGAGCGCCCGGGCCGGTCCCCCCATCACCCTGAAGGTGTGGGGCACCCCGCTAGGGAACTGCTGCCAGGAGCCGGGCCGGGCGACGGACAGCTCGCCGCCGCAGCGGACCACCATGATCCCGTCCAGCAGGTAGAAGCTGTCGTCCAGACCGTCGTGCACGTGGGCCGGTGGCGACGCCCCTTCCGGCAGGAGCATTTCGGCCACCGCGACCGGTGCCCCCGGAGAGGTCAACACGTCGAACCTCACGCCCAGGAACATCCACGACTCCACGGCGCGTCGCCCGCCCACGCGGTCGGTCATGAGGCGTCGGCTCCTGCCGAGGAGAAGTCGAGGATCACGCACGGCTCATCGCCCATCACCCAGGCGTCATGACCGGGCGAGACCACGTGGGCGTCCCCGGGGCCCAGGATGCGCTCCTCCCCGTCGTCCATCCGCACCACGAAACGGCCGGACAGGACGATCCCGGAGTGGGGCATCTGGCACGAGGGCGTCCCGGCCCTGGGCCGGACGTCGCCCGACCAGCTCCAGCCGGGACGGAAGGTGGCCCGGACGACCGTGGCCCCGGTCAGGTTGACGATCTGGAGATCGCCGTGGTCGAAACCGACCTTCTCGTCGGGGGTGTCGATGTTCTTGGACTCGAGCATTCGCAGACTCTCCCTTTTTCCGTGTGGTTGGGCTGCCGACAACCATGCGGCACCGGTCCTGCCGGCGGCATCGGGGAAACCACGTAGGTGGTGACGGTCGTCTACGTACCGGCCGCCCCGACGGCCAGCTCGGTGCGGGAGCGGGCGCCGGTCTTGCGCAGGAGGCTCTCCACGTGCTTCTCCACGGTGCGGACCGACAGGCCGAGCTCCGAGGCGATCTGCTTGTTGGCCCGGCCGCGGGCGACCAGCTCGAGGACCTGGGCCTCACGCTCGGTGATGCCCGACCCCGGCCACGGGTTGGGCGCGACCCGGGCGGCGACGGCGGCGGCGTGGGCGGCCAGCCCGGGAACACCGAGCCGGCCGAACATCCCGACCGCGCCGGTCGCCCACCCGACGGCGTCACCCCACCCGTCCCTCGCCGCGGCCGGGGCGGCCAGGAGGCGGGCCAGATGGAGCCAGGGACCGGAGTTGGCGAAGGTCGGTTCGGCCGCGCCGACGATCTGCTCGGCGTTCCGGGTGTCGCCCCGCCGGCCGGCGATCACCGCCTGGGCGTAGGCCAGCAGTCCCTGGTTGAGCCTGAAGGCGGCCACACCGAGCCGGCGGGCCTCGTCCACGGCGGCCTCCGCCCGGCGGTCCCCGCGGGCCGCCAGCAGAAGGGGCCACACCGCCCTCGCCGAGGCCGGCTCCCCATGGGCTATCCGACCCATGATGGCCATCCCTTCGCCGAACGGGCCGAGCGACTGGTCCAACTCCCCGGCCATGATCGTCACCATCGCCCGGTTGATCAGGCAGAAGGCCTGCAGCCATCGGTCGTCGGGGGCCACGGCCCGGGCCAGCCGGGCGTAACGCTCGGCCGCTTCCGCGTCGCAGCGCATGCTGGCGGTCCCCGACAGCAGGGCCAGCGCTTTGGCTTCGACCACGTCGAGGCGGAACCGCTCGGCCCGTTCGAGGGCCGATCGGGCGTGGCGGTCCGAGGCGTCCAGGTCCCACCGGGCGGTGAAGCACGCGGCGAGCTGCAGGTCCAAAGAGGCAGCAGTGGTGACAGCACCGGACCGCTCGGCCAGGGCCCGGGCCTGCAGCAGCCGCGTCACGCCCACGTGGTCGAACATGTCGATCGTGCCGACCTCGTGGAGGGCCCGCAGCCGCCAGTGAGGAAGGTCGGCCGCCTCGGCCACGGCCAGCCCTTCCTCGAAGTACCGCCGAGCCCCGCCGGTGTCCCGCAACCGGCGGCTGCGGCCCAGCATCTCGAGGGCGTGACAGCGGACCTCCGGTGCTTCGCCGCCAGCCAGGGTGAGCGCCTCCTCGGCCCGCTGCCCGGCCCGGTCGGGGTCGCCGGCCGCCAGCTCCACTTCGGAAAAAAGGAGCGCCATCCTGGCTGCGGCCTCTCCGGCCGGGCCGGGCCCCGTGAGCTGGGCGGCCGCCTGCAGGTGCTGGCCGGCCATGGGCCACCGGGCGGCGCTCACCGCGGCCTGGGCCAGAAGCAGGTGGGCCTCGAATCTGACTTCGGTGCTGTCAGGGCGGCCGGCGCAACGGCCGATCAGGCGGTGCCCCACGGAGGCGGCCTCCTCCACCCTCCCGGCCAGGGCCAGGGCTTCGATCAGCGCCAGCTCCGCCTGCACCCCTTCGGGCTGACCCTCGAGCAGTTCGGCCGCCCGGCCGAGGGTTCCGATGGCGGTGCCGATGGCACCACCGTGCAGCGCCATCCTCCCGGCGGAGACCAGTAGTGCGCCGGCCCGGGCGGGCTGGCCCGCCTGCACCGCCAGGTCCGCGGCCAGCTCCCGCAGCTGTCCGGTCGGCTCGGGGTAGGTGGCGTCGATCGTGGTGAGGGCCCGGGCGGCCAGCTCACGGCGGGCCGGGGGCAGCACGGCGTCGAGCACCGCGTCGCGGGTGAGGGCATGGCGGAAGCGGAAGACGTCGCCGTCCACGGTCAACAGCTGTAGCTCCACTCCCGCCGCCAGGGCATCGGTCACCCTCGTGGCGTCCATCCCGGTTGTGGCCGGGAGCAGTTCCCACTCGAACTGCCGTCCCAGGGTCGCCGCCGCCTCGAGGACCCGGCGCTGATCCGGCGGCATGGCGCCCAGGCGGGCGGTCACGGCGCCGGCGACCGACTCCGGGACGCCGGGCGATGCGAGCAGCTCCTCCACCAGGAGGGGGATGCCCTCGGCCGAGCGCAGGACCCGGGCCGTGTCGACCCGGTCGGCGCGGGACCCGGGAAGGCACGCCGCCACCATCTCGGCCGTCTCAGCCGGGGACAGCCGCTCCAGGGGCAGGACCACCACCCGGTTCCGGCCCCATAGCCGGGGGATCAGCTCGGATGCGGCCGGGCCGGGGTCGGTCCTGCAGGTGACGGCCAGCACCGCCGCCTGGTCCGCCACGTGGTCGGCCAGGTACTCGATCAGCGCCAGCGTGTCCGGGTCCGCCCAGTGGAGATCTTCGAGCACGACCACCACCCCCTCGGGGGTGACCCGCCGCAGGACCTGGAGCACGGCTTCGGCCCGGACCGCTGCAGGGACGGCCACGGCACCGGCGGCGGGAGGCCCGCCCAGGTTGGGCAGCAGCGGGGCCAGCGGGACCCGCCACGGGTCCATGGAAGGATCGTCCGGGAGCCGGCGGTGCCGCAGGAGCTGCAGCAGGGCCTCGGTGATCGGACGGTACGGCTCGGTCGCTCCCGAGGGCACGGCCCGGCCGACGGCCACCGGGACGGCACCGGCCCGTTCGGCCAGCTCCCGGGTCAGGCGCGACTTGCCGATCCCGGCTTCACCGGTGAGGACCAGGCAGGTGCCCCGGCCGGCGCCCAGGTCGCGCAGGGCGGCTCCCAGCACCTCCAGCTCCCGATCCCGCCCGATCACCACCGGGCACAGAGTCCGGCCCATCTCCACCAGTCTGCCGCCGGACCGCATGGCAGAGGGGTCTTCCGCCACGGCGACACCGGGTGGGGCGGCCGCCCTGCCCGGCGCGGTCAGTACCCCCCGTAGTTGCCTCCCGACGTGGTGGTGGGGACGGCGGCGGTGCGGGTGATGGCCGTTCCGGCCGGGGAGAGAACCCACCAGGTCCCGCCGAAGCTGCGCACCCCCTCTCCGGTGGTCTGCCCGGCGCTGCTGTCGCCCACGTAGGTGTAGGCCGGATAACCGTCCACGGTGAGTTGCTGGCCGCCGTTGAACCCGATCTCGCCCAGGCGGGCGGTCGATCCGGCCGCCGGGCTGGGCGGCCCGTGGACTACGACCGGCGGCCAGTAGGTCAGGCAGGTGGCGGTACACGACCGCACCCCGGGCCGGTCGGCGGTCAGCAGGTATATGACCTGTCCGGTGGAGGTGGTGAGGACGCGCCCCAGGCTGGTCGAACGGACGTCGACGGTGGCCGCCGGGCCCCCGCTCGGTTGGGTGGTGGGGCTGCCCTTGGCGGCATGGGTCGCCCCGGCGCCGGTGCCGCAGCCGGCGAGAGCCGCGCCCCCCAGGCAGAGCGTGGCCAGGCCGGCTCGTGAGTGTCGGATCATGGGCTTGTTCCCTTTCGGTAGCTGGGGGCTCACCCTGGGTTCACGGACCGCCCGGCTGGTCGGTTCAACACCGGGATCCACTGAACCGGCGCCACGCTGGATCCGTAATGAGGGGTGGAGGTGGTCGGATGGTCGCCGACGAGCAGATGCTGAGAGCGTTGTGCGCCGAGCATGCCGGGGCGCTGCTCGGCTACGCCACCCGCCTGACCGGCGGCGACCGGGGACGGGCGGAGGACATCGTGCAGGAGACCCTGCTGCGGGCGTGGCGGCACCCCCAGGCGCTGGACCCGGCCCGGGGCAGCCTCAGGCCGTGGCTGCTCACGGTGGCGCGGCGCATCGCCATCGACGAGCACCGGGCCCGGCGGGCCCGCCCCTATGAGGTGGAGCTGGAGCCGAGGGACCTCGGCGTGGCGCCCGATCGGCTGGACGAGGCCCTGGCCGGCTGGCTGGTCGAGGACGCGCTGAGCACGCTGTCGCCCGAGCACCGGGCGGTCCTGACCGAGACCTACCTCCGCGGCAGGTCGGTGGACGAGGCGGCCCGGGCGCTGGGGATCCCCTCCGGGACGGTGAAGTCCCGCTGCTACTACGCCCTGCGGGCCCTGCGACTGGCGCTGCAAGAACGGGAGATGACCTCATGACCTCGTGCGCCGACCGACGCGGCGACCTCGCCGCCCATCTCCTGGGAGCCCTCGGGGCGGAGGAATCGGCCGACCTGCAGCGCCACCTGCCGGGGTGCGCCGGCTGCTCCGCCGAGCTGGCGGAAATGGCCGGCCTGCCGGATCTGCTGGCCCTGGTCCCGGCCGAACGCTTCGGTACCGGCCCGACCGAACCGGATGCCGGTTTCGCCGACCGCCTGGTCGCCACCGCCGCCCGCCGCCAGCGGGTGCGCCACCGTCGCTGGATCGCCGTCGCGTCGGCCGTCGCGATCCTGGCCGGGGCGGCCGGGGTGGCCGCCGCCGAGCTCCCCGACCGTCCCGCCTCGCAGCACCTGCAGGCCGCCGATGGGGCCACCGGGGTCTCCGCCCAGGTCACCCTGCAGCCGCGGGCATCGGGCACCGCCATAGCCCTGCGCATCAGCGGGGTGCCCGACCGGGCCGAGTGCACCCTGCTGGCCGTGGCCCGCGACGGCCGGCGCGACGTCGCCGGGAGCTGGCAGGCCACCTACGCCGGTACCGCCACCATGGCCGGCAGCACCGCCATCCCCGAATCCCAGCTCTCCCGGCTGGTGGTGGACACCACCGCCGGCCAGCAGCTGATCGTCATACCGGTGGCCCGGTGACCGCCGGCCCGGCGGGTGGATGCGCCGGTCGGTCGGAGCCGGGGTCGGCATGTCAGAATGAGCGGCGGCGTCAGCGGGCGTCCGGGAGGGAGCAACCGATGGTCGCAGAATCGGCTTCGGCGCCGACGGCGCAGCACGGCGACCACACCGACCGGGTGGTGGCGGCTTTCGCTCCCGGCGACCGCCTGGCCGTGGTCCTGCGTGCCGCCGTCCGTCATCTGCACGCCTTCGTGGAGGAGGTGGGTCTGACCCCGGAGGAGTGGATGGCGGGCGTCCGGTTCCTGACCGAGGTGGGCGCCCGCTGCGACGACGTCCGCCAGGAGTTCATCCTCCTGTCCGACGTGCTGGGGGTGTCCTCCCTGGTGGAGCTGGTCAACGTCTCCGACGTGCAGGGCGCGTCGCCGGCTACGGTGCTCGGCCCTTTCTACGTGGAGGACAGCCCGGCCGTATCCCAGGGCGGAACCATCGTGTTCGACCCGACTACCGGCGGCGAACCGCTCGCTGTCACCGGCACGGTCGCCGACCTGGCGGGGCGCCCGGTGGCCGGCGCGACGGTGGACGTGTGGCAGGTGCAGCCCGACGGCCGCTACGACATAGAGGTGGACCCCGGCCGCCGGAACCTGCGGGGCCGGCTGACCACCGACGACGCCGGGCGCTTCTCGTTCCACACGGTCCGGCCGGTCGACTACACCATCCCCGCCGACGGCCCCGTGGGCTCGCTGCTGCAGGCGGCCGGCCGCCACCCGTGGCGGCCCGCCCATCTCCACGTGGCCGTCACCGCCGACGGCTACCGGCGCCTGGTCACCCACCTGTTCGACGCCGCCTCCGCCTACCTCGACAGCGACGCGGTCTTCGCCGTCCGGGACGGCCTGGTCACCGACCTGAGCGGCCCGGCCGCCCACTTCGACTTCGTGCTGGCCCCGGCGCCGGGCGGTCCGGATCATCGGAGTTCGGGCCTCTGCTAGGGTAAAAAGTCCTGGTCAGCGCATCACGGGCCCGTAGCTCAGCGGTCAGAGCAGGGGACTCATAATCCCTCGGTCGTGGGTTCGATCCCCACCGGGCCCACCCGTCCGGCCACTGCCCCGAGGCCGAATTCAAGCCTCGTTCACCCTCCATTCATCTTGAGAGTGATCTCCTGTCACCTGATCCCTGACCGGGTGTACGAATGGCGAAGTCCCCGTGAAGGGCCTGTATATGGTGGCCGCGTGGACCGAAATTCGATGACCTCGAAGCCGCTCTCCAGCAGCCCGGCGGCCCCGGCGGTCGGTACCAGGGCGCCCCTGAAGACAGTGAGCCACATCCTCGACGAGGCGCCCACCAGCCGGTTCCACCGGCGGGCCGTGGTGGTCTCGGGCATGGGCTTCTTCACCGACGCCTACGACCTGTTCGTCATCTCCACCGTGGCCAGCCTGGTCCAGGGTCAGTGGCATCTGGACTCCACCCAGACCAGCTGGGTATCCGGGTCGACCATCCTGGCGGCGTTCTTCGGGGCCATGATCTTCGGTCGCATAGCCGACGTGCTGGGCCGCAAGGCCGTATACGCCGCAGTGGCCGTCATCATGATCGTGGGTGCCATCGCGTCGGCGCTGGCCCCCAACTTCATATTCCTGGTGGTGGCCCGCTTCGTGCTGGGTCTCGGCATCGGCGGGGATTACCCGGTGTCGGCGGTGCTCATGAGCGAGTACTCCAACCGCAAGGACCGGGGCCGGCTGGTGGGCCTGGTGTTCTCGATGCAGGCCGCCGGCCTGATCGTCGGTCCCCTTGTGGCACTGATCCTCCTGTCGTCGGGTATCAGCCACGACGTCACCTGGCGGTTGCTGCTGGCCCTCGGCGCCGTGCCGGCCGCCGGGGTGGTGTACCTGCGGGCCAAGATGCCCGAGTCGCCCCGCTTCCAGGCCCGGGTGCGGGGCCAGGCCGGCCGGGCCGCCGCCGAGCTGCACCAGTTCGCGGGCGGGGCGGTGGACGCCACCGCCGCGTCCGAGGATGGCACCCGGCCCATGTCGCTGTCGCAGTTCCTGCGCAACCGGCGCATGCTCAAGCTGGTTCTGGGCACGGCCGGCGCCTGGTTCCTGTTCGACTACGCCTACTACGGCAACACCCTGTCGCTGCCCACCATCCTCAAGGACGTGTCGCCCCACGCCAGCATCGAGATGAAGCTGGCCTGGAGCCTGGGGATCTTCGTGGTGTTCGCCCTGCCCGGTTACCTGCTGGCCGTGGCCCGCATGGACCGGGTCGGCCACCGCCGCCTGCAGATCATCGGCTTCGCCGTCATGGCCGCCTGCTTCGTGGCCCTCGGCGTGTCGGGCACCCTGACCGGGTCGGTGGGAGGCTTCCTCGCCGTGTTCGGGCTCAGCTACCTGTTCACCGAGTTCGGGCCCAACACCACCACCTTCGTGCTGCCGTCAGAGGTCTTCCCGGTCAGCATGCGCACGACCGGGCACGGCATCGCCGCCGGGATCGGCAAGCTGGGCGCCTTCATCGGGGTGTTCCTGGTGCCGCAGCTCCAGAAGAGCATCGGGCTGAGCGGCATGCTGCTGGTGGCCGGTGCCGCCGCAGTGGTGGGCCTGATCGTGACCCTGGTGCTGCCGGAGCCGGCCCGGCGGACCCTGGAGGAGGTCTCCGGCGAGGACGAGGGCCGGATCGTTCCCCTGCCCACCGCCGCGACCTTCGGGGAGGCCGACAGCGCCCTTCCGGCGTGAGGCGCCCCGGCTCCTGCGGCCGGTGGATCGCTGCTTCGCCCGGTGACAGGACCGGCGCAGGGCCTCAGCCCTGGGTCCTGAGCCACCGCTCGGCCTCATCGGCCAGGCCCGACCCCGGGCCGGCCGGCGGCTGGGAGGTGACTTCGGTGCCCCGGCTCAAGCGGTGGAAGACGAACAGCAGCGCCGGGATCACCATGAACCCGACGGCGACATAGACGATCCCCACGGCCTCAGCCTACGACCGGCGACCAGGTACGCCAACCCCGGCGCCGCCCAGCGCGGAGCTACGCTTCGGGCCGGTGGCTGCGGCCGAGTTGGAACGTCGAGTGCGGGCCCTGTGCCTGGCCCTGCCGGGCACCACCGAGAAGCTCAGCCACGGCGCCCCGGCCTTCTTCGCCGGCCGGCAGTTCGTGATGCTGTGGGCGTCCGGCCACCACGGCGTCGGGTTCCCCCACATGTGGTGCGCCGCACCTCCGGGAGCCCAGCAGGAGCTGATCGCCACGGAGCCCGAGAGGTTCTTCCGGCCCCCGTACGTGGGCACCCGGGGCTGGATCGGGGTGCGGCTCGACGGCCGGCTGGACTGGGACGAGATCGCCGCGATCTGCGAGGAGGCCTACCGCAGCGTGGCCCCGAAGAAGCTGGTGGCCCAACTGGACTCGCCGGGCCCGAAAGGCCCGGGGAGCTAGGGGAGGAGGCCGCTGCCGGGACCGGAGCCGGCGCCCGCACCTAGACTGACCCGCCCCCTCAGCGCCGCGGCGCGGCGCCAACCTTCAGGAGTCCCCGCTGTGAACGACAGCACCGGCGACCGGCCGGTCACCTTTGCCGACCTGCCCCTCCGAGCCGAACTGGTCCAGACCCTCACCGATCTCGGATACGAGGAGCCCACCCCGATCCAGATGGAAGCCATCCCCCGGCTGCTGGGAGGGCGCGACGTCGTGGCCCAGGCCGCGACCGGGACCGGCAAGACAGCTGCCTTCGCCCTGCCCATACTGGAGCGGCTGGCCGGCGCCGACCGGGGCCGGGACCCGGCCGCCCTCATCCTGGTCCCCACCCGGGAGCTGGCCATGCAGGTATCGGAGGCGGTCCACCGTTACGGCCGGCGGCTGGGGACCAGGGTGCTGCCGATCTACGGCGGTCAACCCATCGGGCGGCAGCTCAGGTCGCTGGACTCGGGCGTGGACGTGGTGGTGGCCACACCGGGGCGGGCCGTGGATCATCTCAACCGGGGCACCCTGAGCCTGGCGGCGCTGGACATGACCGTCCTGGACGAGGCCGACGAGATGCTCGACATGGGCTTCGCCGAGGACCTCGAGACCATCTTCTCGGCCCTGCCCGAAGGCCGCCAGACGGTGCTGTTCTCCGCCACCATGCCGGCCCGCATCGAATCCGTGGCCCGCCGGCACCTCCGCGACCCGGAGCGGATCCGCATCGCCGACCCGGTCGCCGAGGAGGGGGAGGAGGCCCGGGTCCGCCACAGCGCCTATCTGGTGCAGCGGCCCCACAAGGCGGCCGCCCTGGGCCGGGTGCTCGACACGGAGATGCCCACCGCCACCCTGGTGTTCTGCCGGACCCGGGAGGTGGTCGACAACCTGACCGAGACCCTCAACGGCCGGGGCTACCGGGCCGAGGCCCTGCACGGCGGCATGAGCCAGGAGCAGCGGGACCGGGTCATGGGCCGGCTGCGCAGCGGCACCGCCGACCTGCTGGTCGCCACCGATGTGGCCGCCCGGGGACTCGACGTGGAGCAACTGTCGCACGTGGTCAACTACGACGTCCCCGCCTCGGTCGAGTCCTACGTGCACCGCATGGGCCGGGTGGGGCGGGCCGGACGCGAAGGGGTGGCCATCACCCTGGCCGAACCCCGAGAGCACCGCATGCTCAAGACCATCGAGCGGGCCACGAAGCGGAAGATCAGCATCGAGAAGGTGCCGACCGTGGCCGACCTGCGGGCCCGCCGCCTGGAGATGACCGGGGCGGCGCTGCGCGAGGCCATCCTGGAGGAGGGCCTGGACCGGTACCGGGTGGTGGTGGAGCCGCTGGCCGACGAGTTCGACCCGCTCGATGTGGCTCTGGCCGCGGTCAGACTGTTCCACGACGCCACCGTCGGCGCCGATGACGACGAGAGCGACATACCGGAGGTGGCTCCGGGCGGTCCGCCCCGGGCCGGAGGACCCGGCCGGGACCGGTCGGGCCCGGCCCCGTCGGGGCCCACCACCCGGCTCTACATCAGCGTGGGCCGGGACGCCAAGGTCCGACCCCAGGACCTGGTCGGGGCCATCACCGGCGAGACCGGCCTGCGGGGCCGCCAGATCGGGGCCATCGAGATAGCCCAGCGCTTCTCCCTGGTCGAGGTGCCGGCCGAGGCGGCCGACGAGGTGATCTCGGCGCTGCGGGTGGCCAAGATCCGGGGCCGCCGGGCCACCGTGCGCCGGGAGAAGTACTGAGCGGCGATCTGACCGGCGCCGATCCGCCGTCGATGGCTGACGCCTGCGGCGGCCCCGTCTTCTCAGACCAGGAGAGCGCCCCCGTCGACGGTCAGGACCTCGCCGGTGACCCACGACGACAGGTCGCTGCACAGGTAGAGGGCGGCGCCGGCGATGTCATCGGGCTGGCCGATGCGCTGCAGGGGCCACGGGCGGGGGGTTTCCTCGCCCCCCGGCTCCCACAGCGCCCGGGCGAAGTCGGTCTTGACCAGCCCGGGGGCGATGGCGTTGACCCGTACCCGCGGACCGAGCTCCGACGCCAGGTGCCTGGTCAGGTGGATCAGCGCCGCCTTGGTCATGTCGTACACGCCGATGGGGCCGGAGTGCTTCATGGCTCCGATCGATGCGATGTTGACCACCGCCCCGCCCCGCTCGGACATCGCCTGGCGCCACGCCTCCTGGGTCCAGACCAGCGGACCCCGCAGGTTGACCTCCACCGTCTTGTCGAAACGGGCCAGGTCGACGTCGATCACCTTCCCGTAATAGGGGTTGGTGGCGGCGTTGTTGACCAGGATGTCGAGACCGCCGAAGCGGTCGATGGTGGCGGCCACGCAGGCCCGGGCGGCGTCGGGATCCCCGGCGTGAGCGGCGTACACCGCCGTGTCACCCGGCATCGACGCGGCGGCCTCCTCCAGACCGGTGATCTTGCGGGAGGAGAGCATCACCGCCGCCCCGCTACCGGCCAGCGTCCGGGCGATGGCCGCCCCGATCCCCTTGGACGCGCCGGTGACCAGCGCCACCTTCCCGCTCAGATCGACCGTCGTAGCCAAGTCCTGCCCCTCCTGCTCGTGTCCTCAGGGTCAGCCGATACTTTCCCGACCGGCACCCCGGCCGCAACCGGGAGCGGACACCGGGTCGGACCCCGGCGCCCCCACCTGGCAGACTCGTCGCCCGTGGAACCAGGCCCGGCGACCCGATGATCTCCCCGCCGGGGCGCGACCAGTCCTACCCGGGACGGCTACCTCCCGTGCGGGAGCAGTGGGGTCGCCTGCGCCCGGCCACCCGGGTGGGGCTCTTAGCCGGCCCCCTCGTCGTCCTGGGCCTCATCGCCGTCGCCAGCCCGCCGGCCGCCGCCACGCTGGCCGTGCTGGCCGTGGGCATGGAACTGGCCACGGCCGTCTACATCAAGAACCGGACCGACCGCCACAACGCCGCCATCGACCGGGGGGAGATCACGGTGGTGGCCGACCCGAACTTCGTGGACGCCGACCGGTCCCAGCTGCCCGCCGCGGTGACGGGCCGGCTGCAGCGGGACGGCATGGGGCCCGACGACGTCGGCCGGGTGCGGCGCTTCGACGGGGGCTGGATAGTGAGGCGCCGCAATCCCCGCGACGTGGCCGTGGTGGTCGGCGACGACGGAGGATGGGCCCGCTTCGACCCCCGGCGGGTCACCGACCTGTGGGCCGTCGCCGAGTACCGGGCCGGGCGGGGCCGGGAGGACTGAGCCGGCGGCCCACCCGGGCGTCGGACCCGGCCGGGTGGGGGCATGCCGGGTTCGCGGTGTTTGGGTGGGGCAATCTGGGAACGTGCGCAATCCCATGTTCCTTGCCGACGAGCGCCTGATATCCCTCGTCTTCGGGTACTGCCGGGACCGGCTCGAGCTCGATCCGGTACCGCTCGACTTCTCGGCCGAGCGGGAGGAACTGGACCGGGCCCTGGAAGGGCTCATGACCGCCACCGGCAACGACCCGGAACGGGTGCTCGAGCTCTTCGCCGGGACCCTGGCCCCGGCGGTGATCTCCTGCGACAGCCCCCGGTTCCTGGCTTTCATCCCGGCCGCTCCGACCAAGGCGTCGCTGCTGTTCGACATGATCGTCTCCTGCTCGTCGCTGCAGGGGGCGTCCTGGCTGGAGGCGGCCGGGGCGGTGGCGGCCGAGAACCAGGCCCTGCGGGTCATCGCCGACATGGCCGGCCTGCCGGCGTCGGCCGGCGGGTGCTTCGTGTCGGGGGGCAGCGCCGGGAACCTGTCGGCGCTGGTCGTCGCCCGGGAGATGGGCCGCCACCGTCTGGGCCCGGACGGGCCGGCACGGCTGCGCATCGCCGTGAGCGACCAGGCCCACTCCTCCGTGGCCAAGGCCCTGTCGGTCATCGGCGTCGATCCGTTCCTGGTGCCCACCCGGGGGCACCGCCTGACCGGCGAGGCGCTGGAGGCCGCCATCGGCGCCGACCCGGACCCCTCCACGCTGGTGGGGGTCGCCGCCACCGCCGGGACCACCAACGCGGGAATCATCGACGACCTGGCCGGGATCGGTGAAGTGGCCCGCCGGCGCGACCTGTGGTTCCACGTGGATGGGGCGTACGGCGGGGCCGGGCTGTTCGCGCCATCGGTCCGGGACAGATTCGCCGGCGTCGAGATGGCCGACTCGCTGGTCGTCGACCCCCACAAATGGCTGTTCGCCCCCTTCGACTGCGCCGCGCTCATCTACCGCAACCCGAACCTGGCCAAGGCGGTGCACACCCAGGACGCCAGCTACCTCGACGTCATCCACACCGACGCGGAATGGAACCCGAGCGACTACGCCTACCACCTGACCCGGCGGGCCCGGGGGCTGGCGTTCTGGTTCTCCCTCGCCGTCCACGGCACCGACGCCTACCGCCACGCGGTGCAGAGCGCCATCACCGTCGCCCGCCAGACCGCCGACCTCATCGCCGGTACGCCCGGCCTCAGCCTGGTGCGCGACCCGGACCTCTCGATCGTGCTGTTCCGCCGGATCGGCTGGGGCCCCGACGACTACGACGAGTGGTCGCGGCGGCTGCTCCGGGAACAGGTCGGGTTCGTGACCCCCACCAAATGGGAGGGAGAAACCGTCGCAAGGTTCGCATTTCTCCACCCGGACACGAACCTGCAAATCGTGAAGGAGATTCTGGACACCATGCTCAGCTAGCCTGGGCCCCACTTCCTTCTATTCTCGAATACGTAGTTGACTCCTTAGGCGCTCGGGACCTGTCGCCGATACCACACCGAGTGCTCACCCGGGAAGGGGACAGGCAATGAGGACCCACTCCAGTGGCGGTCGAGAGGAGCGTGGAGCCGTGCACGGCAGGACCCGGGTGGCGGTCACCGCCACACTGATCGCTGCTCTGTCCACTGTAGGAGGGTCGGCAGCCTTCGCTGATACGTCGGGACCACAGCAGCCGTTACCCGTCACCGGATCGTGCTCCCCCTCCACCCCGTCGGCCACCACCGCGGCCGGTTCGCCCACCTCCACCGTCATCGTGGTGGCCCGGGGTGGCGCCCAGACCGCGCCGGCGGCGGTGCAGTGCGCGTCGGGCCAGGTGGAGATGGCCTTCAGCGCCATCAACGGCGTGCTGGCCACGGTGCCGACCAGCCAGCTGCCGTCGCTGGAGTCGAACCGGAACCTGGCTGTCACCCCTGACCTCCCGGTCAGCCTGCAGTCGACCCCGGTCTCGACCGGCCCGCACACCCCGAGCGACGCCTTCCGGCAGGAGACCGGCCAATCCCGGGTGCTGGCCTCGGGCGACAGCGGCGCCGGGGTCAACGTGGCGGTGCTCGACACCGGTATCGCCGCCCTCCCGGATTTCGCCGGCCGGTTGGTCGGCGGCGTGGACCTGACCGGTGGCGGTAAGCCGTTCTCCGACGGCTACGGCCACGGCACCTTCGTCGCCGGGCTGATAGCCGGCAACGGGGTCTCCTCAGGCGGCGAGTACTCCGGTGAGGCGCCCGGCGCCGGCCTGGTCTCCATCAAGGTCGCCGGAGCCAACGGCCAGACCGATCTGGCCACGGTGATCGCCGGCGTGGAGTGGGCCATCGCCCACCGACAGGCCGACCACATCCGGGTGCTCAACCTGTCCCTGGGCTTCCGGCCGGTCGTCTCCGCCCTTCTCGACCCGCTCGACCGGGCCGTCGAAGCGGCGTGGAACGACGGCATCGTCGTGGTCACCTCCGCTGGCAACGCCGGACCGTTCAACGGCACCATCCTGTCGCCGGGCGACGATCCCCTGGCCATAACCGTCGGCGCCCTCGACGACATGGCCACCCCCTCGCCCCGCGACGACGAGATGACCAACTTCAGCAGCGTCGGGCCCACCAACCCCGACGGATTCATGAAGCCCGACCTGGTCACCAGCGGCCGCTCGGTGGTCAGCCTGGCCGACCCCGGGTCGACGGTCTACCAGCAGAACCCCTCGGCTCTGGTCGGGACATCCAACTTCGTCGGGTCGGGGACATCGTTCAGCGCCGCCATCACCAGCGGCGCGGTGGCCCTGCTCCTGTCCCACGACCCCGGCCTCACCCCCGACCAGGTCAAGGCCCGGCTGCTGGGCAACGCCACCCGGGGGCCGGTGGGTAACCCGCTGGTGGACGGCCACGGCGCCCTCGACATCGCTGCCGCCATCGCCTCGGGCCCGCTGGACCTCCACCAGTCGACCGCCGGGCTCCGGCCCGTACCCATGGGGGCGACGGTGTCCCTGGCGCCGACCGGACCGGCCAACACCTGGAACCCGGAGCTGTGGAGCGGCACGGCCTGGAACGGGACGGCCTGGAACGGGACGGCCTGGAACGGGACCGCTTGGAACGGGACCGCTTGGAACGGGACGGCCTGGAACGGGACGGCCTGGAACGGGACGGCCTGGAACTGATGGGCGCCGAACCGGGTCCGGCCGGGAGTTGACGGTGGAGCTGCCACGCTCGTCGAGGGTCATAATCGGTGCCACCGTCACCGGCGGGTTGGCGACGGCCGCACTCATCGCCACCCGAGGGGACCGCAACATCCACATGGGCGCCAAGCTGTGGGTCGTCGCCGCAGTCGTGCTGGTCATGGACCTCTACAGCTGGGTCCGGCCCCTGGTCCTGTTCCGGCGCAGCCAGTCCCAGGCCTTCCACTTCGACGAAGGCTTCTTCGTCGTGCTGGCGCTGCTCACCCCGCCGGTGGTCACGGTGGCCGTCTTCGCCGCCATCGTGATCCTGGCCCAGACCGTCAAGCGGCGGCCCCTCATCAAGTCGGCGTTCAATTTCGGCGAGGTGATGCTCTCCGTCGGCATCGCCCTCGCCGTCAGCCGGGCGGTCGCCGTCCCGGCGCCGACGGTCTCGCCCCGGGCGGTCATCGGGGTCGCCATAGGAGCAGTGGTGTACTTCCTCGTGAGCACCGCCCTGGTCTCCGCTCTGGTCGTGACGATGGGAGCCTCGTGGCGGGAGTGCATCTCCGACGACATGAAGGCTCAGCTGGCCCTGTCGGCCACTGGGGCCTTCGTCGGGGTCCTGCTGGCCCTCGACATCCGAATCGACCGCTGGGCGACCGCCCTGGCCGTGCCGCTACTGATGGTCCTGCGCCTCCTGATCGCCGCCCAGTTCAAGGCCCAGCACGACCGGGCCCGCATGCAGGGCCTCTTCAACGTCACCCTCGACGCCAACCGCCGCCTCAGCCAGGAGGCGGTCATCAGCAGCGTGCTGGAGGCGGCACGCGAGCAGTTGCGGTGCCCGACGGCGGTCCTGACGTCGAACGAGCCCGGGCCGGCCGACATGGCGGCGACGATCGAGTTCGGGGGCGAGACCCAGTGGCTCACCGTGACCGGCCGCCTCCGGGAGGAGCCGTTCGACCAGGCCGACCGGATGCTCC
>DASSZD010000070.1:0-78743 GCA_035702985.1 Acidimicrobiales bacterium
TGTCGCTTCATGTCCACAGAATGACGTTCGTGTCACCAGTTCTGCTCACCCGGGCTGACGGCGGCCCCCCCGGCCCCGTAGCCCGGCCCAGCCGGCCCCCACACCGCCGCCGAGCCGACCCACTCGACCCACTCGCCCTGCCGGTCCGGCCACCCCGCCGATCCGGATGCCGTGGGATGCCCGTGGGATGCCCTGGGACGCGGCGCAGCGCGGCGATCTAGGGCCGGTCGGACAGGAACTCGGCCGAACCCAGGTCCAGCGCCTGGCGCCCGTGGCGGTTGGCCATGACCATGAACATGTCGTCGCTGCGCCCGGTGCGGGCCACCAGCATCGACGCCGCGATGGCCATGATCAGGCCGTCGAAGGCGAAGCGCCGATACCCGTCCCAGCATTCGGCCGTCCCCACCTCGATGCCCACGCCGGCCAGCGACCGCCGGTAGGCGTCGACCAGGGCGGCCTCGTGCGCCCGGCGGGCGTCCGGCGTCAGGGCGGATCCGATGAAATACGACAGGTCGCACAGCGGCGAGCCGATCCGCACCGTCTGCCAGTCGACCACCGCCACCCGGGGGCCGCCGAACAGCAGGTTGTCCAGGCGGAAATCGCCGTGCAGCACCGACCACGGTCGGGGCCGGTCGGCCAGGTACCCCTCGAGGCACCCCATCAGGACCTCGGACAGGGCCATCACGTCGGGCTCCACCCGGTCCCGGTAGCGGTCCACGAAACCGGCGAACAATGTGGACACGAACTGGGCGGTGACGGCCGCCGATTCGGGCGACGGCCGGTCCAGCCAGGCCAGGTCGAGCAGGGTCGCGTCCCCCCACCGGGGGGCGTGCAGGGCCGCCAGCTCGGCCACCGCGGCTGCCGCGTCGGGCGGGCGACAGCCGACGATCTGATCGCCGGCCTCGGCGGGGGCCAGGTCCTCGAGCAGGACCACGTAGGCCTTGGTAGCCGGGTCGAAGCGGGCCAGGTAGCAGTGGGGATGGTTGACCCACACCGTGGGCGCCAGCTGGGTGTAGAAGGCCACCTCCAGCTCGTAGGTGCGGGTGGAGAAACCGGCGGCCCGGCTGACCGGGTCCGCCGCCGGCACCTTGGCCACCAGGGACGACGGGGCCGGGGTGGGCCGGTCCCACAACGGGACCAACCTGATCGAATCGGCCACGTTGCCGAGCCCGATCCGCTGCGCCGTCAACGACGTAACCCGGGCCCCGTCGGCCACCTCCGCCAGAGCCGCCGTGAGCCACTCGGCGGTCAGGTCACCGGCACCCTCCGGCACCTCGACAACCCTCATCTGCCTCCCCTACCCCTCGAACACTCCACCCCTGGACGGCGCTCGCCGCGCCGCCGGGCCCAGGCTACCCACCGGTAGCCGGATGTTGCCGGATCGTCGGGCTCACCTCCGAAGCGGCCGGCGCGGCCGGGCCGCCGGACCGGCCGACAACGCAACCGGACCGGCCGACAACGCAACCGGACCGGCCGCCGGGCAAGTATGGGGCATGCGCCGATACCGGCGGCTGCCCGTCACGCTCCTGCTCGCCTCGCTGCTACCCCTCGGCGCGGCTGCGGGCTGCGCCGGTACGGGATCGGGTCGCCCCGCCGCCCGACCGACCCCGGCCACCAGCCCCACCCCCACCAGCCCCACCCCCACCGGCCCGGCCAGCCCCACCGGCCCCAGCCCCGGCACCGGCCCGAGCCCGTCCCCGGCGGCGGGGGCAGCGGCCTGGACGACCTACCAGGACTCGGCCGCCCACCTGGGCGACGCTGGGGCCGACCCCGCCCTCGATCCGCTGCGACCGGCCTGGAAGGCCACCCTGGACGGGACGGCGGTGTACGGGCAGCCGCTGCTGTTCCGGGGGAAGGTGATCGTCGCCACGGAGGCCGACAACGTCTACGCCCTCGACGCCGCCACCGGGCGGGTGGACTGGCAGGTGAGCCTGGGCCAGCCGCTCCGGGGCGTGGCCGCCGCCGCCGGCTGCGGCGACGTGGACCCGCTCGGCGTGACCAGCACACCGGTCGTCGACGCCGCCACCGGCACCGTGTACGTGGTGGGCGAGGTCAGCACGGCGGGCCGGCCCCCGGTCCACCATCAACTGGTGGGCATCGACGTGGCGACCGGCCGGACCGTGCTGAGCGTGGACGCCGATCCCCCGCTGCCGGCCGGCCAGGATCGCCTGCACCTGCTGCAGCGGGCGGCGCTGGCCCTCGGCAACGGGCGGGTCTACATCGGCTACGGGGGCCAGTACGGCGACTGCGGCGACTACTCGGGGTGGGTGGTGGGGGTGGCGGTGCCCGGGCCGCCGGGTGCGCCGCCCGCCGCCGGGCCGGCGCAAGCGGCCTTCGACGTGACTCCGGGAGGTACCGGCGGGGCGGTGTGGGACGGCGGATCCGGTCCGGCCATCGGCCCGCACGGCACCGTCTATGTGACCACCGGCAACCCCGACCGGCCCGGGCCGGCCCCGTGGACCGAGGCGGTGCTGGAGCTCGGGGCCGGGCTGGGCGGCCGCCCCCTGGCCGCCTTCCAGGACCGGGCCGCCCACGGGGACCTGGACCTGTCCACCGGGGGGCCGGTGCTGCTGCCCGGCGGGCTGCTGTTCGTGGTCGGCAAGACCGACGTGGGCTTCGTGCTGAGCCGGTCCGGCCTGGCTCCGGTCGCCGCCATCGCCGGGGTGTGCGGCAGCGACCCCGACGGCGGCCCCGCCTTCGACGGGCGCACCGGGAGCATCTACGTGCCGTGCCGGGCGGGCGGCATCCAGCAGGTCAACCTGACCGGGCGCCGGCTGGGGTGGCGGGCCGGCCGGGCCAACTCCACTCCGGTGCTGGCGGGCGGGGATCTGTGGGCCCTGCGCTACCCGGACGGGATCCTGGAGGAGCTGGACCCGGTGTCGGGCCGGGTTCTGCAGAGCTTGCCGGTGGGCCGGCGGGTGCCGACCTTCGCCTCCCTGTCGGTGGCCGCCGGCCTGGTGCTCGTCCCCACCGTCTCGGGGGTCGAGGCTTTCCAGGGGCCGGCCGGGCCGGGGACGTCGTGACCCCAGCGGCCGCTACTGTTCGCCGGAGGGCCCGTCGGTTGAGCCCGGGGAGGGATAGATGACCAGATTGTCCTATGCGCACGGCGTGTCGGATACCGCTCTTCTGGGCGAGACCATCGGCGCCAACCTGGCCCGCGCCGCCGCCACCCGGCCCGACCACGAGGCTCTGGTGGACTGCCCCTCGGGGCGGCGCTGGACCTACGCCGAGCTGCTGCAGTGGTCGCGTACGGTCGCCCGCGGCCTGATGGCTCTCGGGGTGGAGAAAGGTGACCGGGTCGGCATCTGGTCCCCCAACTGCCCGGAGTGGGTGGCGGTGCAGTACGGAACGGCCCTGATGGGCGCCATTCTGGTCAATGTCAACCCCGCCTACCGCACCTCGGAGCTCGAGTACGTGCTTCGCCAGTCCGGGGTCAAGGTGCTGGTCAGCGCGGTGGCCCACCGCACCAGCGACTACCGCGCCATGGTCGAGCAGGTACGGCCGGCGGTGCCGGGACTCCGGCACGTGGTGCACATCGGGGCGGACAGCTGGGACGAGCTCGAAGCGGGCGCCTCGTCGGTCGGCGACGCCGAGCTGGCCGCGGCGGAAGCGGCCCTCACCTTCGACGACCCGATCAACATCCAGTACACCTCCGGGACCACCGGGTTCCCGAAGGGAGCCACCCTCTCGCACCACAACATCCTCAACAACGGGTACTTCGTGGGCGAGCTGCTCGGCTACACCGAAGCCGACCGGGTGTGCCTGCCGGTGCCCTTCTACCACTGCTTCGGGATGGTCATGGGCAACCTGGGTTCCACCACGCACGGCTCCACCATCGTGATACCGGCTCCCCTGTTCGATCCGGCGGCCACCCTGCGGGCCATCCAGGACGAGCGGTGCACGTCCCTCTACGGCGTCCCGACCATGTTCATCGCCGAACTGGGGGTCGACGGCTTCGCCGGCTACGACCTCACCTCGCTGCGGACCGGGCTCATGGCCGGCTCGCCCTGCCCGGTCGAGATCATGAAGCGGGTGCAGACCGAGATGCACATGGAGGAGGTGGGCATCGCCTACGGCATGACCGAGACGTCACCGGTGTCCACCCAGACCAGGGCGGACGACGACCTCGAGCACCGCACGGCCACCGTCGGGCGGGTCATGCCCCATGTCGAGATCAAGATCATCGACCCGGCCACCGGCCTGGTGGCGCCGGTGGGCACCCCGGGCGAGTTCTGCACCCGGGGCTACTCGGTCATGCTCGGCTACTGGGACGAACCGGCCAAGACCGCGGAGGCGGTCGACGCCGCCGGCTGGATGCACACCGGAGACCTGGCCGTGATGGGCGAGGACGGCTACGTGAACATCGTCGGCCGGATCAAGGACCTGGTCATCCGCGGAGGGGAGAACGTGTACCCGCGGGAGATCGAGGAGTTCCTCTACACCCACCCCGACATCGCCGACGTGGCCGTCATCGGGGTCCCCGACGAGAAGTACGGCGAGGAGATCATGGCCTGGGTGAAGCTGCGGGCGGGGGCCGAGCCGCTCACCGCCGAGGCCATCCGGGAGTTCTGCCGGGGCCGCATAGCCCACCAGAAGATCCCCCGCTACGTGCGCATAACCGAGGACTTCCCCATGACCGTCACCGGCAAGATCCGCAAGGTCGAGATGCGCCAGGTGAGCATCCAGGAGCTGGGCCTGGATCAGGTGGCGGGGATCCGCACGGCCTGATCCACCGGCCCGGCCGCGCCCCCCGCCCCGGTCGGTTCGGCCCCACCGGGCGGTCCCGCCGGCGGGGCGGGGCGCACCGCCAGCGGCAGGTGCAGGACGAACTCGGCGCCGGGGTGAGCGGAGCGGATCTCGATCCGGCCCCCGTAGAACCGGCTCAGGTCGGCGACTATGGCCAGGCCCAGGCCGAACCCCCCGTCGCCCCGGTGGCGGGCCTCGTCCAGGCGGACGAAACGCTCGAACACCCGGGTGCGGTCCTTCTCCGGGATCCCCGGACCGTCGTCGGCGACACGCAGCACCGCCTCCCCGCCCTCGGTCCCGACGGTGACGGTGACGGTGGTCTCGGCGTAACGCCGGGCGTTGTCCAGCAGGTTGGCCACCATGCGCTCCAGGTACAAGCCGGGCACCACCACCGGGGTGGACGCCGTGTGCAGCCGGACGGCCGGGCCGGCGGTGTCGGGGCGCCCGCTCCTCGCCACCGCCACCCGGCGGGTGACCTCGGCCAGGTCCACCGGTTCGGCCACCGCCGGGAGGCTCCCCTCGTCGGAGCGGGCCAGGAGCAGCAGCCCGGCGACCAGTTGCTCCATGCGCTCGTTCTGGTTGAGCACCTCCCCCGCCACCTCCGCCCAGTCGGCGGCGGCCGGGTGGTGCAGGGCCACCTCCAGCTCGGTGCGGATGTTGGCGATGGGCGACCGCAGCTCATGGGACGCGTCGGACACGAAGCGCCGTTCCCGCTCCGACGCGGCCTGTATGCGGTCCAGCATCGAGTTGAGCGTCCGGGCCAGGCGGCCCACCTCGTCGTCCACGGCCGGCTCGGCCACCCGGTGGCCGCCCCGCACGGTCGCCACGTCGGCGACCTCCCGGCGCATCATCTCGATGGGCCGCAGGGCCCGGCCCACGATCAGCCAGCTGATCAGCCCCACCACCAGGACCAGCATCGGGGTGCCGATGGCCAGCAGGCGCCGCACGTAGGCCACGCTGTGGTCGTACTGCTGCAGGGAGGTGACCACCACGACCACCCCTTTGACCTTGCCGCTGCTCACCGGAACGGCCACCGCCCTGATGTCGCGGGCCAGCTCACCCAGGATCTCGGAGCTCTGCACCACCTGCGACTGCCCCGGGTTCCACAACGGCGGCAGATCGTGCAGGGGCCGGCTGGCCCCGAGCACCCGGCCGTTGCGAAGGACCTGCACCAGGCCGGTGTCCACGCTGGCGTTGGAGGGCAGCACCAGCGGGGTGGTGAGATCGGGGTTCAGGGCCATGACCAGCCGGGCCTGCTCCTGGGCCGTGGCCATGAGGGTCCGGTGCCGGTAGTGCTGCATGCCGGCGTCGACGAGCACCGACGAGACCACCAGGGCGCAGGCCACCGCCACCAGGGCGGTCAAGCTCACCCGGACCCGGACGCTGCCCAGCAACTGGCGCACGAACCTGCTCATGCCTCGCCGTCCACCGCCACCAGCCGGTAGCCCAGGGACCTCACCGTCTCGATGTGCGACGGCATCCCGGCCCGGTCCAGCTTGCGGCGCAGGTAACCGACGTAGACCTCCACCACGTTGGGGTCGCGCTCGCTGGTCGGATCCCACACGTGCTCGAGCAGCTCCGCCTTCGACACGGCCTCTCCCGGGCGGTGCAGCAGGTACGACAGCAGGGCGTGCTCCCGCTTGGTGAGCACCACCTCCTCATCGGCCCGCCAGCAGCGGTGCTCCCGGGTGTCGAGGCGCACATCCCCGTAGGTGAGCACCGCCCCCGCCGGCGACCCGCCCCGGCGGATCAGGGCCCGGAGCCGGGCCAGGAGCACCGGGTAGGAGAACGGCTTGGACAGGAAGTCGTCGGCTCCGGTGTCGAGGGCCTCGGTCTGGTCGAACTCCCCCTGCTTGGCGGTCAGCATGAGCACCGGCACCCGGACCCCGCTGTCGCGCAGCTTGCGGGTCACGGTGTAGCCGTTCATCTTGGGGAGCATCAGGTCCAGGATCACCGCGTCGAACGGCTCGGACAGGGCCCGCGACAGGCCCTGCTCCCCATCGGTGGCCACGTCCACGAAGTACCCCTCCGCGTGCAGGCCTCGCGCCAGGGACCGGGCCATGACCAGCTCGTCCTCGACGATCAGTATCCTCACCGCTCCCAGTCTGCCCTTACAGTCTCGGTCATGGGTGACGTGCACGCCGATGAGCTGCTGGGGATCGCCCGGGCGGCGCTCGGCGACTCGACGGCGGTATCGGACATCCAGGCGCTGACCAGCGGGGCGTCCCGCCGCTCGTGGGTGCTTCAGGCCGGCCCGGAGGGCGGACCGTCCCGGCGCTACGTGCTGCAGCGGGAGATGATCCGCCCGGATCCGGCCACACCCGCCGACGAGCGGCCGCTGCCCATGACCGACCAGGCGGCGCTCATCGAGGCGGCCGGGGCGGCCGGGGTCCCGGTGGCCCGCACGGTGGCCGCCGGGTGCCAGGGCGGGCTGGGGTGGATCCTGGCCGAGTACGCGGCTGGGGAGGCCCTGCCGCCCAGGGTGCTGCGGGACCCGGACCTGGCCGGGGGACGCGACCGCCTCACCGACGACGCGGCGTCGGCTCTGGCCACCCTGCACCGCATGGACCCGGCCCGGTCCGGCCTGGCCGACCAGGACAAGCTGGCGCTGTACCGGCGCCGGCTGGACCAGACCGGCGAGGAGCGCCCGGTGCTCGAACTGGCCTACCGGTGGCTGGTCACCCACCGGCCCCCGGCCCGGCCGGCCGTGATCGTCCACGGGGACTTCCGCCTGGGGAACCTCCTGGTCGACCGGGACGGCCTGCGGGCGGTGCTGGACTGGGAGCTGGCCCACCTGGGCGACCCGCACGAGGACGTGGCGTGGGCCACCATCCGGGCCTGGCGCTTCGACCGGCACCGGCCGCCCGGGGTGTTCCCCGAACCGGACCGGTGGGCGGCCGCCTACGACCGGGCGTCGGGCGGGCGGGTGCTCGACCCCGGCGCCCTGCGCTGGTGGCAGATCGCCGGCACCTGGTTCTGGGCCGTGATCAGCGCCATGCAGGCCCGGCGCCACCTGGAAGGCATGGTCCGCTCCCTGGAGCACGCGGTCATAGGCCGGCGGGTGTGTGAGAGCGAGTGGGATCTCCTGGAGCAGCTGCCGTGACCGGGGCGGGAGGGGACCTCCACGGCCGGCCCACCCTGGCGGAGCTGGTCGACGCCGTCCTGGGCTACCTGCGCGACGACCTGGCGGACCGGGTCGACGGCCCGGAGCGGCACCGGGTGCGCATCGCGGTGCACGCCCTAGAGATGGTCGACCGGGAGCTCCGCCTCGGACCCGAGCAGGCCCGGGCCCATGGGGCACGGCTGGCGCAGCTGGGGTTCGGCTCGGACGCCGAGCTGGCCCGGGCCATCCGGGCCGGGGAGGTGGACGACGGTCCGGCCCTGCGCCGGGCGCTCACCGATGACACCGCCGACCGCCTCCGGGTGGCCAACCCCCGGTGGCTGCCCGCCGATCCCGCCTAGCCCCTTAAGCTGCCGGCGTGCTCCAACCAGACGTAGACCCCACCGACGCCGGGTTCGACCCGGACCGGCTGGCTCACCTCGACCGGCACTTCGCCTCCTACGTCGACGACGGCAGGCTGCCCGGCTGGCTGATCCTGGTGGCCAGGGGCGGGCGGGTGGCCCACATGTCCACCTGCGGCCTGAGGGACCGGGAGCAGTCCCGGCCGGTGGAGCCGGACACGATGTGGCGCCTGGCGTCCATGACCAAGCCGGTCACCTCGGTGGCGGCCATGATGCTCTACGAGGAGGGGGCGTTCGAGCTCAAGGACCCCGTCTCGCGCTGGATCCCGGCGTTCGAGCACATGCGGGTGTACCGCTCGGGCAACTCCATCAAGCCGGACACCCGACCGGCCACCGAGCCGATCCGGGTGTGGCACCTGCTGACCCACACCGCCGGGCTGACCTACGGGTTCCACCACACCCATCCGGTGGACGCCATGTACCGGTCGGCCGGTTTCGAGTGGGGCAGCCCGCCCGACGCCGACCTGGAGGCGTGCGTCGACATGTGGGCGTCGATGCCGTTGCTGTTCGAGCCGGGATCGGAGTTCAACTACTCGGTGGCCACCGATGTCCTGGGCCGCCTGGTGGAGGTGATCTCGGGCCAGTCGCTCGACCAGTTCTTCCGCGCCCGCATACTCGGACCGCTCGGGATGGCCGACACCGCCTTCTGGGTGGACGACGCCCGCCGGGACCGGCTGGCGGCGGCCTACATGGCCAACCCCACCGGGACCTCCGCGCCGGCGCTGCTGATCAACGGTGACTCCGCCCTGTCGCCCCCGGCGGCGTGGTCGGGAGGCGGCGGCCTGATCGGCACCGCCGGCGACTACTTCCGTTTCGCGGAGATGCTGCGCCGGGGCGGGGAGCTGGACGGGGTCCGCCTGCTGTCGCCCCGCACCGTCGCCTACATGACCCGCAACCAGCTCCCGGGCGGGGTGGACCTGGAGACCTTCGGCCGCCCGCTGTTCGCCGAGACCACCTTCGACGGCGTGGGTTTCGGGCTGGGGTTCTCGGTGGTCACCGACCCGGCGGCGGGCAAGGTCCTCACCAGCCGGGGCGAGTACGGATGGGGCGGGGCGTTCAGCACGGCGTTCTGGGTCGCCCCCGAGGAGGACCTGACGGTGATGTTCTTCACCCAGCTGCTGCCGTCGAGCACCCACCCCATCCGCAGCCAGCTGAAGCAACTGGTCTACCAGGCCCTGGTCGACTGATCGGCGGCGGTCGGGTCAGGCCACGGCCGGCTCGGCCGGGCCGCCCGGCCGGGCCGGGGCCCCGGCGATGCCGGCACTGCCGCCCAGGGTCAGCAGCAGCCCCCGGGCCCGGCGCCGGCAGATCAGCACCGAGGACAGGGCCCCCGAGGACGTCCACAGCCAACCGCTCAGCGTGTGGGCGCCCAGGAACACCGGCAGCGGCACCGACAAAAGCAGGGCCAGGGTGGTGGCCCCGCTGCCCACGTAGGTGACCGTCCAGACCAGCGAAAGGGTGCGGACCAGGGACCTCCGCTCGGCGATGCCGTCGGCGACGTGGGGCACCAGGTCCCGGGCCAGGCGGACCACCAGAGGCTCGGCACTGAACATGGTGGCCAGGAACATCAGGCCGAAACCGGCGGTCTCCACCACCGGGATGGCGAAGTACAGCACCGCCTGGCCGGTCGCCAGGGCCGAGACCGCCTTGAGGGTGGCCATGAACACCGTCATCATCAGCATCCCGGACACCCGCCGGCGGCGGAGGTACTGGTAGCCGGCGACCCCGTAGGCGTAGACGAGGGACACGACGATGGCCCACAGGACGGAGCCGGCGGCCAGCGCGGCGTAGAAGAGGGTGAGCGGTATGACGGTGGCGACCAGCACCGCCGGCAGCGCTCCCCGAGCCAGACGTAAAGCGGTGCGCCACATGATCTGATCTCTCGGATACCCGGCCGGATCGCTTGATACACCGGCAGGTCGGGCGACCATACCTCAGGTCCCGACCCGCCGGGGCGCGGCGGGCGAACTAGCCTTTCCGGGTGCCCCCGACGCCGAGGCGGCGGACCGCCGGATGACCCTCCCCGAGGTCAGAACCCCCACAGCCGCCCCCGTAGCCACCACGCTGCGGCCGGTCTGGCTGCGCCGGGACCGGGTGATCGTGGCCGCCCTGGTCGTGGTGGCCCTGGCCCTGCGGGTGCCCTACCTGGGCCGCTCCTACTGGATCGACGAGAGCGTCAGCCTGGGCATCGCGTCGCACCGACTTTCGCAGATCCCCACGCTTCTCCGCCACGACGGTTCTCCCCCGCTCTTCTATTTGATCCTGCACTTCTGGATCGCCCTGTTCGGGACGTCCGAGGCGGCCACCCACACCCTCCCGCTGCTGGTATCGCTGCTCGCCGTGCCGGCGGGCTACTGGGCCGGGTGCCGGCTGTTCAACCGCCCCGCCGGGATCGCCGCCGCCGCCCTGCTGGCCACCAACCCGTTCCTCAACTGGTACTCCACCGAGACCCGCATGTACACGCTCATGGTGCTGCTCAGCCTGGTGGGCGTCACCCTGGCGTGGCGGGCGTTCCAGGACCGCTCCCTGGTGCACGCGGCAGGCGCCGTCGTCACCTACGCGGCCATGCTCTACACCCACAACTGGGGGCTGTACCTGGCCGGGGCGACCGGGCTGATCCTCCTGTGGCTGGCCTGGTCGCAGGGCGATCGCCGCCTGGCCGCCTGGGTGGTGGCGGCCGGGGCGGCCACGCTGGCGCTGTGGGCGCCGTGGATCCCGTCGTTCATCTTCCAGGCCAAGAACACGGCGGCGCCGTGGGCGGCCCGGCCGGCCATAGGGGACTTCTTCGCCGATCCGTCCACCGCCCTGGGCGGCACCCTGGGGTTCCTGGTCGTACCGGCCCTGGCCGGCGGGGTGTGGGCGTGCCGCCACCGCAGCGACCGTCGGGACCGGTTCGTGGCCAGCGTGACCGGCGCCATCGCCCTGGTGGCGACGGTGGCCGGGTTCGCCGGGGCGCAGATCCAGCCCTCGTGGACGGTCAGGTACCTGGCCATCATCGTCGGGCCCTACCTGCTGGCGGCGGCGGGCGTGCTGGCCGCCAGCCTGCCCGGCCGGCGGGTGCTGTGGGTGGTGTGCGCGGCGCTGGCCGGGTGGGCGGTGATCGGTTCGCTGCTGCCCAACCCCAACGGCCGCTACGCCAAGGACAACATGGCGGCCCTGGCCGCGGCGGTGGCTCCCCGCATGCGGGCCGGCGACCTGGTGCTGGTCACCCAGACGGAGCAGACCGCCGTCGCCTACCGCTACCTACCGGCCGGCCTGCGCTACGTGGACCCCACCGGAGCGGTGAGAGACCCGAGCGTGGTGGACTGGCGCAACATCGTCTCCCGGCTGCAGCACGCTTCAGCGTGCCGGGCGGTGGCCCCCGCCGTGGACTCGCTGCCCGTCGGCGACCTGGTGCTGGAGATCAACCCGGCCCGCAAGCTGGGCGCCAGCGGTTCGGCCTGGTCCAAGGCGGTGGCGAAGCAGGTTTCGGCCGACGACAACCTGTTGCGCCGCGACCCCGCTCTGACCGTCATCGGGATCTACCATCCGGGCCTGTCCCCCCGGCCCTACAGCCCCGTCGACGGGGTCCTCTTCCTGAAGACCTCGACGGCCCGGGCCTGCGGTTAGAGGCCGGGACCGGATGACGGCGGCCCTGCTCGCCGCCCTGGCGGTCGCCGTGGTGGAGGCGACCGGCCGGCGGGGGGTCGACCTGGCCGCCTCGGTGTACCGGGTGGACCGGTTCCGCCAGCACGGCTTCGCCCTGTGGGACCCGTCCTGGTTCGGGGGGCACTGGACCCTCGGCTACAGCGTGCTGTACCCCCCCATGGCCGCCGCGCTCGGCATGGCGGTGCTGGCCGTGCTGTCGGCGGCGGCCAGCGCGCTGGCCTTCGACCGGTTGGCCCGGCCGGCGCTCGGCCCCGGCGGGTGGCCGGCGTCGCTGGTGTTCGCCGCCGGCACCGTGGTGCCGGCCGCCATCGGCCAGTTGCCGTTCCTGGCCGGGGAGGCGTTCGGGCTGCTGGCCCTGTGGGCCCTGGGCCGCCGCCGCTGGGCGGTGGCCGCCGGCCTGGCGCTGCTGTCCACCCTCACCAGCCCGCTCAGCGGCGCCTTCGTGGCCCTGGCCGCGGTGGCCTGGGCGGCGGCCGACCGGCCCGGGTGGCGGGCCCGGGCCGTCCCCGCCGCGGTGGTGGCCGCGGTGTCTCTGGCACCGACCGCCGCCACCGCCATCCTGTTCCCCGGGGAGGGCCCCATGCCCTACCCGGTCACCGACTACCTGTGGGAGGTGGCGGTGGCGGCCGGCGTGGCCCTCCTGGCCGGGCGGGCGTTTCCGGCGGTGCGGGCGGGGGCGGCGCTGTTCGTGCTGGCGGCCACCTTCGCGGTGGTGGTACCCAGCGCGCTGGGCGGCAACGTGGGGCGGATCGAGGACGTGGCCGCCCTGCCCCTGGCCGTGGGCCTGGCGTGGAGCCGGGTGCGGGCGCTGGCCCCTCTGGTCGCCGTCCCGCTAGCCCTGTCGCAGTGGGTCCCGGCGTGGGGGGCGCTGACGTCCATCCCGGCCGCCCCGTCGGCGTCCGTGGCGTTCTTCGTCCCGCTGGACCGGGCCCTGCTCCGCCAGGAGGCCCACGGGCCGCCCGGCCGGGTGGAGGTGGTGCCCACCGCCTACCACTGGGAGGCGGCCTACGTGGCCCCGACCATGCCCCTGGCCCGGGGCTGGGAACGCCAGCTGGACGAGGCGGACAACCCGCTGTTCTACGCCGGCCGCCTGACCGCGGCCTCCTACCGGGCCTGGCTGGTCGACAACGGGGTGCGGTTCGTGGCCCTGCCGTCCGCCCCGCTCGACATGGCCGGCCGGGCCGAGGGCGCCCTGGTGTCGTCAGGCCGGGTGCCGGGGCTGGACCTGGTGTGGAGCTCGCCGGGCTGGCGCCTGTTCGCGGTGGCCGGCAGCCCCGGCCTCACGTCCGGTCCGGCCCGGTTGGTCCGGGCGTCGGGGAGCCGGGTGGTGCTGCGGGCCACCGCCGCCGGCCGGGTCCTGGTGCGCATCCGCTACACCCCGGACTGGACCGTCACCGGCGGAGCCGGCTGCGTGGCCCGCGGCGGCGGCCGGTGGACCGAGGTGGAGGTCCCCCGCCCGGAGCAGGTCACGCTGACGCTGTCGGTGCTGCAGCGGGCCGGGCCGGTCTGCCCGGTCAACTGAACGGCCGGCCCGTAGAATCGGGGCCGCCGTGCACGACCTGACCTGCGCCGAGGTGCTGGATGCCGCACCGCCGTTCGCCCTGGACATTCTCGAGCCGTCGCGCCGCTCGCTGGTCGCCGCCCACCTGATCCGCTGCCCGGAATGCCGCGACACGGTCACCGGGATGCAGGCGTCGGCGGCCGCCCTGCTGGACCTCGACGGCGCCGACTGGAGCCGGCCGTGCGAGGCCCGACCGGTACCGGACGGCCCCCCGGCGGCGGGTCTGCGGCCGGGGCGGCGGCGGGTCCGGCTGGTGATGACCGTGGCGGCCGCCACCCTGCTGGTGGTCGGCAGCGCCTTCGGCTCCGGGATGGGCGGGACGGGGCGCCACTCCCCCACGCCGGTGACCAGGGCCCCGCTCCTGGAAGGGGGCCGGACCGTCGGCTACGTGAACTTCTACTCCGGGCGGTCGCCGGCGCTGGACCTCCAGGTGGCCGGGGTGGCCGCCCACGGGAGCGTGACCTGCGAGACCGTCGGCCTGGACGGGACGGTCACCCGGCTCGGATCGTTCGGCCTGTACCAGGGGCACGGCTACTGGGCCACCACCACTCCCGTCGATCCGAGCGGGGTCTCCTCGGTGGTGCTGGTGGACGGGCAGGGTCGCACGCTGGCCTCCACCACGCCGGCGGCGGTCTCGTGAGCCGTCCGGGAAAATAGGGCAGCCGGCGCCGGGCCGGCCGGTACCGTCGGTCGGGTGCACCTGCTCCGCCGGCCCCGACTGGCCCTCCTGTTCGCCGGCGGGGCGCTCAACCAGATCGGGTCCTGGGCGTCGCTGATCGCGCTGTGGGGTTTCGCCGCCTTCCACTTCCACTCGAGCCCGGCCCAGGTGGCCCTCATCGGGCTGGCCTGGACGGTTCCCGGGGCGGTGTTCAGCGTGGCCAGCGGGTGGCCCATCGACCGCTTCGGGCCCCGGGCCACCCTGGTGGCGGCCAACGTGGTGGGTGGCGCCGCCGCCCTGGCCATGGCCGCGTCCTCCACGTACCGCACGCTGGTCCTCCTGGCCGTGCTGGCGGGCACGGCGGAGGCGTTCGGCCGGCCGGCCGGGATGAGCCTGCCGCCCCGGATCGTGGCCGACGAGGACCTGCTGGCGGCCAACGCCCTGATGGGTATGAGCGAGCAGTCCGCCATCGTCTTCGGCCCGCTGGTCGCTTCGGCGGCCATCGCCGGGTGGGGTCTGCGGGCCGCCTTCCTCGTCGATGCCGCCACCTTCGTGGCCGGGATCGCCGCCCTGCTCCCCCTGCGCATGGCGCCACTGCCGGCGGGGACGCCGGGGCCCTCCGCCCCGGCCGATCTGACCGCCGGGTTCCGCCTGGCCTGGCGGGTGGCGGACATCCGCCGCACCCTGCTCCTGGCCATGGTGGTGTTCTGCTCCTGGGGGGCGTTCGTGGTGATCGAACCGCTCTACGTCCGCGACGTGCTGCACCGGTCTCCGGTGACCCTGGGGTACCTGCAGACGGTCTTCGGGGTCGGCCTGCTGGGCATGACCGCGCTGCTACCCCGCCTGGGGGACCGGGTGGTGTCGGTCCGGGCGCTGGCCGTCTCGGCGCTGGCGTCGGGAGGGGCGGCGGCCCTCTACGTCGGCACCCGTTACCTGCCGGTGGCCATGGCCGGGGTCTTCCTGTGGGGGGTGGTGACCGGGTTCTTCATGCCGCCGATGCAGACCCTGCTGCAGCGCTCAGCCCCGGTGGAGACCCACGGGCGGCTGATGGCCGCGGCCGGCACGGTCAACGGCGTGGCCAACCTGGTGGCCATCCCCGCCGGCGGCCTGCTGATCGGGCTGGTGGGGGTGTCGGGCACCGGCATGGTGGTCGGGGCGCTGCTCGTCGCCGCCGGCGCCGCCGGGTGGCGCGGCGGTCAGGCCCGGTTGAACAGTTCGTCCAGCGCGGCGGCCAGCGCCGGGTAGATGGCGTCCTCGGCGCCGTGGTCGTCGAGCCCCTCCACCTCGGTCAGGTGGCCGAGCAGGGTGAGCGACACCCGGTCCCGCTCCACCGCCCCGCCGTCGGTACCCTCCGGCAGCGACACCGCGTCGCCCCATTCCATCACCACCCGGTAGGCGCCCGAGTGCCCCTCGTGGGGCTCCAGACGGGCGTCGGCGATCACCCGGGGCGGGACCCGCCCGATGGAGGTCCGTTCCCAGCCGGCCATGTCGGCGAGGGCCAGGTTGGGCACGTTCAGGTTCACGACCATGGGGGCCAGCAGGCCGTGACCGGCCAGGCCCGCGGTCACGGCCGACGCCACCTGGGCGGCGGCTTCCCAGTGCAGGCCCTTGAGCATCTCGTCCCAGCCCTGGCCCTCGATGCCGTAGCCCTCGACGGCCTGGCTCACGGCGATGGCCGGCAGCCCCCGGCTGCGGGCGGTGAGGGCGGCCCCCACCGTGCCCGAGTGGTACACCGAGCGTCCCACGTTGACCCCCGGGTTGATGCCCGACACCACCAGGTCGAAGGCCCGGTCGAACACCCCCAGGGTGGCGAACATGACGCACAGAGCCGGCGGCCCGCTCACCGTCCACGCCTCCCCGACGCCGTCCACCCGGGCCCGGCGGACCTCCGGTCGCAGCTCGTTGAGCGCCCCGAGCGACGCCGACGCCCCCGAGTACTCCCGGTCGGGGGCCACCACGGTCACGTCGCCGTGGGCGGCGACCGCCCCGGCCAACCAGGCCAGCCCCTCGGAATCGATACCGTCGTCGTTGGTGACCAGAATTCTCACGCCCGCCGTGTTACCACGCCCGGACTAGCTTGAGGACATGCTGCACGCGTGGGGATTCGACAAGGTGGGGGTGGTGGCCGGCGATCTGTACTTCGTCGACCCCGACCCGGCGCCCGGCCAGGAGGGAGCCGAGCACGGGGTGCGGCTGGAGGTCCGGGTGCTGGAACGTCCCCCGCTCACCGGCTCCGTGTACGCCGCCCAGCCCATCGTCATCGACCGGCCGGTGTGGCGGGCCGACCTGCTCGAGACCGTCGACGGCGAGCCGGGCAGCCACGACCGCACCCATCACCACCCCCGCTTCCGGGGCTGGGAACCGGGCCGGCGCCAGTACGACGAGGGCCTGAGCCGGGACCCCGTCGGCTGGCTGGAGCAGCGGCTGGAGGACCTGCCCGGGCTGCTGGCCGGGGCCGAGATGGACCAGTCGGTGGCCGGCCCCCACGACGCCGCCGACCTGGCCGCCGCCGCCCCGGAGATCGCGGCCAAGGTCAAGGAGCTGCTGGAGCGGGTGCGGGCCGGCGAGCTGGGCCGCGAGCCGCAGCCGGACCCGAACCAGGTGGCGGCGGCCGGGGTGCGCAGCAGCTGGCTGTAGCCGTCACCCGGGCGGCCGCCGGCGGTCAGCCCGCCTGGAACGGCTGGTCCGCCTCGGGGTGCCCGTTGCCGGCCACCGAGATGTCCACCGGGTTCCCGTGCACGTTGACGGCCACCTGCGACTGGGCCTCCTCGGCCCGGATCACGTGCATGACGGCGTTGATCAGCGCCAGGTGGGTGAACGCCTGGGGGAAGTTCCCCAGGTGGCGGCCGGTGCGCGGGTCGAGCTCCTCGGCGTAGAGCTCCAACGGGCTGGCCAGTGACAGCAGCCGCTCGCACAGGCGGCGGCCCCGGTCCAGCTCTCCTATCTCCACCAGGGCGGAGACCAGCCAGAACGAGCAGATGGTGAACGTGCCCTCCTCCCCGCTCATACCGTCGTCGGTCTCGGCGGTGCGGTAGCGCAGCACCAGTCCGTCCTCGGTCAGCTCGTCGGCTATGGCCAGGACCGTGGCCCGGATACGGGGGTCGTCGGGGGGCAGGAACCGCAGCAGTGGCATCAACAGCACCGAGGCGTCCAGGTCGGTTGACCCGTAGTGCTGCACGAAGACCCCCCGTTCGTCCACCCCGCGGGTGCAGATGTCGGAGTGGATCCGGTCGGCGAGGGCCTGCCATTTTTCCGCGTGGTCCGCCTCGTCGAACATGCGGGCCAGCCGGGCCCCCCGGTCCAGGGCCACCCAGCACATGAACTTGCTGGACACGAAGTGCTGCGGATCGCCCCGCACCTCCCATATGCCCCGGTCCGGCTCCTCCCAGTGGGCGGCCGCCGCCTCCACCTCCCGTTTGAGCAGCGGCCACATGGACTCCTGCAGCTGGCTGCGGGACCGGGCGTGCAGGAGGACCGAGTCGAGCACCGCCCCCCACACGTCGTGCTGCTTCTGGTTGTAGGCCCCGTTCCCGGTCCGGACCGGGGAGGCGCCCTCGTAGCCCGACAGGGGCAGCGTGCTCTCGGTCAGCTGGCGCTCGCCCCCCAGCCCGTACATGATCTGCAGCTCCTGGCCGCCCCGGCAGGCGTCGGCGATGAAGTAGAAGAAGTCGTCCGCCTCCCGGTCGAAGCCGAGCGTGTAGAGGCCCCACAGGGCGAAGGTCGAATCGCGCACCCACGAGTAGCGGTAGTCCCAGTTGCGCTCCCCGTGCGGGGTCTCCGGCAGGCTGGTCGTGGCCGCCGCCAGCAGGGCCCCCGACGGGGCGTAGGTGAGCCCCTTGAGGGTCAGAGCGCTGCGCTGCAGATAGCTGCGCCAGCGGTGGTCCGGGAAGTCACCCTCGGTGATCCACTGCCGCCAGTGCTCCGAGGTGCGGGCCATCCGCTCCGTGGCCTCGGCGAAGGTGCACGGGGCGGCCAGGTGGCTCCACGACAGGGCCACGAAGTGGGTCTCGCCCTCGACCATCCTGGTGCGGGCCTTGATCCCCCGCTGCTCTATGCCCGGCCTCAGGTCGGTGCTGATCCGCAGTTGCACGTCGCTGCCCTCGGCGGTGGCGACCAGCTGGCCGTAGCCGGGCCCCTCGTACCGCCACACCGGCTCCGTCCGGCCGTAGTCGAACACCGGGTCGCAGGTCATGGACAGCTCCACCGACCCGCTCACGCACTTGACGGTGCGCAGCAGGCAGTGCTCGGCGTCGAAGTCGGTCGGGGACCGCCGGTGGCTCTTGGATCTCTCCGTCAGGTTGTGCCACGGCCCCATGCACAGGGCGTCGCGCACGATCAGCCAGCCGGTGCGGGTCTGCCAGGTCGTCTCGAGCATCAGGCTGCCCGGCAGGTAGCGCCGGGCGGCGGGAACGATCTGGTCGTAGGGACCGACCCGGAAGCTGCCCGCCCCCCGGTCCAGGATGGCTGCGAACACCGAGGGGGAATCGGGGCGGGGCAGGCACATCCATTCCACCGCCCCGCTCGGGGCGATCAGGCAGTTGTTCTCGCAGTCCGACAGGAAGGCGTAGTCGCCGATGGGCGGGAAGGCGCTGCCGCCGACGGGCGAGGTGGACGCGTCGGCCTGGAAGGCCCCGGTGCTGGCATCCGGGCGGGGGTGGGCGGTTCCGGTCACACGAGCATTTTTGTCGCTGGGCCCGGCCGGGTGGCGGCCGGCGCCGGAGGCCCACCGCCCCGGGCCCCGGTCACGAACCGCCGCGAACCGGTCACGGCGCAGAACGGCCCGGCGATCGGACGGTAGCGTGACCGTCATATGGACGATCTGCTGCGCCAGGCCCGGGCCATCCGGGACCGGGCCCACGGGAGCCGCGTCACCTTCTCCCCCAAGGTGTTCATCCCCCTGACCATGCTGTGCCGGGACCGCTGCGGCTACTGCACCTTCGCCAAGGCCCCGGCCCGCATCGACACCCCGTTCATGACCCCCGGGCAGGTGCTCGACGTGGCCCGCCGGGGGGCCGAGGTGGGCTGCCACGAAGCGCTGTTCACCCTGGGCGAGCGGCCTGAGGAGCGCTACCCGGTAGCCCGCCAGTGGCTGGCGGATCACGGCTACGGCTCCACCGTCGACTACCTGGTGGCCATGTGCCGGATGGTGATCGACGAGACCGGGCTGCTGCCCCACGCCAACGCCGGGGCCCTCCACCCCGACGAGCTGGCCGCCCTGCGCCCGGTCACCGCCAGCCAGGGGATGATGGTCGAGACGCTGCGCAGCGACCTCGAAGCCCACCGCGGCTCGCCGGACAAGACCCCGGCCCGCCGGCTGGCCACGCTGGAGGAGGCCGGCCGGCTGGCCATCCCCTACACCACCGGGATCCTGGTGGGTATCGGGGAGGACCGCTCCGACCGGGTCCGGGCGCTGGAGGCCATAGCCGCCGCCCACGACCGTCACGGCCACGTCCAGGAGGTGATCGTCCAGAACTTCCTCCCCAAGCCGGGGACGGCCATGCACAAGGCCCCGGCCTGCCCGGACGAGGTGTACCTGGAGGCCATCGCCCTGGCCCGCACCATCCTGCCGCCCGAGGTGCACGTGCAGGCCCCGCCCAACCTGTCCGACGACTTCGCCGCCCTGCTCGACGCCGGCATCGACGACTGGGGCGGCGTCTCCCCGGTGACCGCCGACCACGTGAACCCGGAGCGGCCCTGGCCCTCCCTGGACGGCCTGCGCCGGGCCACCGAGAGCCGGGGGCTCACCCTGGCCCCCCGCCTCACCGTCTACCCGGAGTTCGCCCTGGACCCGGAGCGGTGGCTGGACCCGGCCATGCGTTTTCCCGTGCTCGACCGCAGCGATGCCGAGAGCCTGGGCCGCGACGATCCCGGCGCGGTGTTCCCCCAGAAGGTGGGCGAGTACCGCAACGTCGGCGACGGTGCGGAGGTGGTCCTGGTGGGCCGGCGCTCCACCCAGTGGTACTCCGGCGCCGACGAGGCGCCCATGGCCCTGGTGCCCGGGCCGGTGGCGGCCGGGGGCCGGGTCGGAGAGGTCCTGGCCGGGGTGCGCATGGGTCAGGAACCCGGCGAGGCGGAGATCGAGTCGCTGTTCTCCGCCCGCGGCCGGGAGGTGGCGGCGGTGGCCGCCGTGGCCGACGAGCTGCGCCGGCAGGCGGTCGGGGACGCGGTGACCTGGGTACGCAACCGCAATATCAACTACACCAACGTCTGCACCTTCAAGTGCCGGTTCTGCGGCTTCTCCAAGGGGCCCCTCTCCCTCAACCTGCGGGGCACCCCCTACCTGCTGACCCTGGAGGACATCGCCGCCCGCACCCGGGAGGCGTGGGACATGGGAGCCACCGAGGTCTGCCTGCAGGGGGGCATCCACCCCGACTTCGACGGCGACTACTACATCGAGGTCACCCGGGCCGTGAAGGAGGCCGCCCCCGGCATCCACGTCCACGGCTTCACCGCCCTCGAGGTCACCGAGGGGGCCCGGCGGCTGGGAGAGCCGCTGGAGCGGTACCTGAGCCGGCTGATGGACGCCGGCCTGCGGTCGCTTCCCGGCACCGCCGCGGAGATACTCGACGACGAGATCCGGGCCACTCTCTGCCCGGACAAGATCGACACCCAGCAGTGGCTGGACGCCCACCGCACGGCCCATTCCGTGGGGCTGCGGTCCAACATCACCATCATGTTCGGCTCGATCGAATCCCCCCGGCACTGGGCCCGCCACTTCGTCCGCACCCGGGACCTCCAGAAGGAGACCGGGGGATTCACCGAGTTCGTGGGCCTGCCGTTCGTCCACATGGCCGCCCCCCTGTACCTGCAGCGCAGATCCCGGCGGGGCCCCACGTGGCGGGAGGTGGTGCTCATGCACGCCGTGGCCCGCATCGCCTACCACGGCCTGGTGGACAACATCCAGGCCTCCTGGGTGAAGCTCGGCGTCGATGGGGTGCAGCAACTGCTGCAGGCCGGGGTCAACGACCTGGGCGGGACGCTGGTCAACGAGAACATCTCCCGGGCCGCCGGGGCGTCCCACGGCCAGGGGCTGGAGGAATCCGACTTCGCCGCCATCGTGGAGCCCATCGGCCGAACCCTGGAGCAGCGGACCACCCTCTACGGGCGGGTGGCCCGGACCTGAGGCCGTTGGTTTAAGGTCGGCCCCTGTGAGAGCCGTGGTGTGCAAGCGCTTCGGGGGCCCGGAGGTCCTCGAGATGGAGGACGTGCCCGACCCGGCCCCGGGTCCGGGCCAGGTCCTGGTGGAGGTGAGGGCGTGCTCGGTGACGTTCCCCGACCTCTTGATGCTGCGGGACAGGTACCAGTTCAAGCCGGGGCTGCCCTTCACCCCGGGAACCGAGGTCGCCGGGGTGATCCGCCAGCTCGGCGACGAGGTGGACGGCCTGCGCCCGGGTGACGCCGTGCTGGGGTCGGTGATCGCCGGGGGCGGACTGGCCGAACTGGCCTGCCTGCGGGCCGATTCGGTCGTCCCGCTGCCCGAGGGGGTGCGCTTCGAGGATGCCGCCGGGCTCCTCTACGGGTACGGGACGTCCCACCATGCGCTCAAGGACCGGGCCCGCCTCCAGCCCGGGGAGTCGCTCCTGGTGCTGGGAGCGGCCGGGGCGGTGGGCCTGGCCGCGGTGGAGCTGGGCCGGGCCATGGGGGCCAGGGTGATCGCCGCCGCGTCGAGCGACGAGAAGCTGGCGCTGTGCCGGGCCCATGGGGCCGACGAGACGGTCAACTACAGCACCGAGGACCTCAAGGAGCGGGTCCGGGAGCTGACCGGCGGCGCCGGGGCCGACGTGGTGTACGACCCGGTGGGGGGGCCGTACTCGGAGCCGGCGCTGCGGGCCACGGCCTGGGAGGGCCGCTTCCTGGTCATCGGGTTCGCCGCCGGCGACATCCCCCGCATCCCGCTCAACCTGGCCCTGCTGCGGGGCTGCAGCATCGTGGGGGTGTTCTGGGGGTCGTTCGTGGCCCGGGACCCGCAACGGCACCGGGCCAACGTGGCCGAGCTGCTCGAATGGTGGAAGGCCGGCCGGCTCTCCCCCTACACCTCGGCCATCTACCCGCTGGAGCGGGCCGCCGACGCCCTGCGGGACCTCGACGAGCGCCGGGCCACCGGCAAGGTGGTGGTCACTCCTTGACCGGGGGCAGGGGCTGGCGGGGGCTGCGCAGCAGTATCTCCTGCGTGAGGGTGGCTCCCACCCGGCCGGCCCGGTCCTGCACCAGCCCGGTGTAGAGGCCCCGCCCGCTGGTCGCCTTCAACGGCCACATGTCGATCAGCACCCAGTCGTCCATGGACAGCTGCTGGTGGAACCACAGGGCGTGGTCCAGGCTGGTGCCCCCCCTCGGCACCCCGGCGACGGTGCCGTCGCCGAACCCCGAGCCCAGGTCCGAGGCGTAGGCCAGGACGCAGGCGTGGGTCAACGGGTCGTCGGGTAGCGGCCGCAGGCTGCGGACCCACATCCGGGCCGGCACCGGCCAGCTGCCTTCCTCGTAGGGGACGGTGGGGGGAAGGGCCCGGACCTGCAGGGACGGCACGAAGCGGTCGGGGAACCGCCGGTCCTCCAGGTCCTCCGGCTGGGCCACCGGGTCCCGGGCGGTGCTCCACTCGGTGGCCCCGGGCTTGGGGTCCTGGAACGACGCCGACATGCTGAAGATGACCTCTCCCCGCTGGACCGCCACCACGTCACGGGCCGAGAAGGACCGGCCGTCACGGTTGCGGGCCACCCGCAGGATCACCTGACGGTCGGTCCGACCCGGTCTGAGGAAGTAGCCGTGGAGGGAGTGCGGCAACCGCCCCTCGGGCACCGTGTGGGCGGCCGCCCGCAGCGCCTGGGCCGCGACCTGGCCGCCGAACAGCGACGGGCGGTAGGGCGCCGATGACTCGTTGACACCCCGGTACAGGTCGGTGTCCAGCTCCTCCAGTTCGAGCAGCTCTACCAGGTCGTCGGCGGCGGGGGGCTCGCTGGTCATCGAGAAAAAAGAGGATACTTGATGGGTGGTCGGGTCCCGGCCGGCCCCACGAGGAGGAGGTGCCACCACCATGCCCCGACTGCGACAGGTACCCCGGTCGGAGGTCACCGACGACGGCGTGCTCAGAACCTACGACCTGCTCTTCGGCGGGCGGGACCCGGTGGCCGAGCCGGGGACCGCCACCGGGACCCCGGGTGACTGGTGGACGGTGTTCGCCAACGCCCCGGAGGTCCTCCGCCACGCCAACGCCGGGTTCGTCCTCTACAGCCGGGTGTCGCTGGATCCCGAGCTGCGTGAGCTGGGCCAGACCCGGGCCGGCTGGGTGATGGGCAGCCAGTTCGTGTACTCCCAGCACTGCAAGTCGTGCCGGGCCATGGGCATGGGCGAGGACAAGATCGCGGCGATCGCCTCCTGGGCGGTGTCGGACCTGTTCTCGCCGCTGGAGCGGGCCGTGCTGGCCTACACCGACGCTCTGGCCCTGGAGCGGGGCCGGGTCCACGACCACATCTTCGCCACCCTGCAGGCCCATCTGTCGGACCGGGAGATAGTCGAGCTCACCTACGTGACCTCCCTGTACATCATGCACGCCATGATGACCCGGGCCCTGAAGCTGGAGTTCGACGACGTGCCCGAGCGGATGGCCGAGGTGCCCGGCCCGGGCGACGCCTGGTCCGGGCTGCACGACGGCTGACCGGATACGAGGCCGGGCGGACCGGGCCCCGGGCCAGGCCCGCATCGGGCCCCGCCCCCTCTAGGATCGCATCACCCTCCTGCGAAAGGACCGCCCATGCCGGAAGCAACGCCGAGCGTCGACGTGGACCCCGATCTGCTGACCGGGGCGGCCCCCCTCATGGAATCGGCGGTCGACGTCCGACGCCGGATCCACGCCCATCCCGAGGTGGGTCTGGAGCTGCCGGCCACCCAGGAGCTGGTGCTGGAGGAGCTGGGCCGGCTCGGGCTGGAGGGACGCACCGGGCGGGCCTGCAGCTCGGTGACGGCGGTGCTCGAGGGCGACCGGGAGGGGCCCACCGTCCTGCTGCGGGCCGACATGGACGCCCTGGAGATGCCGGAGGACACCGGGCTGGAGTTCTCCGCCCGGGTCCCCGGCCGGATGCACGCCTGCGGCCACGACGCCCACACCGCCATGCTGCTCGGCGCGGCCAGGCTGCTGCACCAGCGCCGCGGGGACCTGGCCGGGCGGGTGGTCCTGATGTTCCAGCCGGGCGAGGAAGGCCACGACGGCGCCCGGGTGATGATCGAGGAGGGGCTGCTGGCGGACCACGCACCGGTCGACCGGGCGTTCGCCATACACATCTCCTCGGTGGTGCCGAGCGGCTGGATCACCTGCCGGGAGGGCACCATCATGGCGTCGGCCGACGAGTTCCACATCGCCGTCACCGGTCAGGGCGGCCACGCGTCCATGCCCCACGACGCGGTGGACCCGGTGCCGGCGGCCTGCCAGATCGTCACCTCCATCCAGACCATGGTCACCCGGGCCGTCCCGGCCTTCGAGCCGGCGGTGGTCACGGTCAGCACCATCCACGGGGGTACGGCCAGCAACGTGATCCCCGAGACGGTGGTCCTGGGCGGGACCGTGAGGGCCGTCACCGACCGGGTCCGGGACCAGGTCCTGGCCGCGCTGGGCGAGTTGGCGGAGCACGTGGCCGGCGCCCACGGGTGCCGGGCGGAGCTCCGCTTCGAGCCGGGCAGCTACCCGGTCACGGTCAACAACGCGGCCCACGCCCGCCACACCCTGGCGGTGGCCGGCGCCCTGGTCGGGGCGGGCCGGGCCGTGACCATGCCCAGCCCGGTCATGGGCGCCGAGGATTTCTCCCGCGTCCTCAACTCCGTCCCCGGCAGCATGGCCTTCCTGGGTGCCGCCCCGCCCGGCGCCAGCCGCCCCGCTCCCAACCACTCGAACCGGTTTGTGATAGACGAATCGGCTATGGCAACAGGAATAGCCATGTACGCAGCCATGGCCCTCACCCCGCTCCCCGCATGAGCAGCACCGAACGCCTGCTGGCCAACGCCGAGCACTACGCCTCCACCTACCCCGACCAGGCCCCGCCCGGCCGGCCGTCGAGCGGGGTGGCCATCGTGGCCTGCATGGACGCCCGCATCGACGTGTACCGCCTGTTCGGCCTGGACCCGGGCCAGGCCCACGTGATCCGCAACGCCGGCGGCCTGGTCACCGACGACGCCATCCGGTCCCTGGCCATCTCCCAGCGGTTCCTCGGAACCGAGGAGATCATCCTGGTCCACCACACCAGCTGCGGCATGCAGGGCCTCGACGACGACGAGTTCGCCGCCCAGCTGGAGCGGGAGACCGGGACCCGGCCGCCCTGGCGGGCCGGCGGGTTCACCGACGCGGCAGCCGACGTGCGGGCCTCCGCCGCCGCCCTCCGCCAGAGCCCCTACCTCGCCCGGCGGGACCGGCTCCGGGGCTTCGTGTTCGACGTGGAGACCGGCCGCCTGGACGAGGTGGACCTCTGATCCCGGCGGTCTAGTCGGCCAGGCTCCAGATGGCGGTGTGGCTGGCCACGGCGGCCACGTCGGCCGGATCGGCGCCGCACCAGGCCACGTCGAGGGTGACGAAGCGGTGGCCCTTCTGCTCCCACTCCCGGGCCACCCGGGCCCTCACCTGCACCGGTTCACCGACCTGGACGGCCCGGCGGTGGCCGATGACGCTGCCGACGTGCAACCACAGGGGCATCACCACGTGGGCCATGAGCACCCGGTTGGCGGCGTCGAGGAGCATGCCGGGGTGCACCCAGCCCCGCTCGTCGAGGACGCCGGGGGTGGCCCCGATCCGCTCCCGGTAGGCGGCCGCCGTTTCGGCCGAGGTGTCGAGCGGGATCGAGCCCAGCACGGTGCCGGGCGCCAGCTGCTCCCGGCCGACCACCGGCCGTTCGCCGGCCGGCCGCCGGGGCCCGTCCGGGACCGGCCCGGCCGGGAGCGGACCCCCGCCGCCTCCCCCGCCCGCCCAGGCTGACCCGGTGACCGCCACGCCGTCGCCGGTCAGCACCTCCGCACCCCACGGCCCCGACCCGCCCGACCCGGCGGCGGGCGGCACCAGGCGGAGGACCAGATCCTCGCCGTCGTAGCAGGGGCGCCGGAAACGCACGTCGGCGCCTCCCCCGCTCACCCACGAAGGCCCGAGGGTGGAGGCCAGCAGGTCGGCCAGGTACCCGTACACGGTCACACCGGGCACCAGCCCGCCCCTGAAACCGTGGCGGCGGGCCACATCGTCGGCGTGGATGCGGTTCTCGCTGTCCGACGAGGGGTTGCGGGCGGTGACCCGGCGTTCGGTTGCGGCCTGATCGGATGTCATGATCCCCCGACGATACGGGCGGCCGGCCCACCCGTCAGGCGCAGGGTGACCAGCTCGAACGGCCGCAGCGCGATGGTGAAAGACCGGCCGTCGGCGTCCAGCCGGTCCCGACGCCGCTCGAGCACGTCGGCGGTGTGCACGGACGCGAAGTCGAAGCCGGCGGTGACCGTCGCCCGGCCCCTGGAGCCGTGCACCTCGCACAACCGGACCACCACCCCGTCGCCGTCATCGGCCCATTTGACGGCCTCCACGCTGACCCCGGGCCGGTCGACGGCCATCACCCGGCCCGGGCCGGGCACCGAAGCGGGCCGCACCTCCAGGGGCAGGTTGAACGCCTCCGCCTCCTCCACCACCCGGCCGTCCGCCCGCAGGTCGCCCGGGTGGGGCAGGAGGGCGTAGGCGAAGCGGTGGTGGCCCCGGTCGGCGTCGGGGTCGGGATAGCCCGGTCCCCGCAGCAGCGACAGCCTCAGGGTGTGGCCCCTGATGTCGTAGCCGTACTTGCAGTCGTTGAGCAGCGCCACCCCGTATCCGGGCTCGCCCAGATGGGCCCAGCGGTGGGCCCACACCTCGAAGCGGGCCACGTCCCAGCTGGTGTTCTCGACCGTCGGACGTTCGATGTGGCCGTGCTGGATCTCGTAGGTCGCCCGGGCGGAGCGGACGGCCACCGGGAAGGCCACCTTCAGGAACCGGTGCCGCTCCTGCCAGTCCACCTCGGTCCGGAACTCGATACGGCGGGAGCCGGCGGACAGCCGCATCACCTGGGTGAGCGTCGAGCCCCCGAAGCGTCGGGTCAGGCGCAGATCGGCCCGGCGCCGGCGCTGTTCGACCACCTCCATGGAGTCGAGCGCCGTCAGGTCGGCGAAGCGCTCCAGGTACTCCCGGTCGACGTCCCAGGCGTCGAACGCCCTGGGGTGGTCCTCGTGCAGCTGGAACAGGTTGCCCCTCTCCCCCTCCGCCAGCACCTCCCGCCCGGCCCGGTGGTCCCACACCGACGTGAGCAGTCCCTGGTCGTCCCAGGCGACCCGCAGGACGCCGTTGTCCATGAAGCCGTCGCCCACCTCGACCGGGGCCCAGCCGGGCTCCTCCGGGCGGACCGGGGCCCAGCCGCAGCCCGGCACGGTGACGGGCTCCAGACGGCCGTCGGGCAGCTCCACCAGTTCGCAGCGGTCGTAGGAGCTGGGATTGAACGCCACCAGCTCCGGGCCGCTCCCGCCGACGATCCGGTCCCGGGCCTCTCCGGCCACCGCTTCGGCTCCGGCCAGGACGGCGGCGTGGTCGGCGGCGGCATCGCGGTACACCCATCCGATGCTCGACCCCGGGATGATGTCGTGGAACTGGTTGAGGAGCAGCAGCTTCCACAGCGGGTCGAGCCGGCCGGACGATTCCAGCCCGGCCCCGACCGACCACATCTCGGCGGCCCGCAGCGCCTCCTCGGCCCGGCGGTTGGCCAGCTTCACGTCGGCGTGGGTGGTGCTGGTCGCCCGGTGGGCCTCGAGGTACAGCTCCCCCACCCATACCGGCAGATCGGCATCCTCGGTCCGCACCCGCTCCAGGAAGCGGCCCACCGATCCGATCTCCAGCCGGGGCAGGCCCTCCAGATCGCCCAGCCGCCGGGCCGCCTCCAGCATGTGGGCGGTGGGTCCCCCGCCCCCGTCGCCGTACCCGTAGGGGTAGAGGGTCAGACCGGACCGGTCGGCGTCCTTGAAGTGGCCGGCGTCGGTCAGCAGGTCGGCCACGCTCATCTCGCCGTTGTAGGTGTCGGCCGGGGGGAAATGGGCCAGGACCCGGCTGCCGTCGTGACCCTCCCAGACGAAGGTCGAGTGGGGGAACTCGTTGGTGTCGCTCCAACTCATCTTCTGGGTGATCAGGGCGGTGACCCCGGCCGAGGCGGCGATCTGGGGGAGGGCGGCGGAGTAGCCGAACACGTCGGGGATCCACATCTCCGCCGGCTCCACCCCGAACTCGGCCAGGAAGAACCGCTTGCCGTGGACGAACTGGCGGACCAGGGACTCCCCCGAGGGGATGTTGCTGTCGGCCTCCACCCACATCCCCCCGACCGGCTCCCAGCGACCGGCCGCCACGGCCGCCCGGACCTGCTCGAACAGGTCCGGGTACCCGTCCTTGAGCCACTGGTACTGCACCGCCTGGCTGCACACGAAGTGATGCTCTGGGTAGCGCTCCAACAGCCGCAGCTGGTTGGCGAAGGTCCGGGCGCACTTCCGTCTGGTCTCCCGCACCGGCCACAGCCAGGCGGAGTCGATGTGGGCGTGGCCGACCCCCACCACGGTGTGACGCCCGGTCCCGGGACCGGTGCCCGGGCCGGGCCGGGACAGGACCGGCGCCAGCGCCGCCCGGGCCCGGCCGGCCGCCCCCGGACCGCCGGAGACCACCTCCGACAGGCACTCCCCGAGAGCCTCCAGCACCTCCGCCGACCGTTCGGGCAGCCGCTCGGCCAGGTCGGCGGCCAGGCGGACGTCGAACCACAGGGCCTCGGCGGCCCGGTCCCAGCTGGCCAGCTCCGCCTGCTCCAGGGCGTACAGCGGTGCGCCGTCGTAGTCGGGATCCAGCCGGGGCCAGTCCCGGACGTGCCAGCGGGGTATAGGGTTGGCGGCCGCCTCCACGTAGAACTCGACCGGCTCGCCCCCCCTGGCGGCGGGGCTGACCGGTACCTCCCGGTGCTCGTGGTGCAGCCCCTGCACCGGCCGCAACCCGGAGTCGAACACCAGTCCCTCGGCGCTGAAGCCCACGCTGCGGGCCCCGCCCAGGTGCACCAGGGCGGCCACCTCCCGGCCGGCCCACTCCGGTGGGATCCGGCCCCGGAACCTGAACCAGGTCGTCGACCACATCCCGCCCCACCGGTCCCCGACCCGGAACGGGCTGAACACGCCGGCCACCGCCTCCCGGGCCGGGCAGGGTTCACCCGGCAGGTGGAGCGCCGCCACCTCGAGCGGCACCCGGTCGGGGTGCACCGCCGGCCGGATCACCGAAGCGGCGAACTCCCGGACCTGGTCAGCTGTGAGCCCCACGCGTCCCTCCTCCCCCGCCCGGCTGGCGCAGTCCGGCGAACAGATCGGATTCGGGCACGTCCGCCCCGCTGCGGTCCCTGGCCCGCACGAAGGTCTCGACCGCCATCAGCTCGCCGAACGCTTCGCGACCCATCCGCACGAAGAAGATGTTCTCCGCCTGACTGGCGTGGCACTCGAGCGACTCGAACTTCACGCCGGTGAACGGCCCCACATCCAGATAGGTGGTGATCTCCGCGTCCGGGGTGCCCCAATCGGGGTCGGGGCCCTCGCCGCCGGGGGTCCCGAGGTCCACCCCCAGATCGGCCAGCCGGCGTCCGAAGTCGGCGAGCATGCTGCGGGGGACGGCCGTGTAGTACAGCTTGTCGGGGATGCCGGAAGCCTCCACCGCGGCCACGGTGATGCGGTGGGCCTGGATGTGATCGGGGTGCCCGTAGAACCCGTTGGGGTCGTAGGTGACGACCACCTGGGGCTGGTAGCGCTCCATCACGCCGGCCAGCCGGGAGGCGGCCTCGTCGACCGGGGTGCTCCAGAACGAACCGGGGGCGTCGTTGTCGGCCCAGCCCATCATCCCGCTGTCGGGGTAGTCGAGGGTCTCGAGCACGTGGACCCCCAGAGCCCGGCAGCTGCGCTCCAGCTCCCGGCGCCGCTCGGCCACCACCGCCGCCCGGTCGTGGCCGGGCTCGCCGGGTTTGGCCCCACCCGGCCCGTCGCCGCAGCCGCCGTCCGTGCAGGTGACCAGGACGGTGCGCACCCCCTCCGCCGAGTAGCGGGCCAGCGTCCCACCCGTGCTGATGGACTCGTCGTCGGGATGGGCGTGAACGACCATCAGGGTCAGGGTCTGCACCCGCCCCAGCCTAGGAAAAAAGGTGCCTGATGACGCCGCCGCCCCGAGGTGCGAGACTGGACCGGATCATCGAACCGGGGGGAGGAGTATTCCGGTGACAATCGCCACCAACGCGTCCGCGCGTGCCTACAACGCCGCCGACGGGCGGGTCGTGCACGACGCCGACGCCCACATCATGGAGACCCCGACCTGGCTGCGGGACCACGCCGACCCGGGCCTGCGCGACCGGATCGAGCCGCTGCGCTACCCCGGAGGCAACGAGCTGCGCCAGACCGGCGACCCCGGGGAGCAGCTCCGGGACCTGACCGCCGCCTTCGACCGGCTGGCCTCCCGGCACCGCTCGGAGGAGTACCGGGCGAGAGAGGCCGAGGAGATCATGCTGCGCAAGAACTTCGCCGCCACCGGATCCTTCCTGTCCGAGGACCGGGGCCGGGCGCTCGACCTGCTCGGCTTCTCCAGCCAGCTGGTGTTCAACACCTTCCACAACCGTCGGCTGCACGACTGGGAGCACTCGGGCGACCTGGAGCTGGCCTACGGGACGGCCCGGGCCCACAACCGGGGAATGCTCGAGTTCTGCTCCGCCGACCGCCGCCTGCTGGCCACCTGCTACGTGCCCCTGGCCGATTTCGAGCAGGCCCGGGCCATGGCCGTCGAGTGCATCGAAGCCGGAGCGGCCGCCCTGCTGGTGGCCTCCGGCTGCCCGGCCGGCCACTCCCACAGCCACGTGGGGCTCGACCCGCTGTGGGCGGAGGCGGAGGATGCCGGGGTGCCGGTGGTGTTCCACGTCGGCGGGACCGGCGAGCTCATCGACCCCGACTACTTCCGCAACGGCCTCCCGGTACCTCCGGACTTCCACGGCGGCGAGGAGAACTTCCGCTCGGTGGACTACATGGGCATACCCCACCCGCCCATGCAGACCCTGGCCACCATGATCTTCGACGGGGTGCTGGAACGGTTCCCGGAGCTGCGTATCGGTGTCATCGAGCAGGGGGCCGTCTGGCTGCCATCGTGGATGCGCCAGATGGAGTCCGCGGTGGAGGCGTTCGGCCGTCACGAGGATCGGCTGCGGGCCCTCTCACTGCGCCCGAGCGACTACGTCCGCCGCCAGGTACGGGCCACCCCCTACCCCACCGAGGACGTCGGTTGGATCGTGGAGCAGACCGGCCCCGAGGTGTGCATGTTCTCCTCCGACTACCCCCACGTCGAGGGAGGGCGGCGCCCGATCGAGCGCTTCGAGGCGTCGCTGGGCCACGCCTCGGAGCAGGTGCGCCAACGGTTCTACTCGGAGAACTTCCTGGACCTCATCGGACGGACCACCGCCGACCTGGCGCTCTGAACGGCTTATCCTCGCGGCCGTGAGGGTCACCGGGCTGGACCACATCGTGTTGAACTGCACCGACGTCGAGCGGTCACTGGCCTACTACACCGGCACCCTCGGACTGAGCGGGGAACGGGTGGACGAGTGGAGGCGGGGCGAGGTGCCGTTCCCGTCGGTGCGGGTGGACGAGGGCACCATCATCGACCTCTTCGACTCCGGGCGCACCGGGGAGAACCTCAACCACTTCTGCCTGGTCATGCCGGCCGCCGACTGGGAGGACATGGTGGCGTCGGGGTCCATCCGGGCGGAGCGGGGCCCGTCGAAGGTCTTCGGCGCCCGCGGCGTCGGGATGTCGGTCTACACCTCCGATCCCGACGGCAACACCGTGGAGCTCCGCCGCTACGACGACTAGCGGGGGACCTGCGACCAGGGCAGGTCCGTTACCTGGGGACCTGCGACCAGGGCAGGTCCTTGTCCACCCGGACGTCGCCGGGGAGGCCCAGGACCCGCTCACCCATGATGTTGCGCTGGATCTCCGACGTGCCTCCTTCGATGGAGTTGGCCCGGCTGCGGAGGAACATCTTGCGCGACGAGCCGGCCGGCCCGGTCAGGCCCAGGGCCTCGGCCCGGCGCATCTCGTAGGTGTATCCCACCATCCCGGCCGGGCCGAGCAGGTCCACGCACAGCTCGTAGACCCGCTTGTTGACCTCGGCGAACATCAGCTTGGCGATGGAGCCCTCCGGGCCCGGGTTGCCGGCCCGGCGGTTCTGGCGGGCCCGCATGTTGGTGAGCCGCAACGCCTCCGCTTCGCACCACAGCTGCATGAGCCGGTCCAGGTGGGCCGGGTCGCGGTCAGCGGCCTCCTCCCGCCAGATCCGCACCGCCTCGGCGATGGCGCCGCTGCCCCGCTCAGGGGCGCCGCTGCCGCCGCCGATGGTGGTCCGCTCGTTCATGAGGGTGGTCATGGCCACCCGCCATCCCTCCCCCACGTCGCCGACGCGGTCGGCGTCGGGCACCCGCACCTCGGTCAGGTAGACCTCGTTGAACTCCGCCTCACCGGTGATCTGCATCAGCGGTCGGACCTCCACCCCGGCGGCGTGCATGTCCAGGGCGAAGTAGGTCAGCCCCTTGTGCTTGGGGACGTCGGGATCGGTCCGGGTGACCAGCATGCCCCGGTCGGCCACGTGGGCCATGGTGTTCCACACCTTCTGCCCGGATATCACCCATTCATCACCGTCGCGCACCGCCCGGCACGCCAGGCTGGCCAGGTCGGAGCCGGCGCCGGGCTCGCTGAACAGCTGGCACCAGGAATCCTCGCCGGTGAACATCCGGCGCAGCAGGCGGTCCTTGATGGCCTCGCTGCCGTTGGTCACCACCGTGGGCCCGGCCATGGTCAGGCCGAAGAAATGGCGGCTGTCGGGGGCCTTGGCACCGGCGCCGCGCAGGCGGCCGTCGATCCGGGCCTGGAGGCCGGGAGGCAGCCCCAGACCGCCCCGACCCTCCGGGAAGTGCACCCAGGCCAACCCCATGTCGTACTGGGCGCCGCGGAACTCCTCGATGCTCGCCGTCTTCGGGTCGACCTTCTCGAGCAGCTGGTCGATGCGCTCGTCGATGAGGGTGGTCGGGTCGCTCATGCCCGCATTCTGCCACCGCCGGCCCGGGTCGGGAGCGGGGGGCCTCGCCGCCCGGCCGCAGCCAATAAGGTGCCCCGATAAGGATCGGGAAAAAGGGAGGGAAGCGGCCCATGGCCAGCGTGGAGACAGTGCGGGGACCGGTGGACACGTCGGAGTTGGGGCGGACCTACATGCACGAGCACGTCTTCGTGCTGACCCCAGACGTGCAGCAGAACTACCCCGACGAGTGGGGGGACGAGGACTCGAGGGTCGCCGACGCGGTGGCCAAGCTCAAGGCGGCGGCCGCCCAGGGCACCCGCACCTTCGTGGACCCGACGGTGGTCGGGCTGGGCCGGTACATACCGAGGATCCAGCGGGTGGCGGAACAGGTCCCGGAGCTGAACATCATCGTGGCCACCGGCTGCTACACCTACGACGCCGTCCCCTTCTTCTTCCACTTCCGGGGACCGGCGCTCAGCGAGGCGGTCGGGGTGGAACTGCCCGACCCCATGGTGGACATGTTCGTCAAGGACATCACCGAGGGCATCGCCGGTACCGGGGTGAGGGCGGCGTTCCTGAAATGCGCCATCGACGCCGGGGGCATGACCGCCGGGGTGGCCCGGATCATGAGGGCGGTGGCCCGGGCCCACCGCCAGACCGGGGCCCCCATCACCGTCCACACCCATCCGGGCAGCCACACCGGGCTGGACGTCAAGAAGCTCATGTGCGACGACGAGGGCGTGGACCCCTCCCGGGTCGTGCTGGGCCACAGCGGCGACTCCGCCGACGTGGACCACCTGAGCCGGCTGGCCGACACGGGCTTCATCCTGGGGATGGACCGCTTCGGGATCAACGTCGGGACCACCTTCGAGGCCCGCTGCGACACCGTCGTGGAGATGTGCCGGCGGGGTTACGCCGACCGTATGGTGCTGTCCCACGACGCCGCCTGCTACATCGACTGGATCGACCCCAACGTGGTGGCGGCCATGGAGCAGTGGCACTACCTGCACATCGGCGACGATGTCCTGCCCTACCTGCGCCAGCACGGGGTGACCGAGGACCAGATCGACACGATGCTGGTCGCCAACCCCCGCCGTTACTTCGAGAACACCACCGCCTACTGACCCCCGGAGGTCCGCCTGATGCCTGCCAACCCGCTCAACACCGACGACTTCGGAGGAGAACTGTTCAACCTGGGAATTTCCCCCCAGGCCCGGCCCCTGCTCGACAAGGTGAAGAAGTTCATCACCGAGGAAGTGGCGCCCATGTCGGAGAAGTACTTCGCCCTCGGCGAGGGCCGGGCCGACCGGTGGAGCTTCGCCCCGGGCCAGCTGGAGCTGCTCGACGGGGTGAAGGCCAAGGCCAAGGCCGAGGGCCTGTGGAACTTCTTCCTGCCCAACGCCGAGACCGGCGAGGGCCTGGCCAACCTGGACTACGCCTACATCGCCTTCGAGCTGGGGAAGAACCCCCTGGCGTCGGAGTGCCTCAACTGCTCCGCGCCCGACACCGGCAACATGGAGGTGCTGGAGCGGGTGGGCACGCCGGAGCAGAAGAAGCAGTGGCTGGAGCCGCTTCTGGCCGGCGAGATCCGCTCCGCCTACGCCATGACCGAGCCGGACCTGGCGTCCTCCGACGCCCGCAACATCGCCTGCTCGGCGGTGCTCGACGGCGAGGAGTGGGTGATCAACGGCGAGAAGTACTACATCTCCGGCGCCGGTGACCCCCGCTGCCGGATCATGATCGTCATGGTGCGGACCAACCCCGACGCCGCCCCGAACCTGCAGCAGTCCCAGATCCTGGTGCCCATCGACACCCCCGGCGTGGAGGTGCTCGGCCCCATGCTGGTCTTCGGCCACGACGACGCCCCGCACGGGCACATGCACCTGCGCTTCACCGACGTGCGGGTGCCCAAGGAGAACATCCTCCTCGGTGAGGGTCGGGGCTTCGAGATCTCCCAGCTGCGCCTCGGCCCGGGCCGCATCCACCACTGCATGCGCTCCATCGGGGCGGCGGAGAAGGCTCTCCAGCTCATGGTGGAGCGGGGCCTGTCCCGCCAGGCGTTCGGCAAGCCGATCATCACCCTGGGCAAGAACACCGAGTGGGTGTCGCGGGCCCGCATCGAGATAGAGGCGATGCGGCTCATGGTCCTCAAGGCGGCCAAGGCCATGGACCTGATGGGCAACGCCGACGCCCGGGTATGGGTCTCGGCGGTCAAGGCCATGGTGCCGGAACGGGTGTGCCAGATCATCGACCAGGCCATCCAGATCCACGGCGCCACCGGCATCTCGCAGTGGACGCCACTCGCCGACATGTACACCTCGCAGCGCACCCTGCGCTTCGCCGACGGCCCCGACGAGGTCCACCACATGGTCGTGGGCCGGGCCGAGATAGCCCGCTACAGCGCCGCCCGCTAGAGCCCGCTGAGCCCGGAGCTCATTGTGTGCACTACACCTGCAAATAGCGCGGGTAGTCTCAGGGGGTCCGCGCGGACCCTCGGTCAGAGCCCGTAGGCCTCCAGCAGTCGCAACCACACCTCGCTGATGGTCGGGTAGGACGGCACGGCGTGCCACAGCCGCTCCAGCGGCACCTCCCCGACCACGGCGACGGTGGCGGCGTGGAGCAGCTCGGCCACGCCGGGCCCCACGAAGGTGGCGCCCACCACCACCCGCCGCCGGGCGTCGACCACCATGCGGGCCCGGCCCCGGTAGCCGTCGGCGTAGAGCGACGCGCCGGCCACCCGGCCCAGGTCGTAGTCGACCACGTCCACCCCGATCCCCGCCTGCCGGGCGGACTGCTCGGTGTGGCCCACCGATGCCACCTCCGGGGAGGTGAACACGACCGACGGGACGGCGGCGTGGTCGGCGGTGGCGCTGTAGGCGTCCCAGGCGGCGCTGTCGACCCGGCCCCGCGCCCGGGCGGCGATCACGTCGCCGCACAGCCGGGCCTGGTACTTGCCCTGATGGGTCAGCAGGGCCCGGTGGTTGACGTCGCCGACGGCGTACAGCCAGCCGCCCGGCACCCCGCTCACCTGCATGGTGTCATCCACGGGCAGCCACGAGCCCGGTTCCAGGCCCACCTGCTCCAGCCCGACGTCGCCGGTCCGGGGCCGTCGGCCGGCCGCCACCAGGATCTCATCCGCTTCCAGCGAGCCACCCCCGGCCAGCCTCACCGTCACCCGGCCCGACCGGTCACGCTCCACCGCCTCCGCCGCCACCCCGGTCCGCACGTCGATCCCGGCGGAAGCCATGGCCCCGGCCAGCATCTCCCCGGCGAAGGGCTCGTGGCCCGGCAGCAGCCGGTCACCCAGCTCCACCACGGTCACCCGGCTGCCCAGGCTCGACCAGGCCTGGGCCATCTCGCATCCCACCACTCCCCCGCCCAGCACCACCAGTTCGGGGGGCACGTGGCGGGAGCTGGTGGCGTCCCGGCTGGTCCAGGGCCGGCTGGCCGCCAGGCCGGCGACGGGAGGTACAGCGGCATCGGAGCCGGTGGCGATCACCACCGCCTGCCCGGCCTCGAGCGTGGAAGACCCGTCCGGGCCGTCGACGCCCACCCGGCGCACCCCCGACAGGCGGCCGTGGCCCCGGATCAGGGTGATGCCGGTGCTGTCCAGCCACTCGACCTGGCCCCGGTCGGCCCAGTGGCTGGCAAATCCGTCCCGCCGGTCCAGGACCGCCGGCACGTCCAGCGGGCCGCCCACCACCTGGCGGGCTCCGGCCACGGCCCGGGCCTCGTCGAGGGCCTGCCCGGGCCGGAGCAGGGCCTTGCTCGGCATGCACGCCCAGTACGAGCACTCCCCGCCCACCAGCTCGGACTCCACCACGGCGGCGGTCAGGCCGGCCCGCACGGCCCGGTCGGCGACGTTCTCGCCGGCGGGCCCCGCGCCGATGACCACCACGTCGAACAGCGTGACCGGGGATTCGGACATGTCGGTTCCTCCCAACGAGGTCGGTAGGCGGTCCAAACTACGGCGCCGGCCGGCCGTGCGCCCGCGGCAGCCGGGAACGCCCCACGCCAGCGCCTGTGTCACCAAGCCGGTGGACTTCACCTGGTTCACCGACGTCGTGCGCCGGATCGACGACTTCTCCTCCACCATCGTCCGGCTGGCACAATCGTGACCGACGACCAGTTGGAAGCTGCGCCGTCTGGGTATAGACAGCGGGTGCAAACGGGCGCCGGATCTGGGAGGCGATGATGAAGTTCAAGCTGTGGCACGTGCCGGTACGGGCAGCGACCGGGGCGTTCATCCTCAACTCGGGCCTGTCCAAGCTGCAGTCCAACGATGACGAGATGCACAAGGGCGTGCACGGCATGGCGTCCACCGCCTACCCCCAGGTTGGTGGCCTCGAGCCGAAGACCTTCACCCGCATCCTGGGCGCGGCCGAAACGGCCCTCGGAGCGGCCCTTCTCGCCCCGTTCATCAGCCCGGGGCTGGCCGGCGCTGGCCTCACCGCTTTCTCGGCCGGGCTGATGGGCATGTACTTCAAGATCCCGGGGATGACTGAGGACGGGATCCGGCCCAGCCGCCAGGGCCTGGCCATGGCCAAGGACAGCTGGCTGCTGGCCATAGGCGTGGCGCTGATGCTCGACCGGGCCTCCAACAAGGTCCGCGACACCATTCCCACCAGGTCCTGACCCCCACCCACCAGGGGCAGCGGTCGGGATGAGGCGGGCCACCTACCGGGTACAGCTACGCGCCGAATTCGACCTCGACCGGGCCGCCGGCGTGGCGGACTACCTGGCGGAGCTCGGGATCAGCGACCTGTACTGTTCGCCGCTGCTGCAGGCGGCGGCTGGCAGCACCCACGGCTACGACGTGGTGGACCATTCGCGCCTCAGCGCCGATCTGGGCGGTGACGCCGCCTTCGCCCGACTGGTGGACCGCCTGCGGGCCCGCTCGCTCGGTCTGACCGTGGACATAGTCCCCAACCACATGGCCATCGACGGGCGGTCGAACCGGTGGTGGTGGGACGTGCTGGAGAACGGCCCGTCGAGCCTCTACGCCCCGTACTTCGACATCGACTGGCCGGGCGACAGCAGCCGCCACGAGCAGACCGTCCTGGTACCGGTTCTGGGAGACCGCTACGGCCGGATCCTCGACGCCGGGGAGGTGGTGGTCCGCCGGGAGGGCGGCTCTTTCTCCGTGGCATACCACGACCACGAGCTGCCGCTGTCGCCGAGGACCCAGGACGAGCTACTCGGGCGGGCCGCCGACCGGGCCGGCTCCCCGGCCCTGCGGGACCTGGCCGCCGATTTCGGGGCGCTACCCCACGCCGCCATGACCGATCCCACCGCCGTCCGGCTGCGGCACGACCAGAAGGAGGTGCTGCGCGAGAGGCTGGCCGCCCTGTGCCAGGCCGAGCCCTCCGTGGCCGACGCCGTCGACCGGGAGGTGTCCCGGCTCAACTCCGACCCGGACGAGATGGACCGGCTCCTGTGCCGCCAGAACTACCGCCTGGCCTACTGGCGCACGGCCCGGGAGGAGCTCGACTACCGCCGGTTCTTCAACATCGAGACCCTGGTGGGGCTACGGGTGGAGGACGATCGGGTCTTCGCCGACACCCACGAGTGCATCGGCCGGCTGGCCCGCGACCACCTGGTCAGCGGGTTGCGCGTCGACCACGTGGACGGCCTGCGCGATCCCGACGGCTACCTGCAGCGGCTGCGGCGGCTGGCGCCGGCCGCCTACGTGGTCGTGGAGAAGATCCTCGAGCCGGCCGAGCACCTGCCGGACAGCTGGCCGGTGGACGGCACCACCGGCTACGACTTCGTGACCCGGGTGGCCAACGTGTTCGTGGACCCGGCCGGGGAGGGGCCCATGACCGGCACCTACACCGCCGTGACCGGCGAGCCGGGCGACTACGCGGCGGTGGTGCGCCAGGCCAAGCGGCAGATAATGACAGACGAGCTGGCACCCGAGGTGGACCGGCTCACCCGGCAGCTCCACGCCGTGTGCGACGGCCACCGCCGGCAGCGGGACCGCACCCGGGGCGAGGTGCACCAGGCGCTGGAGGCGGTGCTGACCTCGTTCCCGGTGTACCGGACCTACTTCCAGCCGGACCGGCCGAGCCGCGACGCCGACGTGGACCACGTCCGCCGGGCGGTGGCGGCGGCCCGGGAGCTGGAGCCGGACACCGACCCGGACCTGCTGGAGTTCATCGGCGAGCTGCTGATGCTCCACCACCCGGGGGGACCGGAGACGGAGTTCGCCCAGATGTTTCCCCAGGTGAGCGCCCCGGTGATGGCCAAGGGGGCGGAGGACACGGCCTTCTACCGCTACAACCGGCTGGTGTCGCTGAACGAGGTGGGAGGCGACCCCGGGGTGTTCGGGCGGCCCCTCGCCCGGTTCCACGCCGACTCGACCGACGCCGCCCGCCGCCATCCGCACGCCATGCTGACCCTGGCCACCCACGACACCAAGCGCAGCCCCGACGTCCGGGCCCGGATCGGCCTGCTGAGCGAGCTGGCCGAGCCGTGGGACGAGGCTGTCCGGCACTGGGTGGAGCTCACCGACGGCCACGCCGGTGAGCACGGCCCGGACATGAACGCCCGCTACCTGCTGTTCCAGACCCTGGTGGGGACGTGGCCCATCGGGACCGACCGGCTGGTGGCCTACATGGACAAAGCCGCCAAGGAAGCCAAGGTGCACACCGCCTGGGCGGACGGTGACGCCGGCTACGAGCGGGACCTCCGCCGCTTCACCGAGGCGACAGTGTCGGACGGGCGCTTCGTCGAGGCGTTCGAGCGGTTCATGCGGGAACACCGGGTGGTCGAGACGGCCCGGGCCACCTCACTGTCGATGACCGCCCTGCTGCTCACCTGCCCCGGCGTGCCGGACATCTACCAGGGCACCGAGAGCTGGGACAACAGCCTGGTCGACCCGGACAACCGGCGGCCGGTGGCGTTCGAGGACCTGGCAGCCGGCCTGGCCGACGTGCGTCCCTGGGGGCCCGACGCCCTGGCGACCGGCCCGGACCGGGCGGCGTCGCCCCGGGCCAAGCTGTGGCTGACCGCCCGGCTGCTGCAGCACCGGCGCGCCCGGCCCGAGCCCTACTCCGGCGACGGCTACCGGGAGTTGCCGGTCACCGGGTCGCGGGCCGACCACCTGATCGCGTTCGACCGGGGCGGGCTGGTGGTGCTGGCCGGCCGGCACCTGGCGGGCCTCGGTGGGGATTGGGGCGATACCGAGGTGGAGCTGCCCGGTGGCCGCTGGAGGGCGGTGATCGGCCTGCCCGGCGAGCCGCTGCGGGGCGGACCCCACCCCGTCGCCGGCCTGCTGGGCCGGGGCCCGGTGGCGGTGCTGGAGACCTGAGATGTGGACCTTCGAGGTGTGGGCTCCCGACGCGTCGGCAGTGGAGCTCGATTGCGGCGGCCGGCGCTCCGCCATGGAGCCGGCGCCCGGCGGCTGGTGGACGTCGGCGGTGGCCGATGCCGGCCCCGGGGACCGCTACGGCTTCTCGCTCGACGGGGGCCCCACCCGGCCCGATCCCCGCTCCCCGTGCCAGCCCGACGGCGTGCACGGCCTGTCGCAGGTGGTGGACCACCGGGCCCACCGCTGGTCCGACGCCGGCTGGGGGGGATTCCACCTGCCCGGCTCGGTCCTCTACGAACTGCACATCGGCACCTTCAGCCCGGAGGGGACCTTCGACGGGGCGGCCGCCCGCCTCCCCCACCTGAGCTCGCTCGGTGTCGACGCCGTGGAGATCCTGCCGGTCGCCGGCTTCGACGGCAGCCGCGGGTGGGGCTACGACGGGGTGGCGCTCTACAGTCCCCACCCGGCCTACGGCGGCCCCGACGGCCTGAAGCGGCTGGTCGACGCCTGCCACCGGGCCGGCATCGGGGTGGTCCTCGACGTGGTCTACAACCATCTGGGCCCGTCGGGCAACTACCTGTCGGAGTTCGGCCCCTATTTCTCCTCCGCCCACCGGACCAACTGGGGCGACGGGGTCAACCTGGACGGTCCCGGCAGCGACGAGGTGCGGCGCTTCTTCATCGACAACGCCCTGATGTGGCTGGCCGACTACCACATCGACGGTCTGCGCCTGGACGCGGTGCACGCCCTGGCCGACGACTCGGCGGTGCACTTCCTGGAGCAGCTGTCCGCCGAGGTCCGTGCCCTCGGCGCCCACCTGGGGCGCCCGCTGGCGCTGATCGCCGAGTCGGACCTCAACGACCCCCGCTTCGTGCGGCCCGGCCGAGAGGGCGGCTACGGCCTGGATTCGGCCTGGGCGGATGAGTGGCACCACGCCTGGCACGCCGTGTTCAGCGGGGAGACCAACGGCTACTACGAGGATTTCGGCTCGCTGGACCAGCTGGCCAAGGCGCTCCGCCAGGCCTGGGTGTACGACGGGATGTGGTCCGGGCACCGCCGGCGCACCCACGGCCGGCCGCCGGAGGGGCTGAGCGGGGAGCACTTCGTGGTGTGCACCCAGAACCACGACCAGGTCGGCAACCGGGCGGCCGGCGACCGCAGCAGCGCCCTGATGCCGGCCGGTCGGCTCAAGGTGGCCGCCGGGCTGCTGCTCACCTCGCCGTTCGTGCCCATGCTGTTCCAGGGCGAGGAGTGGGGGGCGGCCACCCCGTGGCAGTACTTCACGGACTTCGCGGACCCGGAACTGGGGCGGGCGGTGACCGAGGGCCGCCGGTCGGAGTTCTCCTACTTCGGCTGGAACCCCGGCGACGTCCCCGACCCGCAGGACCGGGCCACCTTCGAGCGGTCCCGCCTGGACTGGTCCGAGCTGGAGGACCCCGCCCACCTGGAGATACTGCGGTGGTACCGGCTGCTGGTCGGTCTGCGCCGCCAGGTCCCCCAGTTGACCGACGGGGACCTGGGCGGGGTCGCCGTGGAGATCGACCGGTCCCGCCAGGCCCTGGTGGTCCACCGCCGGGACGTCAAGGTGGTGGCCCTGATCGGCCCCGCCCCGGCGGTGGCCGGGGTGGGCCCCGGCCACCGCCTGGTCGCCGCGTCCGAACCCGGCGTGACCCTGGAGGACGGGCGGCTGCGGATGGAACCGGACAGCCTGGCGGTGGTCCTCGGGCCGGGGGCCGGCGCGGTCACCGGCCCCGGACCGGCCGGCGTCGGCGAGAAGCGCCACGGCCGCCGCACCGGGACGCCCCCGCCGACGATCCTGACACCCATGGAGTGGGCGTCGATCTAGAGCCCCCCGGGCAGCGCCGGGATCAGGAGATCCCGGCGCTGGCCCTGGAGAAGACCTCGACCAGGTTCTGGCAGAACGCCGGCAGATCGTCGGGCTTACGGCTCGACACGATGGTGTTGGGCCCGGCGGTGCACACGTGCACCTCCTCGTCCACCCAGGTGCCGCCGGCGTTGCGGATGTCGGTCTGCAGGCTGGGCCAGGACGTCATGGTCCGGCCCCGCACGGCGTCCGCCTCGACCAGCACCCAGCCGCCGTGGCATATGACCGCGACCGGCTTGCCCGCCTCGACCACCTGCTTGACGAACGACACGGCGGCCGGGTCGGTACGTACCTGGTCCCCGTTGGGCACCCCGCCCGGCAGGACCAGAGCGTCGTAGTCGGAGGCGGAAGCGTCGCCGGTGGTGCGGTCCACCGGGAACGTGTCCGCCTTGTCCAGGTGGTTGTACGCCTGGGCCTGGCCCGCCTGGCGGGCCAGCAGCTCCGGCGTCCCGCCGGCGTCCTTGACCGCCTGCCACGGGGCGGTCAGCTCCGCCTGCTCGATACCCTCGTTCGAAACGATGAACGCCACCCGCACATTGTTGAGTTCGCCAGCCATCTGAGATCCTCTTTCCGGTTATCCGTTGATCTTTTTCGCTACCCGGCTGGGCGGAAGAGGAAACCCCGGGCCCGGGGTCAGTGACGGCTGACGCTGTGCAGGAGCAACAGCGAACGGGCCCCCAGGGTGACCTTCCGCTCGGGTCCGAGGTCGGGGGTGGTGGCCGGATCGCCGCTGGTCAGCACCACGAACCAGTAGCCGCCCCCGGCCGGGACGGTGAACTCCACGTCCTCCCAGTGGGCGTTGAGCAGCAGCAGGTACCGGTCCCGGCTGGTCTCCCCCTCCGAGTCCTCGATGTGGCGACCGTCGAGGGCCACGGCCAGCGAGTTGGTCTCGGGGTTCTCCCAGTCCTGCTGCTGCATCTCCCGCCCGTCGGGGCGGTACAGGACCATCTGGGCCGGCTCGCCGCCCATGGTCCTCAGGTACTCGCGGGGCCGCAGGGCCGGGTGGGCCTTGCGCAGGGCGATGGCGGTCCGGACGAAACCCAGCATGTCCTGGTCGACGGCGTCCCAGTCGTACCAGGAGACCTCGCTGTCCTGGCAGTAGGCGTTGTTGTTGCCCCCCTGGCTGCGGCCCATCTCGTCCCCGCCCAGGATCATCGGGACCCCGGCTGAGAGGAGCAGGGTGCCCAGCAGGTTGCGGCGCTGCCGCTCCCGCAGGGCCAGCACCTCCTTGTCGTCGGTCGGTCCCTCCACCCCGCAGTTCCAGGAGCGGTTGTGGGACTCACCGTCGTTGTTGTCCTCCCCGTTGGCGTCGTTGTGCTTGTCGTTGTAGGAGGTCAGATCGGCCAGCGTGAAGCCGTCATGAGCGGTGACGAAATTGACGGACGCGGTCGGGGTGCGCCGCCCGGAGGAATAGATGTCGCCGCTTCCTGTCAGGCGGAGCGCCAGCTCACCGAGCGTGCCATTTTCCCCTCTCCAGAAGTCCCGCACGCAGTCCCGGTACTTCCCGTTCCACTCCGACCACCGGGCCGGGAACCCGCCCACCTGGTAGCCGGCGATGTCCCACGGTTCGGCGATCATCTTCACCGGGGCCAGGACGGGGTCCTGGTGCACCATGTCGAGGAACGCGCTGTGGATGTCCAGGTCGCCGAACTGGCGGGTGAGGGTGCTGGCCAGGTCGAAACGGAACCCGTCGATGTGCATCTCCGACACCCAGTAGCGCAGGGAGTCCATGATGAGCCGCAGCGCCATGGGGTGACCCACGTTGAAGCTGTTGCCCGTCCCGGTGGTGTCGAAGTAGTGGGCCCGGTCCTCGTCCACCAGCCGGTAGTAGGACGGGTTGTCGATCCCTTTCATCGACAGGGTGGGGCCCAGGTGGTTGCCCTCGGCGGTGTGGTTGTAGACCACGTCCATGATCACCTCCAGCCCGGCGGCGTGGAGGGCCTTGACCATGGCCTTGAACTCCTCCACCTGCCCCCCACCGGTGCCGGCCGAGCTGTAGTCGCCGTGGGGAGCGAAGAAGCCGATGCTGTTGTAGCCCCAGTAGTTGCGCAGGCCCTTGTCCAGCAGGTGGGAATCCTGGACGAAGTGGTGGACCGGTAGCAGCTCGACGGAGGTGACGCCCAGGTCCACCAGGTACCCGGTGACATCCGGGTGGGCCAGCCCGGCGTATGTCCCCCTCAGTTCCTCGGGCACACCCGGGTGGCGCCGGGTCAGGCCCTTGACGTGGGTCTCGTAGACGATGGTCTCCTCGAGCGGCACCCGGGGCGGCCGGTCCCCGGCCCAGTCGAAGTCCGAAGCGGTGATCACGCAGCGGGGCATGTGCGGGGCGGAGTCGGTGTCGTTGATGGCGGCCGGGTCGCCGAAGCGGTGCCCGAACACCTCCTCCCCCCACCTGACGTGACCCTCGATGGCGGTGGCGTGGGGGTCGAGCAGAAGCTTGGCCGGGTTGCAGCGCAGCCCGTCGCCGGGGCTCCACGGGCCGTGCACCCGCAGGCCGTACCGCTGGCCGGGGCCCACCCCGGGCAGGAAACCGTGGAACACGTGGGCGGTGCGCTCGGGCAGCTCCACCCGCTCCTCGGAACCGTCGGGGGCGAACAGGCACACCTCCACCGCGTCGGCGATCTCCGACCCGACGGCGAAGTTGACCCCGTCCTCCTCGACCGTCACTCCGAGGGGAAAATTCCTGCCCTTGTCCGCTTTCACGCCATGACGCTACCCCCCACCGTTCGCGGCCAAGCCGGGGCCGGCCGGCCGGCGCTGTCAGCGGTGCCGGGCGCCGGTGCTGTCCGGCCCGGTGGGGGCGCCCGGCCCGGCGGAGCCGGGCCATATGTGGCAGCGGGAATGCCCTATCCTGCTCCGGGCAGGAAGCCCTCCAGGGCCGGCACCGACGGCACCAGGTAGTAGGCCCCGCTGAGGGCGGTGGCGTGACGGGTCAGGGCGTCGCGGATACCGTCGCCCACCCCGGCCATGCGCTCGAGCATGACCTGGAGCGGGCGCTGCTCGGCGCAGAACCCCACGAAGACGGTGCCGTGGTCGCTCGGGCCGCCGTAGGCGGTGTTCCGGCGGTATATACGCAGCTCCTCCCCTCCCTCCTCGACCACGTTGCGGCTCACGTGCGAGTCGTCGGGCATGACGTCGTCCGCCAGCTCCACACTGTCGGCCTTGCTCCGCCCGATCACCCGCTCCTGCTCCTCGACGCTCAGCTGAGCCCAGCTGCGGTGGTGACGCCACTGCTGGTAGAGCAGCACGCTGGATCCGTCGGCAGCCACCGCCACGTCGGCGGCCTCGAGCATGGACGGGTTCTCCGTGCCGTCGATGAAGCCGGTCAGGTCCCGCCGGTGCCGGTACAGCCAGCCGGTGACCTCGGACGCCGGGGCGGCGACGGGGGCCACGGCGTCGAGGACCCGGGTGGCGGCGTCGAACACGGCGTCACGGGAACCTCCCGCCACCCACACCCAGGCGTCGTGCTGCGTGGCCGGGAAGCGGACTCCGGCCCCGTCGACCGATCGGAAGGAGCGGGGCCCGGGACCGCCCCTCGACCCCGAGACCCGCCGCCACAGCTCCGGGCGGACGCCGACCACCACATTGAGCCCGCCCACTGTCGTCTCCGGTCCGGACAGCTCGGCCAGACAGCGCACCAGGGCCGCCGGGTCGGCCCCGTCGACCAGGTCGAGCTCCAGGTAGCAGTGCTCGGGCACGCCCAGGGCGAATATCCCCGGCTGGGGGCGGGGTACGGCGGGGCTGGACGGCGGCTGGGCTTCCGGCGGTTGCATCCCGTAATCCTGCCCAATCCCGGCGCCGTCCCGATCCGACCCCCGGCGTGTCTCTAGTCGGAGCGGCCGGCGTCGAGCCGGTCGAGCAGATCGCCGGCCGCCCGGGCCACGTCGTCGTGGCCGTTCTGCGCCGCTCGCTGCTTGGCGTGGATGAGCGCCGCCCGGTTGACCCTGGTGAAGTCCCCGAACGGGAACCCGTAGCGGTCCTTGGTCTCCTCCGACGCCTCGGTGTCGATGGCCAGGTGCCATTGGCCGTACCCGTCCCACCCGTGCCGGTCGATCTGGTCGTTCTCCTCGGATGCGCTGGGGGCGGCCTTCGACCATTCGGTGTGGACGTCGTAGTGGTGGGCCTCGATCATCCGATGGGCCTTCTGCACTCCGGCATCGTTCACTCGGTACTTCGCCATGGCTCAGACCTACCCGATCGGGGCCGGCCGATCCCAGAGCCGGCGGCCCAGCCCCGATGCCCGCGACAGGGGCTGCCCCACCGCCCGCCGCACGGCGGCCTCCGAGCCCACCACCAGCACGCCCTGGCGGGCCCGGGTGACCGCGGTGTACAGCAACTCCCGGGTCAGGAGCCGGGACGTCTCGGGTGGCAGGACGACGGTCACCCGGTCGTACTCCGACCCCTGGCTCTTGTGCACGGTCGTGGCGAACACCGTGTCCACGGCCTGGAGCCGGAACGGGCTCACGGTCCGCACCCGGCCGCCGGCGCCGTCCACCGCCACGACCCGCGAGCCGGTGGTCGGGGACGCCGGTTCCGGGCCGGTGCCGTCCGGGCCGGGGACGGCGACGACCACGCCGGTGTCCCCGTTGAACAGCCGCATCCCGTAGTCGTTGGCCGTGACCATGACCGGCCGACCGGCGTACCAGGGGCCCTCGAGTCCGATGGCCGGCTGGACGGCGGCGACCCATTCCTCGATCCGGCGGTTCCACACGGTCACCCCGGCCGGCCCGTCCCGGTGGGCGCACAGGAGTCGGTGCCGGGCCAGGACGTCCAGCGCCGAGCGGCCCCGGCCGGCCCGGGCCTCGGCGACCAGGTCCGCCGCCCACCCGGTCAGGAGCTCCCGGAGAACCTCGCCGCCCGGGTCATCCCCGGGGTCGCTCCCGGCCGGGCGGTCCCAGCCGGCGGGGGGGGAGGGCAGCCACCGCACCGCCGGATGGCCTCCAGCCAACACCTCGAGCGCCCGTTCGGTCCGGCCGGCGCGGACGGCCGAGGCCAGTTCGGCCAGCGGGCCGCTGAAGCGGTGGTTGGTGCGCAACACGGCGATGCGGCCGGCCAGCCGTCCTCCGTCGGCTCCGGCCGGCCGGGCCGTGGGACCCACGATGTCGGCCAGCACGGCGCCGGCCTCCACCGAGACCAGCTGCTCCGGGTCACCGACGAGGATCAGGCGGGCGTCGGGCCGGACGGCCTCCAGCAGCCGGGCCATCAGGGCGAGCGACACCATGGACGCCTCGTCCACCACCACCACGTCGTGGGGCAGCCGGTGACCCCGGTGATGACGGAAACGGCTGACCCGGTCGGGACGGCTGCCCAGCAGCCGGTGGATGGTGACCCCGGCCACCGAGCCCAGGTGGGCCCTGGTCGCGTCGGCCACCGCCATCCGCGCCGCCTCGGACCTCACGGCCTCCTCCATCCGGGCCGCCGCCTTGCCGGTCGGGGCGGCCAGCCCGATCAACGGTGCCCGCCGCCCGGCGCCGATCGCCGTCTCGGTGATCAGGGCCAGCAGGCGGGCCACGGTGGTGGTCTTGCCGGTGCCGGGACCGCCGACGATGACGCTCAGACGGCCCGACAGGGCGACGGCGGCCGCCTGACGCTGGTCCCGGGCCGGGTCACCGGGGAACAGTTCCTCCAGGCGGCGCGGCGCAGAGGGGGCCCCGGCGCCGCCCGGCCCCGGGTCCACCCCGTCCGGGTCGCGTCCGCCGCCGGCCGGGCCGGGGCGGCGGGCGGGTTCGGCCCGGCGGAGCAGGTCGGCGGCCACATCCATCTCGTCCCGCCAGTAGCGGTCCAGGTACAGGTGGGTGCCCTCCAGGCGGAGCGGGCGGCTGACCGGTTCCCCGCCGGCGGCGCCCGCCGCCCCGCCCGCCGGCTCCGGTCCGGCGTCGACCAGGGCGCTGCCGGCCACCCGGGGCACCCACCCGGCCGGGTCCGGCCACGGCAGGCTGTCGACGGCCGCCTCGTCGTCGCCGGCCACCACCGCCGAGGAGCGCACCGTGGCCAGATCGACCGACACGTGGCCCACCCGGGGGGCCCGGCCGGCCAGGGCGGCGGCCAGCGCCACCAGCTCGTCGTCCTCCCCCGCCAGGCGGCACAGCCGGCGGGCCAGGTGCACGTCGGCAGGGGCCAGGACGCCGGCCGAGTTGAACACCCGCAGGTTCTGCGGCCCCTCCTCGCCCAGGACCAGCCGGGCGTCGTAGGCCTCGGCCGGGTCGGGGCCGCCGTACCTGCCGGCCGGGTGGGGGACGGCGGGGGCGGCCGGGTCGGAGGCCGCGGGGGCGGAGGCCGCGGGGGCGACGGGGGCCGGGTCGGGGCCGGGAAGCCCGGTCACCGCTGGCCGCCCTCGGAGAACAGCTCCGACAGCTGCTCGACCAGACCGCCCGGCGGGGCCCAGCTGAACACCCCGCACGGGGCCCCGTCCACCACCGGGGTTTCGGGGCCGCCCATACCCCGCAGGAACAGGTACAGCACGCCCCCGAGGTCCCTCTCGGCCCGGTATCCCGGTTGGCGCCACCTCAGGTACCGGTGCAGGGCCACCAGGTAGAGCAGGGCCTGGAGGGGATAGTGGCGGCGCTGCATCTCGTGGTCGAGCGCGTCCGGGGTGTAGTCGCCCAGGCTCAGCCGGCCACCCCCGGCGCCCAGCCAGTTGGTCTTGTAGTCGGCCAGGAACCAGCGGTGGGTCCCCTCCGGGCCCCTCACCCGGAACACCAGGTCCAGGCTACCGGTGAGATAGCCCCGCAGGCTGGTGGCCAGCACCGGGTCCTCCAGGCGCCGGGGGTAGCCGGCCAGTGGCTCCCGGCCCGGGCCGGCTACCGGCAGGTGGGCGGCGAGCAGGCCGGCGATGTCGGCGGTGTCCACCTCACCCCGGGGGAGGTCACCGCCGGCCACCGGCAGCTCGAATGACAGCTCGTCGAGGCGGTCGGCCCGGCCTACGGAGCTCAGGGCCAGACCCGGCAGCAGCGGTCCCAGCGGGGTGGTCAGCACCGCCATCAGGCCGGCGGGCAGGGAGGAGAGGTCGCCGGCCGGGGCGCCCTGCTGCACAGCCCTGGACAGGGCGGCGTCGACCTCTGCTCCCAGGTCGGCGGCGGCGAAATCGATCCGCTCCATCACCCGGTGCACGAAGGTGCCGACCTCCGTCCCGCCGGGAAGCTGCATGAGCGGGCTGGGCCTCTCCAGCCCGGTCGCCGGCCGGCCCGCTCCGCCATCCTCCGCCCCCGCCGTCCCGCCGCCCGCCCCGCCGGCCGCAACCGGCGGTTCGTCGGAGACGACCGGATCCTCGGGCTCGCTGTCCACCGCCCCGGCCCGGCCGCCATCGTGGGCGCCGGCCGTGATGCTCGAGTAGGACGCCCGGCGCCAGCGCTCGTCCAGGGCCCGCTCGAAGCGGGCGCTGGCCAGGTCCGGCCCGGCCGACGGCCGGGCCTGCTCCCCCGCCCCGGCCGCCGCCCCGGCCGGGCCGTCGGGGGCCTCGACGCTGACCAGTCCGGGGGCCGCCTCCGCCATCCGGTCCAGGACCTTGCGGACCGCCCCGGCCGACGGCTCCCGGGCCGGCACCCCCCGGACCTCGCCGGTGAGCCCGTCCCGGCACACGAGCAGGCGGGTCAACGGGGACAGGCGGCTGTCCTTGGCCGCCGCCCACCAGATCACGACCTGGTGCCGGGCCCGGGTCAGGGCCACGTACAGCAACCGGAGGTCCTCCCCCCGGCGCTCGGCCCGGGCCAGGTCGGCGTGCCCGTCGTAGCCGGACCGGGCCGACCGGTCGTCGCCGGGGCGCCCCACGTCGAGGGTGCGGGCGTCCCCGGCGGCCGGATCGTGGAACACGACCGGAGCGGACCGGCTCTCCGGCCGGCCCGGGTCCCACAGGAACGGGCAGTACACCACCGGGAACTCCAACCCCTTGGCCCGGTGGATGGTGAGCACCTGCACCGCCTCGGCGTCGGACTCCAGGCGGCGGCTGCGCTCCTCCGCCTCGTCCTGCTCGCTGGCAGCGGCCCTGACCCGGGCCGACAGCCAGGCCCGCAGCGCCGGCGCCGACAGCTGCTCGGCGGCCGCCCGGGCGTGGAGGAGCTGGGCCACGTGACCCAGATCGGTCAGCAGCCGCTCACCCCCCTCCCGCCCCAGCAGCCGCCCGGGCAGCTCCTGGTCCACGGTGATGGCGCGGTACAGGGCCGCCACTCCCCGGCCGGCCAGGACCGCCGCCCAGCGGTGGACGCGATCGTGGACCTCCTCCCAGTAGCCCTCGTCGGCGGTGGCCACCTCGACGGCCCCCAGACCCAGGAACGAGCTGAGCGCCACGGCGGCCACCCGGGGCCGGGAAGCCGGCTCCTGGAGGGCCTCGAGCAGCCTGAGCCAGTCCCGGGCGGCCGGGGAGGCGAAGACGGTGTCGAGCCCGGCCACCACCGACGGGACCCCGGCCCGGCGCAGGGCGTCTCTGACCAGGAGGGCCTGGCGGTTGGTCCGGGTCAGCACCGCCACGTCCCCCGGAGCCAGGGGACGCCTCGGCGCCCCGCCGGGCGGGGGCCCCTCGGGCGGCGGCCCCTCGGGCGGCGGCCCCTCGGGCGGCGGCCCGTCGTGCAGCACCGCCCCCGAGCGCAGCAGGCCGGCCACGTCGGCGGCCAGGTCTGCCGCCAGCCATTCCATCAGCGACCCCTTCTGCAGCTGCCCCCGGGAGGTGATGCGCACCCCCGCCTGGCGGTCGGGGACCACCCGGAACCTCAGGGGGGAGGGGTGCGGGTGGCCGTGCAGGCCGGCACCCTGGCGGTCGGCAGCGGCTCGGACCGTCCGGTACGGGATGCCGGCGTGGCCGAACTGCAGGGGCCGGAGCAGGGCGTCCACGGCGTCGAGCAGGGGCTGGTCGGCTCGCCAGTTGTCCGCCAGGGTGTACCGCCGGTCGGCGGAGGCCGCGGCGTCGAGGTAGCTGTGGACATCGGCGCCGCGGAAACCGTAGATCGCCTGCTTGGGATCGCCGATCAGGACCAGGGTGGACCGGCCCTCCCCGAACGCCCGGCGCAGGATCTCCCACTGGCTGGGGTCGGTGTCCTGGAACTCGTCCACCAGCACCACCTGGTAACGGCGCCTCAGGCGGTCACAGGCGTCGGGACCCCGGCGGGGATCGGACAGGGTCTGCGCCAGTCGGAACAGCAGGTCGTCGTAGGTCAGGAGGCGTCCGTCGAGCAGGCGCCGGCCGACCTCCCGGCGGGCGCTGAGGGCCAGCCGCCCCAGCAGCCCGGCCGGATCCGACCCGGAGTCGGGCACGACCCGGGTGCCGGGGTTCTGGACCGCCAGAGCGGCGGCGCGCCGGGCCACCGCCGGCGTGAACGGGAGGGCCGGTCGGCCCAGCGCCCACCGCAGGTAGAGATCGTCGACGACCTCGGTCACCAGGTCCGACGGGTCCTCGAGCAGGACCGTGTCGAGTGCCGTGTCGCCGGCCGATCCCAGCTCCCGCAGGACCGCCTGGCAGAACCCGTGCGTGGTGGCGATGGTGGCGGCGTCGAAGTCGGCGATGGCGTCCGCCAGCCGGGTCACCCGCGCCGCCACCCCGGCGCTGTCACCCTCGGCCACGGCCTGGACGACGGGGTCCGGGCCCGACCCGGGCCCGGAGGCGGCGCCGGCGTGGACCTGCACCAGCCGCTGCCGGATCCGGTCCCGCAGCTCGCCGGTCGCCATGCGGGTGAAGGTGACGGCCAGGATGTCGGACAAGGGCGTGCCGGCGGCCACGAAGCGGGCCACCAGCGAGGTCAGGGCGTACGTCTTGCCGGTACCGGCGCTGGCCTCGAGCACCGTGACGCCGGGTCCCGGCAGGGGCCCGGCCAGGTCGAAGGGGGGCGGGGCGGCGTCGGTCACCGGTCCACCAGGGACTCGTGGTCGAGCAGGGGATCCCACAGCCGGCGGGCCAGAACGGCGAACCGGCTGCGCTCGCCGGCGGCCCAGCCCGGGCCCCTCTCGTCCGGGGAGGGATGAGAGCCCAGCAGCACCGAGGCCGGGGCGTGGGCGCCCCACACCTCGACGTGCTCGGCGTCATCCTGCTCGCCGGGGAAACGGTCGCTGGACAGCCACTCGTAGCCGACCCGGGTCTGCAACTGATCGTCGCTCTCCCCCCGCCTCCGCCCCTGCACCCAGGCCGCCCCGCTGCGGCAGGCGAGCGGCAGCGGCGCCCGCATGCCCCGGTCCTGCAGATCGATCAGGACCTGCAGACGCTCGAGCGCCCACGCCCGCCGCCCGGCGGCGGGCATGTCGGGGGCCTGCAGGCGGGCCACGGCCACGCTGGAGCGCCGGGTGCCGCGGCCGACGGTCACGGCGGCGATACCGGCCTCGGGCCGGTCCGCGGTCAGCGCCAGGAACCGGACCCATGCAGCCAGCCGGTGCTTGGGCCCCAGCCGGGAGTAGTGGCACAGGCAGATCGTCGAACCCCGTACCCCTGGGACCGTGCCCACCACGGCCCGCCCGTCGGGCGTCTCCACCCTCACCTCCAGCGACGCCGTGCCCGCCGGCGTCATGCCCAGGTCCAGGCAGGCCCGGTGGAGGTCCTCGACGTCGGAGCAGATGTCGGCCAGGACCGGAGCGGCGATCTCCCCGGGAGGCAGGAACCCCCGAAGACGCTCGGCGGCGACCGCCTGCTCCAGGTCGACGCCGGCCAGGACCGACTCGAGCAGGCGGTCGCCCACCGCCCAGCGCTGCAGGGGGTCGAGCTCCAGGGGCAGGGCGTCCTGGAGGTCCTCGTCGCGGTCGGAGAGGTACAGGTTGAGCCGGCGCCGCAGAAACGACCGCACCGGGTGCTGCACGAAGCCGATCAGCTGGTCCAGCTGCACCACCGGCTCGTCCAGGGCCGGGAGAGGCTCCGGCAGCCACGGCGGGCCCGCCGCCTGGTCGGCCGCCGCCCTGGCCCCGGCCAGGGCCACCGGGTCGAAACTCCACGGCCCGTCCACCCCCAGGGCCCCGGGCCGGAAGTTGATCGGGTCGAACGCCTGCAGCGGGTGGGCCACCACGACCCGGTCACGGGCCCGGCCGCCGCCGGGACCATCGAAGGTGGCGTCGACCACGTCGAGCAGTTCCGATACCGGCGGGCACGGCGGCCGCGGTCGGTTGGTGCGCTCGTCCCGGCCGCTGTAGGTGATGATGAGGTGGTCCTCGGCGGCGAGGAGGGCATCGAGCAGCAGTTGGCGATCCTCCGAGCGCGGGTCGCGGTCGCCGACCTGCGGCGACTCGATCAGGAGGTCGTCGCCGTCCAGCTCTGCGTGCCGGGGGAAGGAACCGTCGTCCAGCCCGAGGAGGGCCACCACCCGGTGCGGTACCGAGCGCATGGGGACCAGGGTGCAGATGGTGAGGTCGCCGGTGCGGAAGTTGGCCCGGGTGGGCCGGCCCTGCAACCGGTCGGCCAGCAGCGACCGGATCTCCTCCGGTGTCAGGTCCGGCCCGGGACCGCCGCCGGGATCGGCAGGCCGGGACCCGGCGGCCTCGGCCAGGATGCGCAGCAGCTGCTCGTGCTGCCACTCGTCGCCGGGGGCGGCCCGGGCCAGGCTCTCGGTGGCCGCCGCCAGCTCCGAGATCCACGCCCCCAGCCCCTGGGACCGGCCGAGGCGGTCCACGGCCCGCCCCAGGCGGTCCACCATCTCGGCCACCCGGCCGGCCAGGTCCAACGCCGGGCTGGGCACGTCGTCGAAGGGCACCGTCCCGCCGAACATCCGGCAGCCGTCGTCGCTCATGGCCGCACCGAGCATGAGCCGGTCGATCCCGGCCGACCAGGTGTTCCCGGCCACCCGGTCGAGGGACCAGGGGCGCCGCCCGGCGGCGTCGATACCCCAACGGATCCCCGCTCCGGCGACCCACCGTTCGACGGTCGACAGCTCATCGGGATCGAAGCCGAACCGGCGGCTCACCGGGGGCCGGGAGATGAGGTCCATCACCGCCGGGGCGCTCAGACGCGATCCGGCCAGGTCCATCAACTGGGCGGCCACGGCCAGCAGCGGGTTGGTCTGGCGGAGGGACCGGTCAGCCAGCCGGACCCGTACCTGGGGGCCGGCCTGGGCCCCTTCCCCGCCGGTGTCGATCGGCCGGCCCGGGTCGGGGCCCACCCCGAACGCGGCGTGGATGAGCGGGGCGAACGCCTCGATGTCGGGGCACATGATGATCACATCGCGCGGCTCGAGGGTCGGGTCGTCGCGCAGCAGGTGCAGCACGGCGTGGCGCACCACCTCGACCTGCCGGGTCCGGCCGTGACAGGAGTGGACCTGCAGCGAGCGGTCCCCGGCGCCGATCGGCTGCCGCCCCGACCGGCCCGGAGCCCGGTCGGCCCGGATGTCGGCCTGGATGGCCTGCAGGACTCCCCCCGGGCGCCCGGCGCGAGGAGGGACCGGATGGTGCGGCCCTCCGGTCATCCGGTGGGCGGCCAGGACCAGCTGCATCTCCCGGGCGTCGCGTGCCCAGGACCGCAGCAGCGGGTGGCTGGCCAGCCGGGCGGTCGGGTCCTGGGCCCGGGACGTCACCGTCGGCGGGAGCAGCCCGGACCCGATCCGGTCCCACAGAGCGGCGGACGGGTGCAGCAGGAACAGGTGCACGTCGCGGCCCTCCCCGAGGGCGGCCAGCACCTCCAGGTGGCTGACCGGGAGGCGGGTCAGCCCGAACACCGACAGCCGGGAGGGCAGGTCGACCACCCCCGGGTGGTCCCTGACGGTGTCCACCACCGACGCCAGCCGCTCGGCCGGGCTGGGGACGCCGATCCGCCCCCGCAGCAGACGCCACATGTGCGCCTGCCAGGACCCGGCCGCCCCTGCGGCGGGGGCCGGGCCGGCCAGCCAGGACCGGACCAGCTGGGGGCGGTGCACGGAGTAGCGGTCGTACAGGTCGGCGATGTGGCGGGCCATGGACAGCCGCCTCAGGGGGCCGGGACGGCCGGCGGCGTCCACCGGGGTGGCCGCCTCCAGGTGGTCCACGAGCGCGGCCAGGGCGGGATCGCCGCGGTGCTCGTCGATCAGCTCGATCAGGGGCCACACGCAGCGCTCCGGGCGCCACGGATCCTGCTCCGGATCGATGCCGGTGGCGGCGGCCACCACCTGGCCGAGCACCGTCGCCGGGAACGGGAAGGCCAGGTTGGCGCACACCCCGTCTCCGCCCGTCGCTCCCGCCCCCAGGGTGTGCGACAGCCGCTGGGTGAGCCAGCGCTCCACCCCCCGGGTGGGCACGGCCACCACCTCCGGGCGGATCGGGTCGTCCGGCGGTTGGCGCACGACCTCGCCCAGCGCGGCGACGAGCGAGTCCGCCCGCTCGGACCTGTGGACCACCAGCACCTGCCGCAAACCTCCTGGGGGAGGCAGGTTAGACGGGGGCTGGGACGGCCGGTGCCGGGGCGGCGGTCAGCCCGGCGGTCCGGGCCGGACGTGGTGGGTCAGGTCCTCGCGGCGTTCGGGATCGGGGGCCGCCCCGGACCCTCCGGCCGGCCCGTCGGGGAAGCCGCCACCGGGCTCCGGCTCCCGGTCCCGGCGGGGGAAGCGGACCTCCACCTTCTGCCAGCCCTTGAACCGCTGGGCCCGGACGTAGCCGCTGTAGGCCTCCTCGTCGGCGGCCGTCAGCTCCACGTCGTCGGTGAACGGGGTCAGCAGGGAGCGGGGCCACAGCCGCCGCTGCAGCACCACGTTGATCTCGGCGGACAGCATGAGGAACAGGGCCTCGATGTACACGTAGGCCAGCGTGGCCAGCACCACTCCGAAGACCCCGTAGAGGGCCCCGCCGTGGTGCACCTCGTGGGCCACGTACTGCGAGCCGAAGGTCTGCAGCAGCTGCCACGCCGCCCCGGCGATCACGCCCCCGGTGAGCACGTCACGGACCCGCAGGTCCTTGGCCGTGAGCAGCTGGAAGGCCAGGGTGAACAGGCCCAAGTTGATGGCCAGGCTGACGATGAAGCCTCCGACCCGCAACCCGGCGCCCAGCTGGGCCGACACGCTGTTGCCGGTGGAGACCAGGATGTTGATGCCGCTGGAGACGATGACGGCGGTGCCGAGCAGCAGCAGCAGGCCCAGGCTGCGGACCCGGGATCTGATGGGGTTCGGTTGCTCGTTGCGCGGGATCGAGTAGATCTGGTTGAAGGCGGCCTGGGCGGCCTGGGTGGCTCCCAGCGCCCCGTACAGGAGGCCGACCACCCCGACCACGATGGCGGCGCCGCTCCCCTTGAAACCGCCTATCTGCTTGCGCAGCTCGGAACCGATGCCGGGCAGGTTGCCGACCGCCGAGTTGACCACCTCCTGGCGGAGGTGCGGGTCGGTCTGCAGCACGAACCCGGCGACGCTGACGAACAGCAGGATCAGCGGGAACAGCGACACGAAGGAGTAGTAGGTGACCAGGGCGGCCAGGTACGGGGCCCGGTCGTCGAACGCCTTGTACACGACGGCCAGCGCGAATCCCAGCCAGTTGTGCCGGCGCTGGTAGGCGTCGAAGCGCTCGACCCGGGTCACTGCTGTGGCCATACCCTCACGTGGGGATTCCCATCATTGATCTTCCCGGTCCTGCACGACCCGCTTGCGGCTGCGCACCAGGCGCAGGATGGTGACCAACCCTATGCCCCCGATCATGTTCCAGAGCACGGCCCAGCCCAGCCAGCCCAGCCAGTCGAGATAGCCGAACGGGGTGTGGCCGGTGTGCAGGGCGGCGAATATCACCAGGGAGTCCAGGATCGAATGAAAAAGGGGGAACCCGGCCAGCACGAACGCGCACCCGACCGAGGCGGTGATGCGGGCCGGGTCCGATTCGGTGCCGTGCTGCATGCGGGTCATCAACGTGATCACCGCCCCGGCCAGCACCGCCAGGGCCAGTGAGCGGACGCCGATGCCGGCGTCGATGAACTCCGACGCCGATCTGACGGCGGTGTGCCTGATCTCGGGGAATCCCTCCACGGCGAACCACGTGATGATCCAGCCACCCAACAGGTTGGTGACCAGCGTGGCGATCCAGAACCGGACCAGGTCCACCCAGCGGGCCCGGCGGGCGACGGTGGTTGTGACAGGAATCAGGAAACCTTCGGTGAACAGTTCGCTGTGCCCGAGGAGCAGCGCCAGGAAGCCGATCGAGAAAGCCAGGCCCCCCAGCAGCTTGGACCCGGTGCGTTCCGTCACGATCAGCAGGGCCAGGATGCCGACGCCCACTTCGAGGCCGGCCACCAACCCGGTACTGAGCATCTCGGGCCAGTCCCGGGCCAGGCGCTGCTCCCCCTCCTCGACGATCCGTGAGAATGCGTCGTCGATCTTGGGCTCTATCGGCGGTTCGTCGTCCACGCCTTCTGCGCTGGTCATCGTCTCTTCGTCTGCCCCTTCTTCAGTGGAATCGTCAGCGGTGCCGTCGAGGCATCTTCCTGCACAGCATCCGTACCCAAAAGCCGCTGTTCAGGAATTTCTGCCGCGATTCGGCGTCCCGACCGGTTAAATTTCTCCGATGGCCCTGCCGCCGGCGGAACGTCCCGCCGTCCTGCTCGGCGTGACGCTGGGTGCCCCCGCTCGGACCGCGCACCGGTGATCGTCTTCGACCACGTGTCCAAGCGCTACACCGACGGCACCCTGGCGGTGGGCGACCTCAGCCTGGAGTGCCCCACCGGTCAGATCACCGTCCTGGTCGGCACCTCCGGGTGCGGCAAGACCACGTCGCTGCGCATGATCAACCGCCTGGAGGAGCCCACCTCGGGGACCATCCGGGTGGACGATTCCGACGTGCGCCAGTCGGATCCGGCCCAGCTGCGCCGGTCCATGGGCTACGTGATCCAGAACGGCGGACTGTTCCCCCACCGCACCATCGTGGACAACATCGCCACCGTTCCCAGGCTGCTCGGCGCGCCCCGCAGCGCGGCCAGGAAGCGGGCCCGGGAGCTGATGGCCATGGTGGGGCTGCCCGAATCCACGGCCCGCCGCTACCCGAGCCAGCTGTCCGGAGGCCAGCAGCAGCGGGTCGGGGTGGCCCGGGCGCTGGCCGCCGATCCGCCCATCCTGCTGATGGACGAGCCGTTCAGCGCCGTGGACCCGGTGGTCCGTGCGGAGTTGCAGCAGGAGCTGCTCCGCCTGCAGGACCAGCTGCACAAGACCATCGTGTTCGTCACCCACGACATCGACGAAGCGGTCAAGCTGGGCGACCGGATAGCCGTGATGCGGACCGGCGGCGAGCTGGTGCAGTTCGACACGCCGGATCGGATCCTCGCCGCGCCGGCCGACCCGTTCGTAGAGAGCTTCCTGGGGGTGGACCGGGGCATCCGGCGCCTGTCGTTCTTCCCGGCGACCCACCTCGCGCTCCGCCCTGCTGTCACTGCCGCTGCCACCGCTACCCCGGCCGAGGTGAAATCGGCGGCAGCATCGGCGGATTCGCAGTGGGTGCTGGTGGTGGACGGCGACGACCGCCCTCTGGGCTGGCTGGACCTCGGCACCGCTTCGACCGGGGACTCCGACCGGGTGGACCTGGCATCCATGCGGTCCATAGGTCACACTTTCAAGCCGGCCACCGACTCGCTGCGGGCCGCTCTCGACGCCCTGGTCCTGTCACCGGCCTCGTTGGCGGTGGCCGTCGACGAGCGCGGGGCGGTCGTGGGTGTGGCCGGCCACGACGACGTCGAGCGGGCCCTGGCCGAGCAGGGGGGCACCCCATGATGCGGCCGCCGGCATACAACTTCACGTTCCACCACATCAGCAACTGGCAGTGGGTGCAGAACCATCTGGGCTACTTCTGGTCCCTGTCCCGCACCCATCTGTACATGGCCCTGGCCTCGGTGGTGCTGGGCCTGGTGGTGGCCCTGCCCATGGGGGTGCTGGCCGCCCGGGTGCCCCGCTCCTACCCCCCGATCCTGGCCGTCACCACCGTCCTGTACGCGCTGCCGTCGCTGGCGGTGCTCGCCTTCCTGGTCGGCATCACCGGCCTCACCGACAACACGGTGATCCTGCCTCTGGCGGCGTACGCCCTGGCCATCCTGGTGAGGAGCATCGCCGACGGCCTGAAGAACGTCCCCGACGAGGTCCGCACCGCGGCCACGGCCATGGGGTACAGGCCGGTGCGGCGGCTGGTGGCCGTCGAGCTGCCAGCGGCCGTGCCGGTGATCATCGCCGGGCTGAGAGTCGCCACCGTGTCCAGCATCAGCCTGGTGACGGTCGGTTCGCTGATCGGCATCGGCGGACTGGGCCAGCTGTTCATTGCCGGTGAGAACGCCGACTTCCTCACCGAGATCCTGGCCGGGGTGGTCATCGTGGCGCTGTGGGCGCTCCTGTTCGATGCCCTCCTGCTGCTCGCCGGGCGGCTTCTGGCCCCCTGGGCCCGGAGGACGGCGTGATCATGGCGACCGGCACCTCGCTTGGCAATCTGTTCTCGTACCTGACCACGGCGGCGAACTGGCAGGGAACGGGCGGCCTGCCGCACCGGTTGCTGCAGCACTCCGGCTACTCGCTCGAGACCCTGCTGGTCTCGGTGGCCGTGGCGCTGCCGCTCGGGTTGGTGACCGGCCACACCGGCCGGGGCGGGAACGTGGTGTCGTTGCTCAGCAACGCCAGCCGGGCCCTGCCGACCCTCGGGCTGCTCGTCATGTTCGCCATCCTGGTGGGAGTCGGGATCGACGCCGCCATCATCCCACTGGTGCTCCTCGCCATCCCGTCCGTCCTGGTCAACACCCACGTCGGGATCCGGGGCGTGGACCCCACCCTCGTCGACGCCGCCCGCGGCATGGGCCTCACCGGATGGCAGGTGCTGTGGCGGGTCGAGTTCCCGGTGGCGCTGCCGCTCATCGTGCTCGGACTGCGCACCGCCGCGCTGCAGGTCGTGTCGACGGCCACCATCGCCGCCTACGTCGGGTTGGGCGGCCTGGGCCGCTACATCATCGACGGGCAGGCCACCCACAACTTCGCCGAACTGGGCGCCGGCGCCGTCGTGGTGGCGCTGTTCGCCATCCTCACGGAGCTGCTGTTCCTGCTGGCCCAGCGGCTCGTCGTGTCGCCCGGGCTGCGCCGGGAGAGCCGACCCGCATGACCACCCCCCACCCCCGCATCAGGGGCGGATCCCGCCCCCCGACCAAAGGAGCTCAATGCGCCGCCTTATCACCGCCACCATCGCCATCGCCACAGTCCTGGGGGCTGCGGCCTGCGGGAGCTCCTCCAAGCCCTCGTCATCCCCGACAACCAGCTCCAGCGGCGGCGGGACCGGCGGGGGCGCCCCGTCCAAGCCGGTCGTGATCGGCTCGGCCAACTTCCCGGAGAACGAGGTCCTGGCTGACATCTATGCCGACGCCCTCAAGAAGGCCGGCGTGGCGGTCACCACCAAGCTCGACATCGGCAGTCGCGAGGTGTACTTCAAGGAGATGGAGAACGGCGCCCTCAACGTCTTCCCCGAGTACAACGGTGCCCTCTTGGACTACCTGCAGCCCTCGGCCACCGCCTCCTCCACCTCCGGAGTGGACCAGGCCCTGGCGGCCGCCCTGCCGTCCAGCCTGGAGGCGCTCGATCCGTCGCCCGCCCAGGACGCCGATTCGGTGACGGTCACCGCCGCGTTCGCGTCGGCGCACAACCTCAAGAGCATCGCCGACCTGAAGCCCATCGAGAGCCAGGTCACCATCGGGGCCGCCCCGGAGTTCGCCAACCGGCAGCAGGGGCTGCTCGGCCTGCAGAAGCTGTACGGGCTCACCCTCAAGTTCAAGGCCCTGGACGAGTCCGGCCCGCTGACCATCGCCGGTCTGCGGGACGGCACCATCCAGGCCGGCGACATCTACACCACGGATCCGTCCGTGTCCAAGTACCACTTCGTGGCCCTGGCCGACCCCAAGCACCTGTTCCCGGCCGAGAACGTCACCCCCATCGTCAACAAGGGGGTGGCCAGCTCCTCGGTGGTGAAGACCCTGAACGCGGTGTCGGCCGCCCTCACCACCAGCGACCTGGTGCAGATGGTGGGCGCCGTCCAGAACGACCACGTGGACCCCGCCACGGTGGCGTCGCAGTTCGTCAGCCAGGCGAAGCTGGGCTGAAAACCACCCCCGAGATGGTGACGGGCCGGTCCAGGACCGAGCCCGTCACCGTCACCCCCACCAGGGAGTCCACCGGCCCGGCCACGAACTCCACGGTGGCGTTGTCCAGCCCCAGCACCGACCCCCCGGCCCGCAGATCGAGCTCCAGGATGTCGGCCCAGCGGCGGGCGGTGCGAGCCGGGTCGGCGGACTGCACCCGGACAGCGGTGATGGCCCCGGTGCCGGTGCTGGCCTCCTGCCAGGCCGGGCCGGCCGGCGCCCACGGGCCCCACGGGTCCTCGCCGCCCGGCTGGAAGTCCACCTCCAGGAACGACCCCCCGGTGTCGGCCGGGTGCAGCTGCATGATCCGGTAGTCACCCTCCCCGGCCTCGAACGCCACCCGCACCCCGAGGGAGTCGACCCGGCTGCGCCGGCGGTGATGCTCGTCGGTGTGGCAGATCACCATGTAGCCGCCGTCCCCGCCGAGCCGCTCCATCTGCCGGCCGGCCGCCGTAGCCGGCCTGACCGGTGACACGACCTCCACGAACTGGGTGCCGAGCGGCATCACGGCGTTGACCAGCCCGAAAGCGGCGACGGCGGGATCCCGGTAGGCGACGCGCAGCCCCAGGGCGTCGTGCAGGGCCGCCACCGTCGTCTCGAGATCGGCGGCGACCAGGGCCACCTGACGCAGCCGGGTCCAGGTCATCGGCGCCCACGGTAGCCCCGGCCGGTCAGAGCACGTGGCCGACCCGCCACCAGAACGACACCGGCGGGACGGCGTCCGAGGACGTGGCGTCGACCTGGTCGGGTGATCCGGACGGCACCTTCACGGTGGCCACCGGCACCCCCGCCCGCAGGCTGTGGCCCACCCCGGTCACCGAGACCGACACCGGCAGGGCCAGCCCTCCCCACCCGACGGCGGTGATGCCCGTGGTGGTGACCGCCCTCGTCCGGCGGCCCTGCCGGCTGGTCACCGTCGCCACGGTGGTACCGGCCGGCACCACGGTCACGGAGCGGACCGACGCCTTGACCGACGCCACGATGGTGTCGGCCGCCTGCCGGGCAGCCGCGTCGAGGACGGGGGTCGACAGGTAGCCGGGATCCTGGCCCAGGACCACCCCCAGGATGGTGAAGGACCGCCCGTCGACCGACTGGCGGTTGGCGAAGACCAGGCAACCGCCGGCCTGGGGCCCGGACCCGGTCTTCACCCCCACGTATCCCCCCGTACCGACGGCCCGGTTGAAGTTGACGAGCTTGCCGGCGACCGGCAGGGTCACCGCGGTCATCTGGACGATCCGGGCGAATGTCGGGTCGCCCATGGCGGCCGCCGCCAGGCGGAGCTGGTCGCCGGCCGTGGAGCGGGTGGCGGCGGAGATGCCGCTGGCATCGGCGTAGGTGGTGCGGGACATGCCCAGGCGCTGGGCGGCCTGGTTCATCCTGGTGACGAAGGCCGCCTGGGACCCGGCGTCGTAGTCGGCGAGGATGGGGGCCACGTTGTTACCCGAGGCCACCAGGAGGCCCTCCAGGAGCTGCACCTCGTTGAGCACCTCGCCGGCCGCCACCGGAACGACCAGCTGCCCGGCACGGGAGCGCTGCTGCAGGTCCGCCACCTCGGCGGCGCTCACGGTGACGTCGAAGCCGTTCGTCCCCGCCTTCACCGGGTGATCCTGCAGGGTGACGTAGGCGGTCATGATCTTGGCCACGCTGGCGATCGGCACCGGCGTCTGGGGACCGGAGGACCCGAGCGTCCCCAGTCCCTCCACCTCGGCGGCCGCCTCCCCGCTCTTGGGCCACACCGGGGCCGGCGGGGGTCCGGGAAAACGGACCGACGCCGGGAGGGCCCGCGCCACGACCAGCCGGGGCACCGGGGAGGTCACCGCCCGGACCGCCACCACGGCGGCCAGCAGCACGATCACCCCGGCGACGAAGGCGATCAACCGCACCGGTACCCGGCGCTGGTGGCGGGTCGCGAAGCTGAGATTCCGGTTCCTGCGCTTGCGGTGCCGTCCAGCCATAGGCCGACCAGCGTGGCACAATCCGGGCCGGCCGCCGGGTACCCCTGACGCTTATCCTCGAGGAGCCGATGCGAGCACCGGAGCTCATGCGAGCGGTAGAGGAAAGGCTGGGCGCGGCCGGCTGCGTGGCGGCCACCGAGGAGGCCGAGGAGCTGGTGGGGCGGGCCCCCGACCGGGCCACCGTGGAGGCATGGACCGCCCGACGGGCCGAAGGCGAGCCCCTGGCCTGGATCGTCGGCGCGCTGGAGTTCTGCGGGCGCGACATCGCCGCCACCGCCGGCGTCTACGTGCCCCGGCCCCAGACCGAGCAGCTCGCCATCAGGGCCGCCGGGCGGCTGCCACCGGGCGGCCGGGCCGCTGATCTGTGCAGCGGCACCGGAGCGGTCGCCGCCCATCTCCGGGCCGCGGTGGCCGGGGCCCGGGTGGTGGCCACCGACATCGACCCCCGGGCTGCCGCCTGCGCCCGCCGCAACGGGGTGGCGGCCCTGGTCACCGATGTGGGGGCGGGCCTGCGGGCCGGGGTCTTCGACGTGGTGACGGCGGTCGCCCCGTACGTCCCGACCGCCGGCCTGGGCTTCCTCCCCTCGGACGTGCAGCGCTACGAGCCCCGGCTGGCCCTCGACGGCGGCCCCGACGGGCTCGACGTGGTGCGCCGGGTGGTGGCGGCGGCCTCCCGCCTGCTGCGCCCGGGCGGCTGGCTGCTGATCGAGCTGGGAGCCGACCAGGACGCCTCCCTGGGTCCGGCGCTGGCCTCGGGCGGGTTCGTCTCCACCCGCACCTGGCACGACGAGGAGGGGGACCTGAGAGGCCTGGCCACCCAACGCGCGCCGGGCCGGGACGGGGGCGTTTTGGCCACCTGAGCGCGGGTACCCATCAGTTGCTCAGCTACGGAAGGAGTGGAACAAGATGGGAATGGAAGCGCGTGTGGGCCTCCTACTCGGAGCGGCAGCCTGCCTGCTGGCCGTCATGGTGGACTGGGTGGTCGAGGAACTGACGGCCGACTGATCCGGTCCCGGCGGGGAAGGGCCCTCCTGCCAGGGGGGCCCTTCGTCGCGTCTGGGGTGCTAGTGACCGCCCTGCTGGATGGTGTGGGTCAGCTCGTGGGCGAGCAGCTCGGTGCCGGCGCGGGTGTCGATCGACGGGGCGGACTCCCGGAAGAAGATGTCGGATCCCACGGTGAACGCCTTGGCCCCGAACCGGTCGTTGAGGTCGGCGGACACCGAGCCGGTGTGCAGCCGGACCTGGCTGAAGTCGGCACCCCCGAACGCCTGCTCGAGGCGCTGGCGCTGGGGGCCGGGCAGCGGTGCGCCGCCCGAGGACCGGGCGCCGTGCAGCATCGACTCCGACTCGGCGGCGACCGGCCCCCCCTCGGCACCGACCGGGCCGCCCGGGGACTCACCCGGTCGCACCTTCCGCCGCACGGCGGGAGCGGAACCGCCTGCCGGCTCCGACGCCGGATCGGTGGAGGGAGCGCCGGAGGCCAGGGCGTCGGCGACCCGGCGGGCGACCGCGTCGGCCTCCCGCTCGAACGGGTCGTCGGCGGCCCCCACCTGGAGGGCCCGCTGGACCCGCGACAGCATGGCCAGGGTCGCCTGGTTACCGGCGGTCGCCTGCAGACCCTTGATCCCGGCGGCGCCTGTGGGGCGACCCGACCGGACCGGGGCGGGCGGCACGGCCCGATGCTCGGCGCCTGCCCTGTCCCTGCCCCGACGCGCCCCCGTATGTCCCATCGGTCGTAGAGGGTATTCGCCCCCGAACCGGAACCTCAAGGGTGCAGATCGGCGGGTGATACCAGACGTCCGGTTTTGCGCAGCTCCACGCCCACGGCTCTGAGCGCCAGCTCCATCGTGATGGGCGTGGCCGCCTCGGCGGCCAGGAACGCCGCGCCCAGCACCGAGTTGCGGATCACGCCCCCGGCTATCTCGAACCGCCGGGCCAGGGCGTCGAGGTCGAGGTCGGCCCCGATGGGGGCGCCGGGGGGGAGGCAGCGCTGCCAGATGCGGAGGCGTTCGGCCGGGCCGGGAAGGCCGAACTCCACCACCACGTGGAGGCGTCGGACGAAGGCCGGGTCGAGGTTGTTGACCAGGTTGGTGGCCATGACCGCCAGCCCCTCGTAGCGCTCGAGGCGCTGGAGCAGGTAGGCCACCTCGATGTTGGCGTAGCGGTCGTGGGCGTCGGACACGGCCGAGCGCTTGCCGAGCAGCGCGTCAGCCTCGTCGAAGAACAGGGCCACGTTGCTCGCCTCGGCGGCATCGAACACCCGGCTCAGGTTCTTCTCCGTCTCCCCGATGTACTTGCTGACCAGGTTGGCCAGGTCCACCGCGTAGAGGTCCACCCCCAGATCCCCGGCGATCACCTCGGCGGCCAGCGTCTTGCCCGTCCCGGACGGCCCGGCGAACAGGGCGACCACCCCTTTCGACGGTGACGGCGAGAAGCCCCACTCGTCGAACACCCGACGCCGCTGACGGCAGCGGAGGGCGATGGTCCGGATGAGCTCCTCCCGGTCGGAGTCCAGGACCAGGTCATCCCAGGTCCGGGCCGGGCGGATCCGGTTGGCGGTGGCCTCTATGTGACCGGCGGCCAGGCGGCGCACCGCGTCGGAGACGGACCCGCCCATGGCCGAGGCGGCGACCCCGGCCAGCTCCACCTGCTCGGCCCGCAGCGGCAGGCTGCGCTCCACCCCCGGCCCGAACGCTGCTTCCCACTCCTGGTCGGTCGCCTCCGCCGGGTCGACGGGCACCTCGGCCCACCCGGCCGGAAGGCAGGCCACCGGCAGGTCGTGGGGACTCACGATGCCCCAGCACAGGTGCCCGGCCGCCTCGATGCGGTCCCGGGCGGCCGGCGGCAGCTCGTCCTCGGCCTCCAGCACCACTCCCGCCCCGGCCAGCGTGGCCTGGCGGATCAGGGCGTCCCAGCCCGCTTCGGCCGCCGGCGCCACCGGCACCACCATGAACACATCCGGCCTGAGCGACCGGCAGACCGCGTCCCTGCGCCGCCGCCCGTCGGCCCCCGCCGCCACCGCCACCCGGAGCTCACCGGACCCGGGGGCCTCCAGCGACCTGACCCCGGCCGGCAGATCCGGGTCCCGGCCCTCCACCCCGTTGAGCCACCACATCACCGACGGGGCCACCTTGAGCGGCGCCGACGCCCAGGGACCGTCCGCCGGCACCTCGACCAGACAGGCCCGGCGCAGCGGCCGGCCGGGGCCCAGCGCCGCCGTCCCGACCGGCCCGCACAGCTGCCCCAGGGTCCAGAGGGTCGGGCGCGCCGCCGTCACGTCGTCGTTGAGGTAGCCGACCAGCCGCTGGCGGCGCACATCGCCCTCCACTGCGCACAGCACGGCCAGCACCGCCGCCTCGGGCTCCTGCAGGCCGGCCCGCCTGGCCAGGGTGGCGAACCGCCCGGTCCCGTCCAGAGAGGCGGCGAAACGCTTGGCCGCCAGCTCCACCCCCGAGGCCAGGCTCTGCTCCACCTCCTCGGCCCGCTCCCCGGCCACCTCCAGGCCGGGCAGCTCCCCCAGCAGGGCGGCCAGGTCGGTGTCGTCGACCTTGAGACCGGCCAGCGGGTCGGGACCCCGGTCCCGGGCCACCCGGGCCACCAGGGCGGCCCGCTGCAGGAGCACGTCGGCCAGGTCGGTCCAGCTGGCGTCTTCCCCATCGTCGGGCACGCCACAAGTGAACCAGACTGCGGGGAGGGACGCCTTTATACCCTTAGTTCTCCTACAAATAACGGAGAACGCGTAGAAACGTGGAATACCCGTGGCTATGCTCCTTTCACGGGCGCGCCATGCTTCACAGGGGCGGAGGAGCTACACCGTGATTCAGTTCATAGACAGGGCCTTGGAGCAGTACCTGCGCCAGCAGGTACCGCTGCCAGAGTCCTCGATCGGGGTGTCGTTCGAACCGCCCGACAAGACGTGGGGGGCCGGCCTGAACCGACCCACCGTCAACGCGTTCCTCTGGAATCTGGCACCGTCGGCGACAGCCGCAGCCGCCGGGATGATGACCCGGCAGGGACCCACCGGGATCGAGCGCAGGCCGGGCAGCCCCATGATGGACTTCCACTACCTCGTCACCGCCTGGGCCACCGAGCTGCGCGACGAGCACCAGCTGCTCGGGAGCATCCTCCAGACCGTCCTGACCGAGCGGGAGCTCGGCGACGACCTGATCCCCCCGGGGGTGGTCACCGGCCGGGCCTCCCTGTCCCTGGCCAGTTCCGACCACGGCGTCCCGGGCGAGTTCTGGTCGGCGCTCGGCGGCCGGCTCAAACCCGGCCTGCAGCTGCAGGTGACGGTGCCGGTGGACGTGTACGCCTGGAGGGAGACGGCCCGGCCGCCGGAGTCCATCGAGGTCGCCGTCGACGCATCGGTCGCGGTTGCTGCGCCCGAGGCGGCGCGCCGGGCCCGCTGGACGGCCGTGGAGCCCGGTTCACCCCGCCGCATCCGCCGCCTCGGCGCCGCGGTGGCGGAGACCGGCACGGCCCCGCCGCAGGACTGAACGGACCGGCCCCAGGGTGAGAGCGCGCCTACTCAGCGACCGTCTGGCGGTCCAGCCCGGCCAGCCGGCCGTGGCGGTGGTCGAGGTCACGAACACGCTGGGCGTGATCGACGGCGTGACGGCCACGGCCCACCCCGGGCCCGGGCTCCATGTGGGCTGCGCCCCGTCCCTGCTGGCCCTGTTCCCCGATGCCAGCGGGCAGCTGACCCTGACCCTGACCGTCGACCGGCACTTCCCGGCCGGCGACCACCTGGTGACGGTGGAGGTGAGCTCCAGTGTGGAGCACGCCGAACGGGTCCAGCTGAGCCTGGCCGTATCGGTACAGCCGGTGGAGGCGGCCACCCTCACCGTGGACCCGCCGGCCCGGCGGGCCCATCGGGCCGCCCGCTACCGGGTCACCTGCGCCAATGACGGGAACACCACCCTCGACGTGCAGCTGGCCGCGGCGGACCCGGCCCGGGCCCTGACGGCCCGGCTGGCCCCGCCTTCGCTGCTCGTCCCCCCGGGCGGCGAGGGGGTCACCGAGCTGCGGGTGGTGGGCCGCCGGCACCTCCTCGGGACGGAACGGCGCCAGCAGCTCACGGTGGTGGGCCAGGCCGGGTCACTCGAGATGGGCGCCACGGTGGACTTCCGGCAGCGGCCGCTCGTCCCGGTCGGCGCCCGGACCTCGCTCATACTGGGCCTGATCGTGGTCCTGTGGGCGGCGGTGTTCCTGGTGGCCCTGCAGAAGGCCACCTCCAGCGACCCGCTCACCAAGCAGGTGCCTCCCTCGTTCTACGCGTCGGTGGCCTCGGCGGGGCATCCGGTGAGCGCCTCCGCTTTCGGGGTGCTGGGCCGGGAGGGACTGCTGGCCTCCGCCAGTGACGGGCCGGTACCCGCCGGTGCCGTGCCCAAGAGCGGGGTGGTCATAGGGGTGGGCGGCACGATCGCCGGGGTGGTCCGGGCCGCCAGCACCCAGGCCGGCATCGGGCGGATCACGGTGCAGGCCGTACGGGACTCCCCGAACGGGACGGTGCTGGTGTCCTCGGCGGCGACCGCCGCGGACGGCACCTACTCGCTCATCGGCCTGCTGCCCGGCAGCTACAAGCTGCACTTCAGCGCCACCGGATTCCAGGATCTGTGGTACCCCGACGCCGCCTCCGCGGCGGCCGCCTCGCCGGTCACGGTCGACGCCCAGGCCACCACGGCGGGTATCGACGCCACCGTCAGCGGCCAGCCCGGCTCCATCAGCGGCACCGTCGACACCGGCCAGACGCCGGCCCCGACGGTCACTGTCACCGCCATACCCGAGCAGGGCAGCACCGGGAGGGCCATAGCCACCGTCCAGACCGACGCCGCAGGCAACTACGCCATCCCCAACCTGGCCAGCCCCGGGTCCTATGACCTGACCTTCACCGCACCCGGCTACCAGGTGGGCTCCGAGACCGAGGAGATCAGCGGCGGCGAAGCCCACATCGCCAACACCATCACCCTCAGCGCCGGGCCCGGAACTCTCGGAGGGGTGGTGACCGACGGCACCAACCCGCTGGGCGGGGTGACCATCACCGCCAACGCCGACGGCCAGACCGTGACCAGCGCCACCCCGACGACAGGCACGGTGGGCCAGTTCTCCATCCCCAACCTCACCACCCCGGCCACCTACCTGCTCACCTTCACCAAGGCCGGCTACGGGACCGACACCGTGGCCGAGCACCTCGGGCCGGGCCAGTCGCTGACCAACCTCGACGTGGTCCTGGCCGGCGGTGCCGGCCAGATCTCCGGCACCGTCACCGATACGACCGGCTCGCCTCTCGGGGGTGTGGCCGTCAGCGTGGCCAACTCCCCCACCCCGGCCACCACCAACACCCTCACCGCCGGCAGCGTGGGCTCGTACGTGCTGACCGGGTTGACCACCCCGGGCAACTACGCCGTCACCTTCTCGCGGCCCGGTTACCAGTCGCAGACCGTGGCCGTCCCTCTCGGGTCGGCCGGATCGGCCGCCGGGGTCGACGTGAAGCTGGCGCCCGAGACGGGCGCCGTCACCGGTACCGTCACCTCCTCCGCCGGCCAGGCCCTGAGCGGGGTGACGGTCAGCGCCACCGACGGCACGACGACCACGGGGACCACCTCCACCTCGAGCCCGGCCGGTGGTTTCAGCCTGGGCGGCCTGGCCCCCTCGAGCTACTCGATCACCTTCAGCCTGGCCGGTTACCAGACCGAGACCGTACTGGTGCAGCTGCAGGCCGGACAGACCGCCAGGATCCCGGTGTCCCTGACCCCTGCCCCGACGGGACCCTGATGCGGGTAGAGGTTTCCCCCCGTCAGTGCTCGGTGGTGCCTGGAGAGGCATCGGTGTTCACCGTTTCGGTGGCCAACAGCGGCACGCTCATCAGCGGCCACCGCATCCGGGTGCTGGGCCTCGACCCGCGCTGGACCTCGCTGGACCAGGACCGGCTGTCCCTCTTCCCCGACACCGCCGGAGTGGCGGTGCTCACCATCACCCTGCCGAGGGGGGTGCCGGCCGGGCGGCGCACGGTGGCGGTGGAGGTCAGCGAGCTGACCCCGCCCGGTGAGACCGCGGTGGTCGAGATCGAGCTGACCGTGCCGGCCGAGCCCAGGCTCCGGCTGGCCCTGGACCCGGTGAGCGTCACCGGCGGCCGGCAGGCGGCCGTGGCGGTGACGGTCGACAACGCCGGGAACGCCCCGCTGGACGTGGCCCTCGACGGCCGCGACGACGAGGGCGAGGTGCGCTTCCGCTTCGAGCCCGGGGATCCGGTCCTGGGTCCGGGCGACCAGCGCATAGCCCGGGTGATGCTGCGGGCCCGCCGACCCTGGTTCGGCAGCCCCAAGGTCCGCACCTACTCGGTCACGGCCGGGCCCCCCGGGGCACCGGTGATGACCACCGGCAGCTGGATCCAGAAGGCCCGGCTCACCCGGGGGGCGCTGGCCCTGACCGGCCTGCTGGCCGCCGCCACGGTGTTCGCGGTGGTGGTGGCGGTGGCCCTGTCGCAGGTGGTCAGCAACTCGAACGCCGACCGCAACCTGGCCCTGCAGGTGGCCCAGGCGGCCCAGTCCGGCAACGCCAACGCCGGTACCGCCGGCATCTCGGGCACGGTCACGCAGCAGAGCAGCGGGGCGCCGGTCGGTGGGGTCACCGTGGAGATCTTCCGGGCGTCGGACCCCACCACCCCCATCGTCTCCACCGCCACCGGCCCGTCCGGGGCCTACCACTTCTCCGGGCTGGCAGCCGCGTCGTACAAGCTGCAGTTCCAGGGCGCCGGCTTCTCGTCCCTGTGGTACCCCGACAGCCTGACCCCCGACGGGGCCACGCCCGTGGCCGTCGGCAACGGCCAGGCCCTGACCGGTATCAACATCCGCCTCGGCGGCCTGCCCGGGGTCATCTCCGGCCAGGTGGTGGGCGCCGACCCCACCGGCGCCGTGATCACCCTGGAGGTACCCGGGGCGGGCGGGGCGGCGGCCGCCGAGCAGGCGGCGCTCAACGCGGCTGCGGTCGGTCCGGCCCCCCCGTCCCCGGCTCCGGCAGGCACGATCCCCACCACCGCGGCAGCGGCGGCGACCAGCACGTCGGCCGTGTTCCGGGGCGGCGTCGCCAACCCGGCGGTCCTGGTGTCGGCCCGCGTGGGCGAGGCGGGCGGGACCCCCGCGCCGCCGGCGGGGCAGGGGCCGAGCATCGTCTCGTCCCAGACGCTGTCCTCCTCCGGAGACTTCACCCTGGCTGATGTGCCTTCGCCCGGGACCTTCGACCTGGTCGTGGTCAAGACCGGCTACGCCCCGGCGGTCCAGGAGGTGGACCTGTCCGGAGGCGAGCAGCGCTCGGGGGTGGTGATCACCCTGCACAAGGGCGACGGGTCGATCGCCGGCACCGTGTCCAGCTCCTCGGGGCCGCTCGGCGGGGCGACCATCGCCGCCTCGGACGGGACCTCGACGGTGACCACCGTCAGCGAGACCACCCCCGGCTCGGTCGGGGACTTCGTGCTGTCCAGCCTGCCCACCCCGGACACGCTGTCGGTAGTGGTGACGGCGCCGGGCTACGCGTCGCAGACCCTCACTCTGTCCCTGGCCGCCCACCAGCAGCTGACCGGCATAGCGGTCACGCTGGTCTCGGGCACCGGCTCCATCAGCGGTGTGGTCTCGGGGAGCGGCAGCCCGCTCGGGGGGATCAAGGTCACCGCCACCAACGGCCAGGTCTCGTCCAGCACCATGACCCTCAGCCAGGGGCAGGTGGGCAGCTACCAGCTGACCGGCCTGGTCGTCCCCGGCGACTACACCCTGACATTCGCCGGCACCGGGTTCGCCTCGCAGACCCGGGCGGTCAGCCTGACCGCCGGCAGCAGCGATCTCAGCGCGGTGGACGCCGACCTGGTGGCCGACACCGCTTCGGTGTACGGCACCATCTCCCAGTCCGGCGGGGGCGCCGTGCACCAGGTGACCGTCGTGCTCAGCTCCGGCGCCACCTCCTACAAGGTCATGTCGGCGGACTCCCCCACGCCGGGCAGCTACGAGATCGACGGGGTGGCGCCCGGGACCTACACCGTCAGCTTCACCAGGGTCGGGGGCCAGCCGGTCTCGTCGATCGTCTCCCTCACCGCCGGGCAACGGCTCCGGTACGACCCGGTGCTGGCCCCGGCCGCCTCCATATACGGCAGGGTGGCGCTGGCGTCCGACCCGACCAGGGCCGTACCGGGCGCCCAGGTCACCCTGTACCTGGCCAGCCAGTACCCGACGGTCAGCGTGGCCACCGTGGAGACCGACAGCACCGGGCAGTTCACCTTCTCGAACGTGGACGCCCCGCAGAACTTCGTGGTGGCGGTGGCGTTCCCGGTCGGGACCTCCAGTCAGGAGAGCGTCGTGGTCCAGACCGCGCAGGGCGCGGCCCAGCCGGTGTGCGGCAGCCAGGCCACCGGGTCGCAGACCTCTACCCCGGCGGGCAGCGGCGGCACCACCGCCTGCAACCCGCAGGTCGACCCCCTCACGGTGAACGTCCCGTGAGCCGGCCCGGATTCGGCCCCAGCGCCTCGCTCACCGTGTCGGCCCCGGCGGCGGAGGCCGCCCCGGGGCAGCCGTGCCGGATACCTGTCACCGTGACCAACGTCGGGGACGACCCCACGCCGGTCAGTCTGACCGTGGTCGGCATAGACCCGGCCTGGGTGGCCGTGCCGGACGCCCTGGACAGCCTGGCCCCCGGGAGCGCAGCGGTGTTCGAGGTGGTCATCACCGTCCCTCTCGGCCACCCGGCCGCCGGTCTCGCCGCGTCGGTGGTGGCCGGCGACGGCGCCGGCACGGCCCGCAGCGCGGACCTGTCACTCACCATCGCCGACGGCTCGGTGGTGGCGGCGACCATAGAGCCGCCCGAAACCAGAGGCGGTCGCCGGGGGCGGGCCCACGTGGTCCTGCGCAACCGGGGGCGGGCCCCGGTCCGGGTCGACATCGAGCCGGTCGCCCCCGAACCCGACCTGCACGTCCGGGTGTCGGGACAGACCCAGGTGCTCGGAGCGGGCCAGGAGGTCCGGGTCCCGGCCCGCCTCAGCGCCCCCCGCCCGCTGGCCGGCGCCCCCAGGCGCCGGGCCTACGGGGTCAGGGTCCGCACCCCGGGCACCCCCCTGCACGTCGAAGCGGCGTTCACCCAGCGGCCGCTGCTCCCCTCGTTCATGTCCAAAGGGCTGATCATCGCCGTGGTGGTCGCCCTGTGGGCGGCGGTGGCGGTGGTCGGCATCACCGACCTCAACCACCACCTCAGCCGGTCGGCCACCGAGCGGGCGGCCAACAACAACCCGCCGGTGTCCACCGCCGCCGGGCCGAGCGGCGGCTCCGGGGCCGGGTCCGGCGGGTCCGGCGGCGGAGGGTCCGGCGGGTCCGGCGGAGGGTCCGCAGCGGGCGGGGGCGGGTCGTCCTCGGGCGGGGGGAGCGCGGCGGGGGGCAGCGGGAGCAGCGCCGGCAGCGCCGGGGGCGGATCGGGGACGGCCGGAACGCCGAGCCGGCTGAGCGGCAAGGTCGCCGCTTCCCAGCCGGGCGGCGTGACCGTCACGGTGGCCCCGACGTCGCTCAGCTCCCAGGCGGCCCAGACCGCCACCCTGGCCGCGTCGGTCACGGGCGGGGCGCCGATCGAGCTGGCATCCGCCTCGTTCGGGCTGGGCAAGCTGTTCGGTCCCGACCTGCCGGTCACCAACCCCCTCCGCACCTCGGTCCCGAGCGTGGACTCGCTCTCCACCACCACCAACGCCGACGGCTCCTGGGCCATCGCGTCGATCAGCACCCCGGGCTACTACCTGGTGTCGTTCTCCAAACCGGGCTACGCCACGGCCAACTACGTCGTCAACGTGACCGGCAACGGCAAGCCGGTGGTCCTGCAGTCGCGGCTGGTGCCCGGTGACGGCGCCCTGTCGGGTCTGGTCAGCGGACCGTCCGGGCCGCTCGGGGGCGCCCAGATAACCATCACGGACGGCACCGTGAACCTGACCACCCGCACCCCGACGGTGGGAGCGACCGGGACGTGGGCGCTGCAGGGCCTGACCACGCCCGACACGTACCTGGTCACCGCGACCCTCCCCGGGTACTCCACCCAGACCACCCTGGTCACCCTGGGCGCAGGCGGCCACCAGGCGGCCATCGACCTGCAGATGGTCCCGGGCCAGGGATCGGTCAGCGGCACCGTGGTGTCCTCCGCGACCAGCCAGCCCGTGGGCGGCCTGACGGTCAGCGTGTCCAACGGATCGCTGACCCGGACCACAACCACCACCACCACCGGGGCGGTCGGCACCTACGCCCTTCCGGACCTCCCCGCCCCGGGCACCTACGCCCTGACCGTGTCCGGTCCGGGCATCGTGGCCCAGACCCAGCAGGTCGGGCTGCAGGCCGGCTCCGCCAACGTGGTGGTCAACGCCACCGTCACCCCCTCCACCGGCGACGTCACCGGGGTGGCCACCGACGCCAACGGCAGGGGCCTGGCCGGGGCGGGGGCCGTCCTGGCCGACCAGACGGACGTCTTCAAGACCCTGACCACCTCCGGAGGCACGGTCGGCAGCTTCGACTTCGGCAATGTGCCCCCCGGCCAGTACGTGCTGTCGGTCCAGGACTTCGGTTATCTGACACAGTCCGCCCAGGTGACGGTCGGACCGGGCCAGACCCAGACGGTGAGCCTCTCCCTGCCGGCGGTCCCGCCGGCGAGCATCGACACCGCCACCATCCAGGGCAGCGTGCGGTCCCTGGCCACGTCCCAGGCCGTGACCGGGGCCCAGATCGACCTGGACGGCCAGCCCACATCGGTGACCACGGATGCCAGCGGGGCGTACACCATCAACAAGGTGGGCCCCGGTAACCACACCGTCACCGCGGTGTGCCCCACGTCCACCAGCTGCCAGAGCTTCGACCTGCTCAAGAAGGCAGCAGTCCCCGGCGACTTCGAGACGACCGACCAGCAGGTCACGGTGGCGGAAGGGAGCCTGACCTTCGCCGCTCCCATCCTGATGCCCACCCTCGACCAGCTGGCCGGGATGGTCGTCGACACCCTCGGCAACCCGGTGGCCAACCCGGTCGTACAGCTGACCAGCACGGCCACCGGGCAGATTTTCCAGCCGACCAACCCTCCGGTGGCGTCCGGGGCCGACGCCCCCCATGGAGGCTTCGAGTTCGACAACCTGCCGCACGGCACCTACACGCTGACCATCCAGGGTCCGAACACCACCGGCGGCGCCGGCATCTGCAGCGACGCCGGGCTCTACCACCCGTACACCAACGCCATCACCCTGGCCCCTGACACCAACTACCTGCTGACCGGTGCGCCCGGAACCACCTACGCCAAGCCGGCCCTCACCATCGGTCCCGCCTACCGGGTCGACACCGAGATCATCCCGAGCGGATCCTCCACCCCGGTGCTGACCAAGAACGTCACCGTCACCGTCACCGGGGTGCCCGGCACACTGGGCGCCCTGTTCGCGGTCTCGTGCGCCGAGAACACCACACAGCCGGTCGTCCAGCTCCCCAACACCGGGCCGGGCGCCATGTTCACCGCGTCCTTCCGCTACACGGACCCGTCGACCGGAACCACCTACACGGCGCCCACCACCGCTCCGTTCCCGGCCCTGGACAACTCGTCGCTGGTCAATACCGCCATCCTGGTCCCGCCGGCCCCGGACGTCACCGTCTCGCTGCAGTTCCCCTGGCGGACACCGGCCGGGGTGCAGAACTGCCCGGTGTCGGACCTGCCACCCGCCCCCGGCAGCAGCTGCCCGGCGCTGGCGGGGCCTGACCTGCCGGCGTCGGTGACGGTGTCCGGCCAGGTGACCCAGCCCGGAGGCACCACCCAGCAGGGATCGTTCACGGCCACCACCAGCGGGGCCGGCGCGTGGACCATCCCCGGCGCCGACATGCAGGGCCTGGTACCCGGCTCGGTCACCGTGCGGGTCGCCGGCGGGGCCTTCCAGGCCCAGGATCTGCCCACGACCACCACGGCCCTGAAGCAGGCTGCGGCGCAGATGGTCCTCGTACCGAACCCGGTGAGCGTGGCCGGTACGGTGGCTTCCCCGGGGCCGGGCACGGCCATCGCGGTGGCCCCGGCCGAGCAGGGGGAATCCCTCTCGACCAGCTCGACCAGCCAGATCGTGTGGCAGGAGCCCGGTCTCAGCGCCGGTCTGGTGTACCCCGGGGTGTACAACGTCACGTTCTCCCACGGCGGCTACGACAGCCTGACCGTCGGGGGATTCACCGTGAACCCCTGCCTGGGGGCGTGTTACCAGACCCTCGGGGCGTTGACGACCGGCCCCGTAACCCCGGCCACCGGCAGCGAGACCTACGCGCCAGGCTCCGATCCCATCTCCTTGACCCCGCATTTCCAGTTCGACATCAAACCGGTGTACAGCACCCAGCAGGGGCTCCCCTACCCGACGGTGACCCTGACGACGTCAGGTGCCACCATCGGCTCGCAGACCCTCAGCGCCACGACCACGGACGCCATCTTCAGTGACCTGTCGGTGACCGCCGCACCGTACGTGGTCACGGTCAGCGGGGCCGGGTTCCAGACCCTCACCACCAGCTACGCCGACCCGTACACCGGTTGCGGTGCCGCGGTCGCCTGCCAGAACCTCCCCACCACGGGCGGTACCGTCTCGGCCGCCCCGGCGCCCCCGCTCGAGGGCTACCTCACCGGGACCGTCGACGGGGTGATCAACGCCAGTTCCAGCCCCCTGGCCGGGGCGACCGTGACCGCCACTCCCCAGCCGGACGCGGCGTGCTCGGCGGCGTCGCTGCCGATCCTGACCGGGAAGACCGACACGAACGGGAACTTCGTGCTCACCAACTCCTCGGCCAGCGACGGCGGGGTCTGCGTCGGGGCGACCTACGCAGTCGTTGCACAGGCGACGGGATACGCCAGCTCTTCGGCGGTCACCGCCGTGATCGCAGCCGGGGACAACGCCGTCAGCAGCTCCTCGGCCCCCATCACCCTCAAGGCCACCCAGGTGTCCCAGGCATTCACGGTCCTCGACAGCCTCACCGGCAAACCGGTGGCGGGGGTCGCGATCACCGCCACCAGTGCCATCGGCGGTCCCATCACCGTTCAGTCCACCAAGGCCGGCAGCTACACCGTGACCGCTGATCCCACCAAGTACACCTTCTCCTTCAGCGAGACCGGCTACGCCCCCTTCGGCGAGACCATCACCTACTACGTGGGCCAGGCGCCTCCAGCCGTCACCGTCACCTTGACCTTCGACACCAACACCGTCAACGGCTACGTGACCACGCCGGGTACCTGCAGCGGGTCGACACCAGCGGGATGCCCGCTGAAGGGTGCGACCGTGGATCTCATCGACCCGTCCAATCCCGGCACCCCGCTGGCCAGCGGCTCGACCGACAGCAGCGGCCGTTACAGCTTCGCTCCGCCGACGTACATCATCCCGGACGGGAGCTACCTGCTGCAGGCCAGCCTCAGCGGGTACCAGTACTCGACGGGCTACCAGCAGAGCTTCTCCACGTCGGCGACGCTGACCACCGAGAAGGACGTCTCGCTCAGCCCCACGCCGGTACAGCTCACCGTCACCGTGACCGCCAATCTGGCCGGGGCCAGCCTGACCGGCGCCAGCGTCTCGCTGACCCCGGCTGCGCCGCCCACCCAGGCCCCGCTCAGCTGCACCAACGGGGCCACCGTCGAGGCCACCGGTGACGGGTCCAGCCAGACGGCGTCGGTGTCCGGATCGGGGACGGCGTCGCTGCCCAGCGTGGCACCCGACTACTACGACCTCACGGTCACCGGCACCGGGATACCCGCCCAGCAGGCCTCCGGTCTCCTGGTCTGCCCGGGCGTGACGGCGGCCAGCTTCGAGGTGATGGCGGGTCAGGTCACCGGCACCATCTCCGCCCCGGCCGGATCGCGGGCGACCTCCGCCGTGGTGAGCCTCACCACCCCGGGGGGCACCGTCCAGTCCCCGGTCATCAGCTGCACCTCATCGGACTGCAGCACCGGGCAGTTCACGTCCGATCTGGAGAGCCTGGGCAGCGGCAAGTACAGCCTGGCCGTGTCCGCGACGGGCTACCAGGCGGCGATGACCACGCCGGCCCAGTTCCAGCTGACGGCCGCCAGTCCGACCCACGATGCCGGCACCGTGACCCTGACCTACCAGAACGTCCCGGTCACGGTGACGGTGGGCGGCCTGGCCAAGGGGCAGACCGTGACGGTGTCGCTGGAGAGCGGGTCGGGCACCATCTACGACAAGCCCAGCGTGGACAAGACCGGCTCGGTGTTCTCCTTCTCGGTGCCGCCCGATCCGTCCAACTCCTACCTGATCTTCGTCGCCGACACCCCCGGAGGCGTCTCCGTGCAGGAGGGCAGCATCTACGTCCCGGTGGGATCCGCCGGGGTGTCGGCCAACGTGGCGGCGCCGCCCCCGAC